>CAMOZZ010000056.1 GCA_946631165.1 uncultured Lachnospiraceae bacterium | reverse complement strand
ATGCCGCCCAGCTTCAGCTTCTCATACTGCTCTTCCCCCGCTGTCTTCACATGTCCGTCTTCCAGCGGAAGCAGGCGGAAATCTTCTTTAAAAGCGGGAGAAGCGATCATTCCCGCTGTACGCAGGATCTGCGACAGCAGCGTTTCCCGTACGCTGTAGGAAGCGATCACATAACCGGCTGCAGCAGCAAGGATGCCTAGCGAAAAAATCATTCCCTTATGCGTATTCACGCCTCCTGTCGCCTGATACATGGCGTTTTCGGCTTCCAGACCGATCGGACGGATGCAGCTGAGTATCTTTTCCGCCGATTCGTTTTGCAGTTCGAAACCTGCTGCGGCGAACCGGGCAAAATATGGCTCCAGTGCGTAAGTGCTTTTCTCAAACAGGGAAACATCCATATCCGTATGGGAACCGGAATTGTTGAGATCCACCAGGCCGGGCTTCGGCGTAGCATAGACTTCCATCAGCATTGCCTGACGGCAGAGTCTTCCGATCATTTCCGAGGAGAGCCTGTATTTGCTGCATTGCTCAAGCAGGAGGGCAGCGGTGGCTTCCTGCAGCGCTTCCACGGAATGCGCCCTGCTTCTGGCGCAAACGCCGTCTGTTTTTCCACAGACAAGACAGGGCCTTGTGCCAAGCCCCAGCTCGCTGCGAGATACTTTTTCCCCGTCCGGTTTCAGGACGTCGATATCAAAGAGTCTTCCGGCGGGTTCATTTTCCTCGAGCTCCAGAAGGACTTTTTTTACTTCGTAAGGGTCCGCATGGACGGACAGATACCCTTCGATGCCGTACACATTATCCGAGATAAAGGAATCGGCAGGTGGCATGCGGTGGACGAGCAATGTATTTCTGATAAGATCGAATGTATTGTAAAATACCTCCTCCGCAAGCGGAAAACGTTTGATGGGGCCGGCAATATTCAGCGTAAAGCAGACAAGGGTCGACGGACGTTTGATCTGTGCCCTTTTCTGTCTTCTGACTCTGTCTTCACGGCCTTTGAGCATGACAGGCAGGGTTATTTCGGGACCGATGATCCAGTTGGAACTTCTCATTGTTTAAAGACCTTTTCCGATCCTTAAGCGGACCGGACTTTCTGTTGTTTGTATAATAATAGCTGTTCAGAACGGTCTGCCGCTCTTTGTGATCTTCTCTCCGGTGTATGTTCTGCCGGCGCCTTCCGCATCGAAGAAATCCGAGGCTTTCTCCAACAGCGCCCTGATCGGCAGATGCTGCGGGCAGTAGGATTCACAGTTTCCGCAGTGCAGGCAGTCTTCCATCTTTCCGTACCCTTCCGCGAGCAGATTGGCGTACATTTCTTTCTCGGAGGACCAGCTCGGGTTCGTATCCAGTTTTTCCTGGTTATACAGCGCAAAGTAGCTGGGGATATTCAGGTTCATGGGACATCTGTCCGCTTCCACGCAGTATCTGCAGCCGGTACAGGGAATCGCAATGCTTCCGTTGATAATGCCGCGTACTGTTTCAAGCGCGGCAAGCTCTTTCTCGTCAAGCGGCGTGAAATTCTGCATGGTACGGATGTTGTCCGCCAGCTGCTCTTCTGTACTCATGCCGGAAAGGACCATGTAAACGCCGGGAAGGCCTGCCGCGAAACGGATCGCCCAGGAAGCCGGGCTCCAATCCGGATGGATCTTTCTCAGAGCCGCTTCCGCTTCTGAAGGAATATTTGCCAGGGTACCGCCCTTTACCGGCTCCATTACGATCACCGGTTTTCCATGCTTCACGGCTGCTTCATAACATTTCCGGCTTTGTATGCCTTCATTCTCCCAGTCAAGATAGTTGATCTGCAGCTGTACGAATTCAAGCTGGGGAAACTCATTGAAAGTACGGTCGACGAAATCGCCGGTATCATGACAGGAAAAGCCGAGCTTCCTGATCTTCCCTTCTTCTTTCATTTTCTGCAGGAAACCGACGGTATCCAGCTCCCTGGCTGTTCCGATACAGGAGGAATTCAGATTGTGGATCAGATAAAAGTCAAAATAATCAACGCCGCATTTTTTCAGCTGTTCGTTGAAAATATTTTCCTGCTCTTCTTTTGTTTTGAACATGCCCATCGGCATCTTTGTCGCTACCGTAAAACGATCTCTGGGATACCGGGAAACGACCGTTTTCCCTGTGACAGTCTCGCTCTGGAATTCATGATACATATAAGCGGAATCAAAATATGTAAAACCGGCTGCCATGAACATATCAACCATTCCCGCGGTGCGTTCCACATCGATGCTGCCTTTATTATTCTTATCTGTAATAGGCAGTCTCATCATGCCGAAACCAAGTTTTTTCTGATCCATCAGATGATCCTCCGAAGCATTATTTTGTATACATAACAGCATAGCGTTTCACGGACAGATCCTGTCTGAAACGCACTTTGGTATTATAGCACAGATCCTGATCAATTATCCATGCATTGTTAAAAAAAGAGACAGGATGCCCTGTCTCTAACGGTGAACACTGTTATCTTATTTCACCCTGATCTTTACGGTCACTTTTTTCGTCAGCTTTTTGTATATATTTGTACCGGCAGCGGTAACATTCACAGCTACTTTGTAAGTCCCTTTCTTTAAGCCCTTCTTAACGGTTATTTTGCCGGTTTTGGCAGCGACCGAGATCTTCGCATTTCCTTTGACTTTCTTAAAGGTCACCTTTCCTTTGGCTTTTTTGATCGTAAAGGCTTTCGAAGCGGGTATCACCTGTTTCTTTTTTGCCAGGGTCTTCGCTTTCAGGACCGGCGACTTGGCTTTTACAGTCATGGTATTCGCGCCGATCGCATTCAGGGTGATCTCGTGTACATCATACCATTTGAGTCCCGACAGGAAGAAGATCTGCATTTTGGATGTACCCGGCTTCAGTGCCCTGTATTCCAGCCAGGTATTGGTGATATATTTGCCGCCGCTTAATCTGTATGTCTGATCGCCGATATCTTTAAATTTAAAGATCTTTTCACCGGCTGCAGTCAGTCTGTCTGAGGAGGCGTAATATTCGGGATTATCTTTCTCGTAAAGATCCTTGTCCACGGACATTGTGAAATTGATCCTTGCATAGTCCTTTTTCGAGAGGTCAATATTATATACTTTTTTGTCAACGGAGATGTGATACCCGGGATTCTGACTGTTCGGAATAATATTCCACCACAGGGAACCTTCCGGCCACTCGCCGGTATCCTCCTGTTTATTGGTTGCATCGTCATCGACATTATTGTTTTCTTCGTCTTCTGACTTATAGGAGGCAGTCACTTTCACGCTGCTCCACTCATTCGGTGCCCCGGGGACAGCTGCACGTATGGTATAAGTACCTTCCTTCGGGATATCGACATCGAGACGATATGTATCGATCAGATCAAGCCTGCCGACAGTAACTCTCCATTCTTTTGTCTGGATTACCTTTCCGCTGCTGTCCAGTACCTGGACGATCATCGGGCTGATCTGTGAAGCAAATTCACTGATCTTTCCGCCCTGGTAAGTGAACGTCGTATAAACCTCAACGGCGCCCGGCGTCACTCTGCTGCCGTCGGAAGGTCTGGTTATCTTCATCAGATTTGAGGCAAATACGGTCCTGGAAGCGGCAAGCAGTATAACAGCGCATAGTATGAGCAGGACAGGAATGCGGAGCTGCTTTGTTCTTTGCATAATGATCCCCCTTTTCTTTGAAGTATTGGATTACCGACAGTAATAATTATACCAAAATCATTAAATAATACAACAGCATTGACGGCTTTCGTCAACAGTATCAGAAAATAATACGCTGTCAGTTTGGGGAATCAAAAAGCCCCGGCAGATTGCCGGGGCTGAATCAATTGTCAATTTGAATTACAGAAGAGCCTCAAGTCTCTTGCGGATCTCAAGGATGAACTCTCTGGAGTTGACCTGATGTACTTCTTCCTTCGGAATGGTGGTGATCAGGGCAAGGTCCTTGGTCATGTAGCCTTCCTCGATGGTATCGATGGTAGCTTTCTCAAGAGCCTTAGCGAATTTCTGCAGCTCAGCATTGCCGTCCAGCTCGCCTCTCTTATTCAGAGCGCCGGTCCATGCAAAGATGGTAGCTACGGAGTTCGTGGAGGTCTCTTCACCCTTCAGATGCTTGTAGTAATGTCTGGTGACAGTACCATGAGCAGCTTCATACTCATACTTGCCGTTCGGGTTTACAAGAACGGAAGTCATCATAGCCAGGGAACCGAAAGCTGTTGCAAGCATGTCGGACATAACATCGCCGTCATAGTTCTTGCAGGCCCAGATGTATCCACCCTCGGAACGGATGACACGTGCTACGACGTCGTCGATCAGAGTGTAGAAATAGGTGATGCCGGCAGCTTCGAATCTCTCTTTGTACTCGGTCTCGAATACTTCTGCGAAGATATCCTTGAAGGTATGGTCATACTGTTTGGAGATGGTATCCTTGGTAGCAAACCACAGATCCTGCTTGGTATCCAGAGCATAGTTCATGCAGCTTCTTGCGAAAGATCTGATGGAGTTGCAGCGGTTGTGCATACCCTGGATCACGCCGCCCTCGTCCTCAGTGAATGTGAAGATCTCGGACTCTTTGGTCTCGCCCTTTTCGTTGGTGAATACGAGCTTCGCAGTACCTTTTTCAAAGCACTTCATCTCGGTGTTCTTGTAAACATCACCATAAGCATGACGAGCGATCGTGATGGGTTTCTTCCATGTTCTTACGTAAGGCTCGATACCTCTTACAAGGATGGGAGCACGGAAAACGGTTCCGTCCATGATCGCACGGATGGTGCCGTTCGGGCTCTTCCACATCTGTGAAAGGTTGTACTCTTCAACACGCTGTGCATTGGGAGTGATGGTCGCGCACTTTACGGCTACGCCATACTTTAATGCAGCATTCGCGGAATCAATAGTGATCTGATCCTTGGTCTCTTCTCTCTTTACAAGGCTGAGATCATAATATTCTGTCTTGAGATCGATGAAAGGCAGCAGCAGCTCGTCTTTAATGATCTGCCACAGAACTCTAGTCATCTCATCGCCATCCATCTCGACCAGCGGAGTGGTCATCTGAATCTTTCCCATTGGAATCATCCTCCTTTTTTGGCTAAGCGCTTTGGCGCATAGACCTGTAAGATAATATGATTATAGGACACAGGGCAGTTAAAGTCAATTATCAAAGAACTGAAAAACAGTTCATTTTCTTTTGTTTTGTTCGGGATAGAACGCTCTTTTTTTCATTTTTCATTTTTTTGATTTGTATAGAGGAGACAATTAAGCATTTTGATCAGTTAATTTATTTTGTTTTCAGAAAACGGAAGGCTGAATTCACTTATTTATTTACTGTATTATAATATAGTTATTATCAATGTTCTGAATATACTTTCCCTCATAAAAATAGTCAGACTGCCAACTCTACGGTTGATTTACATAAACCTTTTGACACTGTCACAATGTTATGCTATTGTAACAGCATAAAGAGCCGCCCAGGCGGCTTGAATAAGGAGGAATCTGACATGGTCTATGTATGTGATGTATGCGGCTGGGAATATGATGAAGAAGCCGGTTTCCCCGATGCCGGGATCGAACCCGGAACGAAGTGGGAAGATGTTCCCGAGGATTTTGAATGCCCGCTCTGCGGCGTTGACAAAAGCCAGTTTTCAGAGCAGTAAACGATGAAAAAGAGGACAGGTTCCGATCTTCTTCCTGCTGCCATGCAGGGCGGAAATCGGAGCCTGTCCTCTTTTTATATTTAATAAATGCCGAGCCATCTTGCGGAAGTCTCTTCAATTGCTTTTCCGGCTTTCAGGCTCTGCGGCACATTCAGCACCCGCTGATTCCTGCTGCCGCGGAAATTCAGCTCCAGGCTCTTTTCCGCCATCAGGAACGGGCCGTCCACCAGTACATCGATCAGCGACAGAAGTCTTTTCTGCGCTTCGGTGCCGTTCTCATACAGCTGCTCGAAGGTGAATCCGGTATAGGAAGCTACCTCATAGCCGTTCTCCTTCAGAAGCTCCGCCAGTTTTGCAAGGCCCTCCGCCTGTGTGAAAGGTTCGCCGCCGGAAAAAGTAACGCCGCGGCAGAGCGGATTGCTCTTTACGATTTTCAGAAGAGTCTCCTCTTCCATTTCCGTGCCGCCCGAGAAATCCCAGGTTTCGGGGTTGTGACAGCCGGGGCAGTGATGCGGGCAGCCCTGAACATAAAAGGCCGTGCGAATGCCCGGCCCGTCAACGATTGAATCCTCGGCTATCCCCGCCAGCTTAAGCATGGACGGAAAGGCCGTGCTTTACACGGTCATGCTCTTCGGCACGTTTCGCGTCGTTCCATTTGTCCATGGTTCCCACAAGATATCCGGTGATGCGGCGGATCCGCTCAAATCCTACGCCCTGTCCGAGTTTTTCGTTATAGCTCTGTTCGCTCATAATGATTCTCCTTTATTCTCTGAAAGCATCCCGGACACAACATCTTGTGTTTGCGGAGCCGGTGCAAGGTATATTTTGTACCAAAACATATGTTTTGTCAAGCACTATTTTTAAAAACACGGGATGAATTTTGTCATCCTTAATGATTCATCCCGTACCGTTCGCAATTTATTACATGATCCCCTGGAAGGCGGGCATCTCGGGGTACATCCTGCGCAGTTTCTCGACAAGCTCCTGCGGGATCTGCTCTCCTTCTCTTCTTCCGCATCTCGGGCAGACGTCTCCGATCACGCCGACATAGCCGCAGACGGGGTCTCTGTCCACAGGATGGTTGATGCTGCCGTAACCGACGCCGCAGTCATGCATCCATCTGACGACCTGTTCGAAGGCTTCGATATTCTTGGAAGTATCTCCGTCCATTTCGACATAGCTGATATGGCCGGCGTTGCAGAGTGCATGATACGGTCCTTCAAGGCGGATCTTGTCATAGGCAGAGATCGGGAACCATACCGGAATATGGAAGCTGTTCGTGTAATACTCCCTGTCGGTAATGCCGGGGATCTTGCCGAAGCGCTGCTGGTCCTGACGGACGAATTTGCCGGACAGACCTTCTGCAGGCGTCGCAAGCAGGGTGAAGTTCATCTTCATGGCCTGAGATTTCTTATTGCAGAAATCTCTCATATGGCCGATGATCTCAAGGCCCTTCTGCTGGATCTCCTCGCTCTCGCCGTGATGCTTGCCGTAAAGGGCGGTAAGCGTCTCTGCAAGGCCGATGAAACCGATTGAAAGGGTTCCGTGCTTTAAGACATCGCGGATCTCGTCGCTGTTGGCAAGCTTTTCCGAATCAAGCCAGACGCCCTGTCCCATCAGGAACGGGAAGTTGTAGACATGCTTCGCAGCCTGGATCTCGAATCTGTCAAGGAGCTGCTGGGCTGTCAGTTCGAGCATCCAGTCAAGCTTCTCATAGAATACTTTCTCGTCGTGATTCGCTTCCAGCGCAAGGCGCACAAGGTTGATCGAGGAGAAGGAAAGATTTCCTCTGGAATACGAGATCTCTCTGGTGGGATCATACACATTGCCCATGACTCTCGTTCTGCAGCCCATCGTGGCGACTTCCGTCTCGGGACGGCCGGGCACATAATACTGCAGATTGTAAGGTGCATCCAGGAAAACAAAGTTCGGGAACAGTCTTCTGGCGCTGACCTTGCAGCTCAGTCTGAACAGATCATAGTTCGGATCTTCCGGATTGTAGTTCACGCCTTCCTTCACCTTAAAAATATGGATCGGGAAGATGCAGGTCTCGCCATGCCCCAGGCCGGCGTCAAGCGCCAGCAGGATATTGCGCATGGCCATACGGCCTTCCGGCGTGATATCCGTACCATAGTTGATCGAGGAGAAAGGTGTCTGGGCACCGGCACGGGAATGCATGGTGTTCAGGTTGTGCACAAAGCCTTCCATCGCCTGGTACGTCTCATGATCGGTAAGCTTGTAAGCGCGTTTTCTGACTCTGGTAAGGAAATGGGCGATATCCTGTCCCTGCAGCGCAGGGAAACGGACAGCGAGATCCTCCGCCATCTGTGCATCAAATTCGGGGCCGTTGCCGAGACCGACTGTTTCGGCTGCATTCCTCTCCACTGTTTCAACAGCGGCTTTGATCCTGTCTTTCAGATCTTCCGTATCACAGGCGTCTTCCACAACATCCGTAAGGATATTGATATAGTTCCTGCGGTAGCTCTTGCCTACGCCCTCGGCCATGCCGTAATCGAAGTTCGGGATGGACTGTCCGCCGTGCTGGTCGTTCTGGTTCGACTGAATGGCGATCGCGGCAAGAGCGGCGTAGCTCTGAATGCTCTGCGGCTCTCTCAGATAACCGTGACCGGTCGAGAATCCGCCGTGGAACAGCTTCAGGATATCGATCTGCGTACATGTGGTGGTCAGGGAATAGAAATCAAAATCATGGATATACAGATACCCCTCACGGAAAGCTTTCGCATGCTCTTTCCGCAGAAGATACATTTCGTTATAGGATTTTGCGCCGGCAGCGCCGATCTGGAGCATGCTGCCCATGGCGGTATTGCCGTCAATATTTGCATTGTCCCGCTTAAGATCGGAAGCTTTCGCATCGACCTGCGTGATCTCATCGATCGTATGCATCAGGCTGGTATTGGCTTCTCTGGCTCTTGTACGGTTCGCCCTGTACAGAATGTAGGCTTTCGCTGTCTCGTTGAAGCCGTAATTCATCAGCTCTTTTTCAACAGCGTCCTGAATATATTCAATGCCGGGCGCATCGCTCAGGCGGTCGCTCTCAAGATGGCTTTCAACGGCATTCGCCACGCGCGCTGCGCTTTCGGCATCGCCTTCTCCCGTGGCTTCCATGGCTTTCAGGATCGCCCTTGCGATCTTTGCCTGGTCGTACAATACCTTTCTTCCGTCTCTTTTTATAATACTCCGAATCATTTTCTCTCCTCCAGCCCCGCCCCGCGCAGCGTGCGGGATCAGATACTATATATTGTGTTTTGTCTTGGTCGTGCAAGGTATATTTTGTACCCTGAAAAGGCTTTTGTCAAGAGGTTTTTTTTGTGAAAAACAGACAGATAAAGGCAATATCCGTATTTAGGCATACTGCTGTTCGGCACAGAAAAACCGGAAGAACATTTTCTTCCGGTTCTTATTCATTTCTTCAGTCTTCGGATCGCTTCCGTGAGGGCTGCGACCTCTTCTTCCGTCGTCCCCCAGCATGTGCAGAATCTTGAAATCCGCATATCCTGCCCGGTCCTGCCCTCATTCTCGAAGACAAACTCCTTTGCAAATTCCTCCGCCTGCGCTTCCGTCAGAAGGACGAACTGCTGGTTGGTAGGACTGTCAATATAGGATTTAATGCCTTTATCCCGAAAAGCCTTTTTTATCGTCATCGCCTTTGCAACGGCCTGCTCCGTAATCGTAAAATAGAGATCATCGGTAAACAGCGCCCTGAACTGAACGCCCAGCAGGAATCCCTTGGCCAGCATGCCGCCGTTCTGCTTGATATGGCTGCGGAACCGGTGCCCGATCCGCTTATTCCGGATGACCACTGCTTCCCCGAACAGGGCGCCGCACTTCGTGCCGCCGATATAGAAAACATCCGCAAGCCGTGCGATGTCCCGAATCGTCACATCGTTTCCTTCCGCTGCCAGGCCGTATCCGAGCCTTGCGCCGTCGATGAACAGCACCAATCCGTATTCATCACAGGCTTTCCGGAGCGCTTCCAGTTCCTGCAGGGTATAAACAGTACCGTATTCCGTGGGGAAGGAAATATAGACCATACCGGGTTCGGTGATGTGTTCCTGCACATCGCTGATCCGGAAATTCTCTCCCGCTTCCGCGACCTGCGCTGCCGTGATCTTTCCGTTTGTATGCGGCAGGGCGGTGATCTTGCGTCCGATATGTTCGACCGCGCCTGTCTCATGGACATTTATATGTCCGCTCTCCGCGCACAGAACGCTCTGATACGGAAGAAGCGATGCGGAAATCACCGTATAATTTGTCTGGGTGCCGCCGACCAGAAAATGAACGTCCGCATCCGGTGCGCCGATTCTTTTCTTAATCAGTTCGGCCGCTTCCCCGCAGATCTCGTCAAGGCCATATCCGCCGTATGCATTGCCGCTGATCTCGCTGATGGCTTTCAGCACGGCGGGATGAGCGGTCAGGCTGTAGTCGTTATTGAATCTGTACATAATATACCTCATTCATTCTTTTTTCCTGTCTTCAGATAGTCTCTCAGCGTTTCGGGTGTAAATCCGTCAAGCCCCAGCTTTTTGCCGGAAAGGCCTTCGGTATTCCAGTCCCTGCCGTGTATAACACTGTAAAGATTGACGATCGATTCGGCTGTCGGCATACGGAAGCCGTACAGATGCGCAATAGCCGTCCACGGCACAAGACCGTACGGTGCGTCCTCCGTCAGATACCTGTTATTGATATCATTCGGGCCGGCTATCACCGTATGCGTAATATTCCCGTGCACCGCCTTGTACAGTTCTTCCCAGGAGTAGTCATGCGGGACATGAAAAGCTTCTGCTACCGGGTCAATATCATATCCCAAAGCTGCAGCAAGTGCAATACGTTCTCTGTCTGTTTCCCGCATCAGTTTTGCCGCCGACGGGGAAAACCCATGTTCATAAAGGTAAAAATCCACATTCGGCCTTTCAATATTGGAAGCGTTGATCAGGCAGGGACCCGGATGCGTCGCCGGGTTTACGAGAGACAGTCCGCAGGCCAGGATATCCGGCAGAAGCGTGGCAAGCTCTATGGGATGAACGATCTTCTTTGCAGCTGCAAATATTTCCTCCGCGCATTCGGACGGCATGATCCCGATGCTTAAGGGATTGCGGTTGTAGACTTCCACAATATCTTCTTCCGGCATTCTGGCGCCGTAAGGAAGATTGTTGGATTCAATAATGACCGGGCAGTCTTCCTCCCCCCATACAGCCCGCATCTGGAGCGATGCAAAAGCGCCGGGGAAAACGAACAGCATCTGGTCTTTGTGCAGCAATCCTTTGAGCATATGCGCATAATTATCATGCGCGTATGCCGGTGTGACCAGGAAGATGCAGTCGGCCCCCTCCACAGCAGCGCTCAGATCATTCGTGACCAGCGCAGGTTCTGCCGGGCCGGAGATCACATCTCCCCGTGCATAGAACACACCGGTCTGAAATATTTTCCGGTTCTTTCTCCTGTAGAACATCCTGACTTCGTGGCCGGCGTTTATCATGTCAAAGGCCAGTGCATGCGCGCCGTTGCCGCCGCCCAGGACCGCAATTTTTTTCATGTATTTTCCTCCTGACTGAAGATGATCGGGATCATTAAGAAGCAGCATTTTTCCATCCGTTTTTCCTGTACCTGACCCTGTCATAAACAGACAGGAAACCCGGCAGAGCAAAAAGGACGACAGCAGCAGCTGTTACGGTGCCTCTCCCCAGCATCACGCCAAGCTGGGCGACAAGCTGATTCGTGCTTAAGAGCCACAGTCCGACGCCGCCGGACGTCAGGATCAGCGCCGAAGTGATGACTGAGGAAGCGGATAAGGAAACGCTGTTCCTGACAGGATCCGTATCACCGGCTGCTTTCAGTTCCCTGTATCTGCTGGTGACCAGGATCGCATAGTCAACGGTACATCCGAGAAGGATCGAAGTGACGACCAGATATCCGATATAAAAGATCGGCTTCCCTTCCGGAATAAAAGACGCCATGGTGATCCAGGCGGAACCTTCTATACAGAGCGTAAGGATGACCGGCAGCAGCAGGGAACGCAGCGTCAGGATCAGGACCATAAAAATGGCAGAGCCGGTGATCAGATTGATCCTGATATTATCCGCGGAGATCACCTTTTTCAGATCATGGACCGACACGCTGTTTCCGATCAGATGAGACTCTCCCGGGAAGAAATCATCCGCGGTCCGTTTTATCGCTTCGATCACGCCGAAAGTCTCCTCTGATTCTTCATCCATATCGTAATTTAAAATGATCCGGCTGTAAGATTCCGACCGCAGAAGTTCCCTGTAATATTCCGGGATCATTTTTTCCGGAATAAGCGGTCCGAACAGTTCCGTATAGGAAGTGATGCTCTTCAGCTGCTCCGTATCTTTCAGCTGCTTTATCATTTTTGCTTCAGCAGCCGTCCTGCCGGCCGGCACAAGCAGCACCATCTGATTCTCCCTGCCGAAGACGGATTCGATCTCCGCCCGGTCTGTCACAACGATGTTATTGTCTTTATATATATGCGCTGTACCATAATAAAAGAGGTTCTTTCCGATCGACAGAAGGGATATTACTGCTGCGGCGGCAAATACTGCCATTACCGGGTAACGGGCAGCCATACTGATCTTTGCAAAGCCGTCTGCGCGTTCTCCCAGCGGCCTGTGCTTATGCTTCTGGATCAGCCTGTCGAGCATCAGGATCACACAGGGAAGCATGGTAAAGGAGGTGATCAGGCTTACGGCAACGCCTTTTGCCATGACAACGCCCATATCCATACCGATGCGGTAACGCATGAAGATCAAAGCGGCAAAGCCGATCATCGTTGTCACAGAACTGGAAGCGACGGAAAGCAGCGAAACATCCATCGCCCGGATCATGGCTGTCTCCGGATCTGCATCCCTTCTGTAGTAATCGTATCTGTGCATCAGGAAGATCGAATAGTCCACGCAGACGCCCATCTGCAGAACGCTGGAGGAAATATTCGTCATGGTGGAAATGGTCCCGAAAATAATATTGGTACCTGCATTGATCACCACGGCAGACATCAGGCACGCGATCAACGCAGCAACTTCCGCGAAGGATGTCAGGATCAGGAATAGCAGGAACGCCGCAAAGATTACAACAAGCCCGACCGTGAAATAGACTTCTCTTCTTGCGGTTGCCTGGGCGACTTTTGCGTTGACGAAATTGCCGGAAAACCAGGATTCCTTCTCTGTCAGGGCACGGATCTCATTCATGGTATCCATGGAATACTCATTGTCAAAGGTAATTGTAAACAATGCATTTCCGTCTCTGTAATATTGTTCCACAAGGCTTCTCGGAAGGATTGAGACCGGCGCGTTCATTACATTGAGATCCGATAGCCAGGATACATTGATCACGCCTTCGACTGCACCGATCTTCTCTTTCAGGCCGGCGGCCTCTTTCACACTGAGATCCCTGACCATGAACTGAGCGTTGGGGATCTGCGCGTCAAAAGCTTCCTCCATGATATGCAGATCCACGGTGGAATCGGAGTCTTTCGGCAGATAATGGGAAAGATCGGAATCCACCTTTACAAATCCCGAAATGTAAGCGCACAAAACGATGGCAGCCAGATAAAACAGGATGACTGCCCTCCGGTGTCTTACGATAAAGCTGAAGATCCTTCTTTTTACGCTCATGACAAGAATATTCTACGTCACAGTGACTTCCATGTCAAAACCTGTCCGTGTGAAATTGCCGCTTTTAAGCCCGCAGAAATCCGGGCAGCAGTACAATCTGCAATTGACATTGTTTTTTTGCAGAGATTTATTTATGATATATTATTAAAGGAACAATGAGATATACAACATGTGAACGGCAGGTAGAGGCTTGGTCATGGCTTTTCTTTATGAGATAAATAACAATGAAGCAGCGATCACAGGATATGACGGCGCCGTCAGACATCTTCAGATTCCGGATCACATCGAAGATCTTCCTGTGCGTGCAGTGACAAAGTCCGCCTTTTCCAGAAGAAAGGATATAGTGTATGTCCGTCTTCCCGGAACACTGCGGACGCTTGGCCTGTTTGCTTTCTATGCCTGTACCGGCCTGAAAAAGCTCTGCCTCTCCGACAGCATTTCCGATTATTATGACGGCGCTTTCAGGCAGTGCACTGCGCTGGAAGAAATCGAGATCGAACTGTTTAACGAGCGCTATTCGATCCTCCGTGATCTCCTTACTGAAAGCGACCGGACAATGCGTTTCTTCCTGCATCTGCCGGACGGGGATGCAAGGCTGGTATTCCCAGATTATGTGCTGGATTTTACGGAAGATACTTTTGCCAGAGCTTTTCATTCCAGCATTGTCGGCACGGGCTTTACCTACAGAGAGTGCGTGAATAAGAACGGTATAAGTTTCAGGGAATATGATATGATGTTCGAACGCCTGGCAGCTGTCAATGGAAAGCTTGCTGCCGAAACTGCCATGGAACGGCTCTCGTATCCGTATTCGCTGGGTGAACAGGCCCGCGAATCGTATGCATCCTTTCTCAGGGAAAATGACGGCACAGCAGCAAAGCTTGCCGTGGAAAGAGAC
>CAMOZZ010000055.1 GCA_946631165.1 uncultured Lachnospiraceae bacterium | reverse complement strand
CTGATCGGCGCAGGAAACAACCCCATGGTCGGCATGACCGTCTCCACAGCTGTTTCGATCGAAGAGGCTGCCAAGGCAGGAAAGTTCTAAAATAATATAAGCTATTGTTACCGAAAGGAGCTTCCGCCCGGAGGCTCCTTTGAAATGTTTCGCGTACGGGGGGAGCAGATTCCAATGAAAGCAATCAATGAGTTCAGGCACAGCGGTACACAAAAGACGGAAGAGACAGCGCGTGAGAAGCGGAACAGAGCTGTGGCGCGGAAGGCTGCAGCGGAAGGCTTTGTCCTTCTGAAAAACGACGGTCTTCTTCCTCTGTCCCCGGATACGGCAGTCGCCCTTCTGGGCGCCGGCGCCGGTCATACGATCAAAGGCGGGACCGGTTCCGGAGATGTCAATCAGCGGGATACCGTTTCGATCCATGACGGTCTGAAAAATGCCGGCGTGCATCTGACGACGGAAGACTGGCTGTGCGATTTCGACGAGAGGTATCTTGACGCCCGGATCGCCTGGCGGGATTCCATCCTGGGGACGAAGACCGGTGCGGATTCCACGAGCATTTTCAATAATTACGCGAAGAAGACCTTCCGGATGCCGGACGGCAGAGAAATCACGGAAGACGACACTGAAGGCGCCGCTGCGGCTGTCTATGTCGTAAGCCGTGTCGCCGGAGAAGCGGCGGACCGGCTGGCGGAAGCAGGTGATTATTATCTGACGGAGAAAGAGACCGCGGATCTGAAAGCGCTGGACGCGCAGCAGCTCCCGACCGTGCTGGTGATCAATGCCGGCGGTCCGGTGGAAGTGACCGCGGTCGTGGAAGAACTGCCGTCCGTCAAAGCGGTGCTCTTCATTTCCCAGCCGGGACAGGAGGGCGGAAACGCTGTGGCTGATGTGCTGCTCGGCAAAGTGACGCCGTCCGGCAAGCTGACGGATACCTGGGCCAGGCAGTACAGGGATTATCCGAACGCGGAGACATTCAGCTATGTTTCCGGCGACGTGGATAAGGAATATTATCAGGAAGGGATCTATGTCGGCTACCGGTACTTTGACAGCTTCGGCATCAAGCCGCTGTTTTCGTTCGGCCATGGTCTTTCCTACACGGACTTCGAGATCAGTGCAGGCGAAGTAAAGGCGGACGGACAGGGAGCGGTCCTGCAGATTCATGTGAAAAACACCGGAGCGCGGTATGCCGGAAAAGAAGTTGCCCAGCTGTATATCACCTGCCCGCAGACCGGCCTTCCCAAGGAGTACAGGAGACTCGGCGGCTTTGTCAAAACGCCGCTGCTGCAGCCGGGAGAATGCTTTGACGGGGAGATCGCCGTGCCGGTGAAGCAGTTCGCCAGTTTCGACGAAGAGAAGTCTGCCTGGGTGATCGAAGCCGGAAAATACGGCTTATGGACCGGCGGCTCTTCCGCGGACTGTAAGCTCGCGGCTGTTCTGACCGTGGAATCGGATACCGTGATCGAAGAAGTTCCGCATATCTGCCCGATTCAGGAATGGCTGCCGGAGAAACAGCGGCCGGATTCCATTACAGAGAAGGAGGAAGCGTGGCATAAGCTTGCCGCGGAAAACGGCATTCCGGAGATTCCCTTTGCACCGGAACC
Organism: uncultured Lachnospiraceae bacterium; assembly: GCA_946631165.1. GTDB lineage: Bacteria > Bacillota > Clostridia > Lachnospirales > Lachnospiraceae > UBA3305. The sequence continues at coordinate 12,579 of CAMOZZ010000055.1, read as the reverse complement.
GGAGGAGAGAAAATCCTGTTTCGCGGATTCGCTGCGGCAGGAAGCCAGGAGGATCGCCATCCGGGCATCCGTGGATGAACTGCTGCCGCTCTTTTACGGAGAAATGAGCAAAGGCCAGGGCGCGCTTGGCGCTGCCGGCATCAAAGTTCCCGGCTCTGCTGCGGAGACCAGCGGTGCGCTCAAGAAAAAGTACAAAGTTGCGCCGGTCGTGCTCGCGGACGGTCCCGCGGGACTGCGGCTGAACCGTTCCTATGACGTGGATAAAGCGACGGATGAAGTGATCCCCGAAGGTTTTCTCGCCAGCCTGGAAGGCGGATTCTTCCAGACAGAAACCGCCGGCAAGCGGGAGAACGCGGAAACATGGTACCAGTACTGCACCGCGTTCCCAGTCGGTACCCTGCTGGCCCAGAGCTTTGATACGGCGCTTCTGGAGGAAGTCGGGCAGGCTGTTGCCGCGGAGATGGAAGAGTTCCATGTGGGCTGGTGGCTGGCGCCGGGCATGAATATCCACCGGAATCCGCTCTGCGGAAGAAACTTCGAGTATTACTCAGAGGATCCGTTCGTATCCGGAGCGATCGCGGCAGCGATCACCCGCGGCGTGCAGAGCATGCCGGGCACCGGGACGACGATCAAGCATTTTGCCTGCAATAACCAGGAAGAGAACCGGATGCTGTCCGACAGCATCATTTCCGAGCGGGCGCTGCGGGAGATCTATCTGCGCGGCTTTGAGATCGCGGTGAAGACATCCCAGCCGATGTGCATCATGACATCCTACAATCTGGTCAACGGCGTGCATACGCCCAACAGCTATGATCTGTGCACGCAGGCAGCCAGAAATGAATGGGGCTTTGCGGGCGTGATCATGACTGACTGGACCACGACCATGCATGAAGGAGGAAGCATCCCCTGGAAATGCATTGCCGCCGGCAACGATATCATCATGCCGGGCGATACGGTGGACGAAGTGAGCATCCGGGAAGCCGCTGCTTCCGGAGAACTGACGGAGGAAGTGATCCGGAACACCGCCGAGAGGATCATCAATGTGATCCTGCATACGAACGCGTATAAAGGGGCGGAACCGTATAATGTCAAAAAGATCTGAATGAAATGAGAAACCGGGGGACAGGTTCGCGGCCAAAAGGTCTTGAACCTGTCCCCCGGTCTGTTTCCGCTTCCTTATCCCCTGCAGTTCTCCCGGTACTGTTCCGGCGTCATGCCGACGGATTTCTTGAATACGCGGAAAAAGTATTTCACATTGTCATAGCCGACGTTCTTGGAGATCTGATACATTTTCTGGCCGCTCATCCCGAGCAGCTCCTTTGCATGCTCTATCCGGATATCGTTCAGATAATCCACGAATTTTTCGCCGGTCCGCGCTTTGAACAGCGTGCTCAGATAACTGCGGTTGATATAGAAGAGCGAGGCGACGAAATCCTGGGTGAGCGCTTTCCGGTAATTCCGCTGCATATAGAGCTGTACCCGTTCGATGATATCCCCTTCCGCGTAGACACTCCGGGGCCGCAGAAGCTCCGCGAGATTCCGGAAGAAGTTCGTATAATATGTCTCGAGATCCGCCAGGGAATAGATATGGCTCACGATATTCTGCACACCGCCTGCGCTCTGCGTTTCACCGAGATATTCTGACAGGATCGTCCGGCATTGACCGGACAACTCGTGGCAATGGTATTTGACATCGACTAACCGGCAGTCCGCGACTGTCCTGTAGAAGGAAAACAGTTTCTTCGTCAGCAAAGTCACTTCCTCCGCCATGCCTGCCTCGATCCGGAAGAGGAGTTCATCGGTATGTTCCCATTCCAGTTGCCGCGGCGATAGCTCCCCTTCATAATAATAGACCGCAGATCCCTCATAGGCTGCCGACTGCCCGTCCAGCGCCGCCACCGTCTCGAGATAAGCCTCCCGCAGGCTGCTCACGGAGGCGTGCCGTCTGCTGACGCCGAGCGTGATCGGCGTATCTCCGAGACCGAGTCCGTTCGTCATCGCGCTGACAGCCTGTGCAAGCAGTGACTGCATGCGCGTTTTTTCGATGCGCGGCAGGAACAGGATCAGAAATCCCATGCCGGAGCCCTCCGCAGCCGGCAGATACAGCGCGAGATCCGCGAATCCGTTCTCCGCGAGCCACCCGGTGATCTCTTCTTCCGCCCGCTGCAGCTGGCACTGTATGGTCAGCAGCACAAGCTCATGACTGCCTTCCAGCGATTTCAGCTTCTGGGAGGTAAAGCTGGGTTCGCCGACGTGATATCCCAGGATGATGTTCTGCAGAAGCATCATATCGTAGCGGGTATTCGCTTCCTCTTTCTCCTCTTCGGACTCGCGCAGCTTGTAATCGATCTGCTCGCGCTCTGAAAGGCGCTGCAGGATATCCCTGACGCAGTTCTGAATCATCTCCGCACTGAAGGGTTTCAGTAGGTATTCCACGGCATTGGCGGAGATCGCCTGTTTGATATAGTCAAAATCCCGGTAGCCGCTGATCACGAGCAGGGGCATCCCCGGATAGTGTTCCGCAAGATACGGCAGCAGCTCCATACCGTCCATGACGGGCATCTGCATGTCCAGGATCACAAAATCAGGCTTCTTTTCCCGGATCAGATCGATCCCGGCCTGTCCGTTGTCCGCTTCCCCGATGCATTCGATGGTATCGGAAAGCGGCTCCAGTTTCTTCTTCGTGCCGCGCCGGATGATCTCTTCATCGTCGATCAGAATATAGGTCGTCATATCAGTGCACCTCCGTATGCGCCGCGGCCCGGATCAGGGGCAACCGGATCGTGATGACAGTGCCGTTTCCCTCTGTACTCTCGACAGCCAGACCGTAGCCGCTGCCGTAATACAGCTCGATGCGTGTATGAATATTGGTCAGGCCGATGCTCTGGCTGCTCCGGTGGCCGAGTTCCGTGAAGCTCGCTTCCCGCGCGAGATCGTTCCGGACACGGGCCAGTGTCTCCGGCGCCATGCCCTGCCCGTTGTCGGAGACGGTGAGAAGGAGCGTGTCGGAGGAACGGCGGGCCGTCACGCTGATCGTATCGCCGGCAGTGCAGTAGTTCAGCCCGTGATACAGCGCATTTTCGACCAGCGGCTGCAGGATCAGCTTCAGCACTTCTTCCTGCATCAGATCCTGCGGGATATCCGTCACCAGACGGAATCGGCCGCCAAAACGGATCTGCTGGATCGACACGTAGTCCATCGTATGCTTCAGCTCGTCGGCCAACGTGACCAGTTCGCTTTTCGTCTTGATCGCGTAGCGGAACATATTGCCGAGCGCGAGAGACATATCCGCGATGTCCTTCTCCTCCGCGATCTCGGCCATGCTGTTGATGGATTCCAGTGTATTGAACAGAAAATGGGAGTTGATCCTGGCCTCCAGGGATTTCATCTGCGCATCCAGCAGGATCAGCTTGCTGCGGTAGTTTTTGTGGATGGAGTCATTTAATTCCTCCAGCATCCGTGCGTATTCATTGTACAGCGTACCGATCTCGTCGGTCCGCTTCATGTAAGGGCTGATGAATTTCAGCCCGTTTTTCTTCTGCCGGGACATCGACCAGCTGAGCGATTCCACCGGACGGATCATACCGCGCGTCACGAAGAAGCAGAGGATGAGTTCAATGGCGATGCAGACGAGCGCGATCAGCAGGATCAGCATGCCGGAAGGATTGAATTCCCGGTAGAGTGTGTCATAATGAAAACTCGTGGTCAGCACGAGCGGAGCGATCGCCAACTCCGCCTTGTGCAGGTTGTCCGTGAACATCTGCCCCGCGGGAAGGCTGTCGACGTTGGAATAAATGGTCTCCGACGTCGTGCTGTTCATGACGGAGATCAGCGCCAGACCGGGCAGACCGTTCGCGGAATCCAGATTCAGGAAGGCGGCGTCACAGTCCATCAGGATGACGCCGAGAAGCTCGTGGGTATAGATATCGCTGACGCTTTTCGCCAGATAGACGGAAGGCTTGTCATCCGTGAACATATCTTCCGCCGTGAAGGTGCTGATATACGGACTGCCGGAGAGCGCGACCGTCTTTTCATACCACTGGTCTTCACAGCAGTTGTGAAGATGGTTGATGCGGCTGTAGATCTCATTGGCGTTGCCGATGATCAGTCCGTCCGGAAGGATCAGATAGATGCCGCGGATCATGGCATTGGTGTACATCAGATTCTGAAATACGGGATCGCAGTATTTCTGGGCCTGCAGGATCTCATAGGAAGTATACTCACCGGGCCGCTCCGCGAAGGAACGCATGGTCTCGATCATGGACTCCTCGTTCTCATCGGAATAGAAGGTCAGGAAATCGAGCGCCCTGCGCAGGGAGCGGAGATTGTCGTTGATCTGCGTCCGGGCATTCTCGGCCAGGGTGTCGGAAAAGTCGGTCATCCGCTGGTAGGTAGCCTGCCGGTAGCGCAGATACGAAAAATTGGTGATGGCGATCATGGGAATGACCGCCAGAAAAGCATAGATCAGAAATACCTTATGGCGCAGCTTCATGATGAGGATCCTCCTGAAGGATGGAGCCGTGTCAGGACGGCCGGCGGAAAATGGATGTGTCGTAGAATTTCCAACAAAAGTATACCACAAGACCAGACAAAAGTATACTTCCGTTTGGCTATGATAGAGTTATCTCAATGATGCGTGCAACGCAGAAAGGAAGGAACTTATGAAGATGAAGAAGATTCTTGCACTGCTCCTGGCCTGCTCCATGGCGGCAATGACTGTCGCCGGATGCGGAAGCAGCCAGAGCGCGGAGACGGAAGCCGCCGAGACCGAAGCTGCCGCAGCGGAAGCGCAGGAGGAAGCGGAAGAGGGAGAAGCTGCGGAAGAAACGATCGCAGCCGTTCCGGAGGGAGAAGGCTACAATCACGAGGCGATCGCGAATGCCGGTGACATCACCCTGACCATGATGGTCTCCGGTGTTGCCCAGGGCAACGATTTCGAGACCGAGCAGCTCCCCGAGCTCGTCAAGGCAAAATGGCCGAATGTTACCCTTGAAGTCACAAAGCTTCCGGATGACAACTACTACACTTCCCTGAAGACGAAGCTTGCTTCCGGCGAGTGCCCGGACATCATCCTGACCCAGCCGATGTATGCCGGTTCCAACAGCTGCTACGCGCTGGCTGAGGCCGGATATCTCGCACCGCTGAACGACTGCGATTTCCTTGTCAATCTGGCGAATCCCGCGGCTGTCACCTACGACGGCAATGTCGTGACCGCGACCCGCAGCGTATCGATCCTGGGAACCTACTACAACAAGGATATGTTCAAGGAAGTCGGCATCGAGTCCGTACCTGCCACATGGGCAGAGTTCCTGGACGACTGCAAGAAACTGAAAGAAGCCGGACATCAGCCCATCGTCATGGGTGACAAGGACCAGTATGTGCTCCAGTTCGGTCTGTATCAGATCGCAGCGAACGAGATCTATTCTCAGAATCCCGATTATGATATGCAGCTCCGCTCCGGTGAGACGCATTTCACGGACGAAGGTACCTGGGACAAGGTCCTGACCATGTACAAGCAGCTCTACGATGAGGGCTATATCGATGCCAGCCAGTCTCTCGGATACGGCGCTTCCCAGTCCATCCAGGATTTCATCGACGGCAAGGCAGCCATGACATTCGACGGTTCCTTCAACGCGACCGCCCTGAACGCGGAAGGCGCAGGCGGCGCATTTGAAAGAGGCTATTTCCCGATCCCGTCTGAATCCGGCGATCAGTATACCGCTACCTGCCTGGCAGCCGGCTACAGCATCTATTCCGGATCCAAGTACATCGATGAGTGCAAAGAGCTGATCGACTACTGGTACAACGGCGACAATGAGATCTGGGACGCACAGCTTGCGACCGGACGCATCATCCCCGTATACGGCAGCGGCATGGATTCCATCCCCAATATCGAGCTCTACCAGCCCTTCATCGATCTGATGAACGAAGGCAAGGCTTTCCACTGGTGCAACCAGGCATGGCCGGCCGGCACCGAATCCACGATGGAAGAGCTGTTCTCCGAGATGATCGGCGGACAGGGAACGACTGTCGAGGATATCACACAGGGAATGCAGGATAAATTTGAGGATCTGCTGGACGAATAAGCAGGGACATGAGGCCGGCATATCACTTCGGTGTATGCCGGCTTTTACGGAGAGGAGAGAACGTTGAAACCTAAAAAAACAAAAAACGGCGGGAATACTTCCCTGGTATTCCGGAACCGCATGTATGTTTTTCTGATACCGGCACTTGCTTTCTTCCTGGTTCTCTGGATCTATCCGGTGCTGCAGCTTTTCTACTACAGTATCACGAACTTTAACGGGATCAATTATGATTTCGATTTCGTCGGCCTGAAGAACTATCAGAAGATCTTTGAAAACGGAACGCTTGTCAATTCCATCCGCAATACGCTGCTTTATGCCTGTGTGACGGTGGTCTTAAGCAACCTGATCGGCCTTGCGGTCGCGATCGCACTGAATACGAAGATCCGTATGAAGGGATTCTTCCGGACCGCGTCCTATTTCCCGGCGCTGTTCTCCGCAATCGTCGTCGGATTTATCTGGTCCTATGTATATATGCCCACATCCGGTATGATCGCAAATCTGGTCACTCTGTTCGGGGGCAACGGCGCAGCCTTCAACCCGCTGGGCAATTACCGCATCGCGCTGTTCGCCATCGCGATCGTGGAAGTCTGGAAGGGCTTCGGCTCTACGATGATCATCTATCTCGCCGGACTGCAGACCGTAGATGAAAGCGTCCTGGAAGCGGGACGGATCGACGGCTGCAATGAATGGCAGCTCACGAAGTTCGTCAAGCTCCCGATGATCGCGTCGACCATCACCATCAACATCATCCTGTCGGTCATCAACGGCCTGAAAGCGTTCGACTACGCATTCATCATGACGAACGGCGGCCCCGGAAAATCGACCAAGACGCTGATGTTCCAGATCTATGAGATCGCGTTTACGGATCAGAAGATGGGCCGCGCCAGCGCCTTCTCGGTGGTTTCCTTCTTCGTGATCATCGCGATTACGATCGTTATGCTGATCATCATGAATAAGAGGGAGGTGGAGCTGTAATGGCATTGCCCGGAAAGAAAAAAGAAAAAGAGGCAGTCACCTACGCCAAAGTGACGTGGAAGATCGTGCTGCTTTATGTACTGATCACGGCTTTCTGTATCATTGTCATCGCGCCGCTGGTCATCGTATTCTCCAGTTCCCTCCGGAGACCGGAGAATCAGAATTCACCGCTGATGCTGTTCATTGAGTTCAGCAGCGCCAGCTATGTGCGGGCTTTCTCGCAGATGAACTATCCGATGGAACTCCTGAATTCGCTGATGACGACCGGACTTGCGGTATTCTGCATCGTCGTGCTCGCGACCATGGCTGCCTATCCCATCGGGCGCATCAAATCCCGCATGGCAAGGTTCCTGTACTACTTCTTCATTTCGGGACTGATCATCCCTTCGCAGATGGTCATCGTGCCGATCGCGCAGACCTTCCACAGACTGGGCATTCCGAATACGCGTTTCACGCCGGTGCTGATGTTCATCACCTGTTCCCTGCCGTTCTCCGTATTCCTGTTCTCGGGGTTCATGAAGGGCGTGCCGGTGGAGGTCGAGGAAGCTGCCTATATCGACGGCGCTTCTTTGTGGAAACGGTTCTCGGCAGTGGTATTCCCGCTGCTGAAGCCGGCTACGGTATCGGTCATCATCACGCAGGGCATGTGGATCTGGAACGATTACTTCTATCCGATGGTATTCATCTCCAGACAGAACCAGTATTCGCTGCCGGTGGGCATGCTGCAGTTCCTGGGTGACAAGGAGAATCCGGCCCAGTGGAATATCCTGTTTGCGGCGTGCGTGCTGTGTGCGCTGCCGCTGATCGCGATCTTCATGATCCTGCAGAAGCAGTTCATCAACGGTATCGCGGCAGGCGCGGTAAAAGGATGACGATATATCCGCCCATGGCGGAGATTCGTACATAAGACGGGGGGGAGGAACGGTCATGAACGGGAAACGGAAAGCGGGCAGCCTGCGGGACCGATGGTATTATTTCTGGATGTACTACTGGATCCCGGCGCTGCTGCTGATCGTTTTCTCGGTCCTGGCCGTTCACTTTATTACAGCTAAGATCCTCGCGAAGGAAACGATCCTGTCAGTCATTTACTGTGACAGCCATATGGAACAGGCCGGAGAGGAACTGGGACAGAAGTATCTGGAAGCTGCGGAGGCGGATCCGAAGCGGCAGGAGGCAGTGATCCTTACGGATCTGATGCTCTCGGCGGAGGATGCATCTGATTTTGCGACAGGCAGCCTGGCCAGGATCTATACTGAGATCGGCGACGGTACGCTGGATATCCTGGTGCTTGCCGAAGATGATTTCGCGCGGTTCGCGGACAGCGGGATCTTCCTGGATCCGGGAGAGTGCTGTCAGGGAGTGCCGGAAGCGTACCTGTATCGGGACAGCGGCGGAAACGCAGTCGGGATCAGTACATCCTGCCTGCCGCGGCTGGCATCATGGGGTGCATATCCGGAAAGCGGCGGTGTGCTGGGGATCCTTTCCGCGGCACCGCACAAGGAAGCAGTGCGGGACTATTTAAACTATCTGATGACAAACGAAACGGAGGAAAGCAGATGAGCGGAATATTTTCACAGGAAGGGAAACTGTCTTTGATCCTCGGCCGCGTCGGGGACCTGATCCTGCTGAATCTTCTGACGATCCTGTGCAGCATTCCCGTGGTCACCTTCGGGGCTGCCGTCAGTGCCCTTTATTATTGTGTGCTGAAGATACAGCAGGGGGAGGAAGGCAGTCTCGGCAGGATGTACTTCAGCGCGTTCCGTGATAATCTCCAAAAATCTTCCGTGATCGGTATCGCCGGTCTTGTCTGCGCCGGCCTGATCTGGCTGGATCTCAGGCTCTTTGCCGGATATACAGTCCAAGCGGCTGCAGTATACCGCGGTATCCTGCTCGTGCTTCTGGCTTTGGTGATCCTGTTCACCCTGTTCTGCCTGGTGACAGCGGGATGGTTCGAGAATACGCTGCGGAATACCGTGAAGAACGGCGTCCTGTTCTGCCTGATCCATCCGCTGATGTCGCTGGCTGTCGGGGCGCTGACGATCGCACCGGTGTTTCTGGTAATGCTGTCTTTCCGGCTGCTGTTTATTGTATTCCTGCTTGGGATCGCGGTGCCGGCTTATCTGAACGGCCTGTACTTCCGGAAGTTGTTTGCGAATGTCGCATGACCTTCCCGCTGCTTTGATGAAGGAGATTGGAATTGATAGATCAGAAATTCATACCGAAAAACGATGCATCTCTGTTACGGAAAGCGCAGGCTCTGAAACCTGTGCTTTTTCATGAGACCGTAAGACCGTGCAGGATCTTCCGGCTGACGGAAAACGGATGTCCGGATCCGGACGCCGCATTGCCGGCCGGCTCCCCGGCAATCCCGCTGAAGGCCGGAGAGGGGCTCTGTTTCGATTTTGGCAACCATCATGTCGGTCATATAAAGATCCGGTTCGGCAGCACGGGCAGTCATCCGGACGCGCCGGCGCTGATAAAGCTCCGGTTTGCCGAACGGCAGGAAGAGCTTATGGAGGACACTGCAGGATATAACGGGTGGATCTCAAAAAGCTGGATCCAGGAGGAAACTGTGCATGTCGATCTGATCCCGGGAACAGAGGTCCTGAAGAGACGATACGCGTTCCGGTATGTTGCAGTCAGCGTCGAAGCGGTTTCGAAGAAGTATGATCTGGTGATCGAAGAGGTGGAATGTGACAGTATCACTTCTGCAGAGGATGGCCGGCTGCCTGTGTATGCCCCGGCGGATCCGCAGCTGCGGGAGATCTACCGGATCTGCCTGCGGACGCTCCGCGGCTGTATGCAGGATGTGTTCGAGGACGGCCCGAAGAGAGACCGGCGCCTGTGGATGGGGGATCTGCGTCTGCAGGCACTGGCAAATTACGCGGCATTTCGGAATAACGATCTGGTAAAACGCTGCCTCTATCTGTTTGCCGGGAGCCGGCAGCCGGACGGGAAGCTGTCAGCCTGCGTCTTTCATGAGCCGGTCCCGGAAGCGGACGACACATGTATGTTCGATTATATGCTGCTTTTTGTACCAGCTTTGTATGAATACTGGAAGGAGACCGGTGACCGGGAAGCACTGGAGGATCTGTATGAGACTGCGCAGCTGCAGATCGATCTCGCCGCTGCCTTTCTCCGGGAGGACGGGACTGTCTGTACGGAACGGACTCCGCATGTGTTCATCGATTGGGTGGAAGGCCTGAAGAAGGAAGCCGCTGCCCTGGCAGTGTTGATCTACTGTATGCGGTATGCCGCGGCGCTGGCGGCGGAAACCGGCAATCTGGAAAGAGAATCATTGCTGCGGAAAAAGATCGAAATACTGAAGCAGGCGGCGCTGCGGACGTACTATGATCCGGAGAGGAAATGCTTCACGGATGACGGACAGGCTGCGCTTGCCCTGCAGGTCTGGATGGTGCTGGCAGAGGTCATATCCGGCGGGGAGGCCGCGGCGCTTCTGGCGCGCAGAGAAGCATTCGAGAGGGAATGTGCGATGATGACGCCGTATATGCATCATTATTATGTGATGGCGCTTCTTTCCTGTGGGATGAGGGAAGCGGCACTCGCGCATATCCGAAGCTATTGGGGCAGCATGGCCGCTGCGGGCGCGGATACCTGTCCGGAGATCTGGGTACAGGATGATCCGGACGCTTCTCCGTATAAAGGAAAGGCAGTCAACAGCTATTGTCACGCATGGAGCTGCACGCCGGCGATGCTGCTGCCGGCATATTTTCCCGCGTTATAAGAAATACCCCCGCCTTGCCAAATCAGCCTTTTGGTGCTAGATTATAGGGCGGGGGTTTGATTTATGAACGCTAATGATTACGGCCGCCGTGCATGGCGGCTTCTTTATCCGATACTGATTTATTTCGCAGTTTATTATGTGATCTATGTCTGCGGCGGCATCATCGGGATGACGGTGTCGTTCCTTGACATGGAACGCACGGGCGTGAACCCGGATGTCTATGTGCTGATCGAACGCACCTATCAGGCGGTCGGAAGCTATTCCCTGCCGATGTCGCTTGCTGCGGCAGTCATCATGATCCCGATCCTTTTTCTGCTCATCCGTTCGGACAGGAAAGCTGTCACGGTTCCAGTCCGTTATGAAGCCGTGCCGGCACCCTTTTATATCCTGTGCGGACTGCTCGGGGCAGCGGCCTGCCTGGCCATCAACGGCATGCTGATGATCAGCCGGCTGACGACCCTGCTGGCACCGGAACTGGAGCAGGTCGGGAACAGTCTGTATCAGGGACAGTATTTCCTGGAGATCCTGGTGACCGGGATCGTCATGCCGATCGTCGAGGAACTGCTTTTCCGCGGCCTCATCCAGAACCGGCTCAGAGAATATCTGAAGCCCGGGCATGCGATCGTGCTTTCCGCCGTCTTTTTCGGCTTCTATCACGGCAATACGCTGCAGGTGATCTATGCACTCCTGATCGGCCTGCTGCTCGGTTATGTGTATGAAAAGTTCCACAATCTTGCCGCGCCGGTCGCGCTGCACTGCTTCGCGAATATCGTATCCGTGGTCGGCTCGGAAACACCGCTGCTCGACCGGATCTTCTCGCAGGAAAATGAGATCGCCCTGATGCTGACGACCGGCATCTGCTGCGCGGCGGTGCTCCTGTTCATCTATCTTGTGAATGAGAAAGTCAATCCTTCTCAGGTGCGAAACGGACAGGAAGAAAACCGGGAATCGCTTTGACTTTGAAGGAGGTCACGTTCTGCGTGACTTCGCCGTCCGTGTGGAAGACGAGCGGCGTATCCACCGTGATCTTTGCCGCACGGCAGCGGTAAGTGTGCACCCAGGGCAGCTTCACATGCAGTTTGAAGAGGCTGGCCGCCAGCGTCAGGAAGAAAAGGAATCTGTTCGCAGCGGTCACGGCGGTGATATTGATCTTTCCGTCGCAGGGATCCGCATCCGGCGCGAATGCAAATCCGCCGCCTTCGTACGGCAGGCAGTGGCAGGAAAGAAATGCAAGATTTTTAAGACGTATTCTTTGATCGGGAAGAGTCAGCCATGCGCCGGCTCTTTTGTACGTAAAGATGCCTTTGATCCCGTTCAGGATATAAGCGATGGTTCCGAGGCCATACGGGCTCAGGCGCTTTTTGAGACGGCCGGCATTGATCATGTGACAGACGGCGGCGTCATAGCCGATGCCGCAGCTGACCGTGAATTTCTTCGGGGCGTATCCTGCGGGCTGCGCGACGCCGGTATCAAGATGTCTTACGGAACTGCCGGGTCCGTATGCGGACAGCACGTTTGCAGCGCCTTTTCTTATGCCGGTCCCCCGGGCAAAGTCGTTGCCGGAGCCGGAGGGCATCAGGAGGATGGGCGCAGGGAAATCCTTCGGGATCAAATTGACGAAACGGTTGATGCTGCCGTCCCCGCCGATGAGGATGACGGAATCATCCGCTGTCAGACCGGACAGATCTGCCGGGGTATCCGCATGCAGGATGCTGTACTGCGTTCCGGAAGCAGAAAGAAGCGATTTCAGTTCGGCGGCGCTTTCGGCACCGT
>CAMOZZ010000054.1 GCA_946631165.1 uncultured Lachnospiraceae bacterium | reverse complement strand
GATATTTCCGTCGCCGTCGATATCCAGCATCTGCAAGAAGGTAAGGCCGTTGTCAGCGCCCCATGTTACGCCTTCACCGTTCGCGTTCAGCGCATAATTGGAGTTGGTCAGACCGACCATCATATCCGCTGTAGGGGTAAGGGTATCCACAGTCTTCCATCCCTTTGTCCAGTCGGTTCTGGTGGTATACTCAACGGTATCCGGGATCAGGTTGTTGATGTTTGCTTCCTGAAGCGCATTCTGTACGCCAACGGAATAAGTCTCGATATCAGTCTCAGCGAGATTCCATACCTGTACATGCTCTGCAGCAAGATAGGTATCATTGATCGTCTGCAGTTTTTCAACGGTGGATGAATCCTTGACAGAGAGGATATCATTCAGCGCAGCATGTACGTCAGATCCGATCGAGAAATAATAATCTCCCGCTTCCAGGACCCAGGCGCCCTGTGTGCCGTCAGCCTTGACAGCAGTCTCGTCATAGCTTGCGAACAGTGCCGGATCCACATCGATCGTGATAGTCTCGCTCTGTCCGGGCTCCAGGATCTGGGTCTTTCCAAAGCCAACGAGCTGGATGGCGGATTTCTCAATGCCGCCCTCGGTATAAGGTGCCTGTACGAACAGCTCTACAGCATGTTTGCCGGCGACATCGCCTTCATTCTTAACGGTGACAGTCGCTGTACCGACCTCTCCAAGCGTAAGATCCACAGAATCCAGGGTGCTTGAGAATACCGTATAGGAAAGTCCGTATCCGAAAGGATAGTCGACTTCGTCTTCATAATTCCAGGCGGAACCGGTGGAGGATCCTTCTGTGGCAGTTGCATTCGCACGGCCGAGGATCTGATCCTCATAACGTGTTTCATAGTACTTGTAACCGTTATAGATGCCTTCGTTCTCAACAAGATACCAGTCAGCCTTGTCCGCTTCGGTAAGCTGCGGGATATCGCCCTGTGCGGAACCGTTGTTCATATTGTTGGTATACATATACAGGCCGAAGTTCATCATAGCGGGCGAAGAAGTGCCGTTCGTCGCATAGGTGTCAGGCAGACGGCCGGAAGGATTCGCAGCGCCGGAAAGGACATCGGCAATGCCGTAGAAGCCGTATTCGCCGGGGGCGCCCACCCAGAGGATGGAATCAATTTCAGCATCGTCCTTGAGTTCTTTCAGCTCCATAGGGTTGTCTGCATTCACAAGTACGATGACTTTCGTGCTGTGCTGCTTTGCCAGCGCGATCATATCCCTCTCATACTGGGAAAGGGCCAGTGGACGCTCGAAAGCATCCCCTTCTGTTGCGCAGAACATCGTAGGTGAATAATCAGCTGCTTCGGAGCTGTCACGGGTGATGATAACGATCGCGGCAGTGCCGTCCGCTTTTTTCAGGATATCATCCGTATACATGGAAGCAGGAATCTCACCGGTCATATAGAACTGCGGCGGTTCATACGCAGGGGTGAATGCGGGGAGCAGACCTGCGCCCGGGAAGAATGTCTGACGGGTATAGGCAAAAGCTTCTTCACTCGCATAGAAATCGACCATATCCATGTTGATATTGAAGCCTCTGGCTGCCAGGCCGCCGATAAATCCGGGATCATCCTGACCTTCTGCCGCAGCTGCGGAAGAACCGATCATACCGCCCTTGGCAGGGAAGATGCAGTTATGTCCCCAAAGAGTGACCGTCTCTGATGCAGTATCGATCGGAAGTGCATTATTTGTGTTCTTCAGAAGTACGCTTCCTTCTGCGCTGATCTGTTCCGAAAGATCCACATTTGCCTGCACAAGATCGCCGAGGGATTCAAATTCCGAATCGTAATAATACGCATCGGCAGAGCCGTCACCGGTCTCGACAAGTTCTACACTGGAAGTTCCGAGACGTGTGTTGATGAACGCTTCTCTGGAAGGAGTGTAGGCTGTCGCGACCAGACTGATCGCGCACAGAGAGGCGGTGATGCCGGCCAGTCCGCGCATTAATCCTTTTTTCATGTGTTTTCCTCCTTGTTTCCTTGTTTGTCTGCAGCAGAACCGCAAACAAAAAACAGTTGCATGATGCTATTAATGTAGCATAAAGCAACTGTTTTTTTATGATATCTGCGTGAAATGTCATTTTTTACACGTAAACTGTTTCAGAAATATTTTTTCAGGATCCACACAGGCGTGCAGCTCCAGGCATGGCAGTAACTGTTCACTGCAGTACCGCCGTAAGGGGAGGCGGAAGGATCATCCGGCACCCATGTTTCCGGACAAGTATCCAGGCCTGCTTTTACCATGCTGCCCCAGTACCAGCGGATATGTCCGAGTGCCTGTTCTTTTCTTCCGCACGACAGAAGCGCCATAATATAGTAATGATGCATATAAGGCGTCATCATTGTACATTCCCGGGAGTATTCATCAGCGCGGTCAAAGATCTCTCCGGCTTCTTTTTCCGAGGCACAGCCTGCCAGCACCATCCAGACCTGTGTGGCCAGGGCGGCCTGTCCGCCGGATACGAAGCAGGCTCTTTCCTGATCCCAGAAACAGCTGCGTGCAGCAGCACGGAGCATCTTGTTCTTCCTTTCCAGATACTCCGCCCGCTTCCGGTCTCCGTTGTGCAGGGCCAGTTTTACAGCGTACCCGATGGCGTAGATCAGTATGCCCTGCGCGGCTGCCTCTTTGTCCAGATCTTCCGCCCAGTCCACGAATACTGTTCCCAGTTCATCGCCGTGAACAAAACCGTTCTTATCGACCGTTCCGAGGGCAATATCGATCTGTTCCTGCGCGATTCCGTAAAGATCTTTCAGCGCTTCTTTATCTCCGGTCTCCTCAAAATACTCACACAGAGCGGCGGCAAAGAAAAGCATGTAATCGTAAATACAGGTGTCGTCAGCTGCCGGTTCCGGATCGGTAAATACACACGCTGCCACTTTCCCGTCCGGGAATCTGCTGCCTGCGAAAAGATACAGGCATCGCTTTACCAGATCATTGTTCCCGTACGTGGCGTAATTGGCCAGGGCCTGCAGTCTGAGGTCACCCGTCCACAGCCTTCGGTCCCGTTTCGGACCATCCTCGAACACTTCCTGCATACAATTCCTGATCGTACGCTGGCACATACGGTAAATCGAGGACAGTTCACGATCTCCTTTATAGGCCGGCAGAACAGCAGTGTCAGATGCAGATGTTTCCGTATTGATAAAAACATCGCTGATCGTAAGCTTGTATTTCGGCGATGTATCGATCACTGTGATCTTCAGATAACGGAAAGCGTATCTTCTCCGCGGAGAGACTGCTGCAGGCAGGGCATCCGCATGAATATATTCCTCCTGGATCCAGCTGGAAGATACCCATCCATTGTACTCCATGCTGTTTTCGGAAAGCTCCGCCAGTGTCTCTGCAAATTTCAGCTTGATAAATGCAGGTGCATCAGGATGGCTTCCTTTCCCTGCAAGTTCCAGAAAAAGACGTCCCACATGATGATTGCCGAAATCAAGACAGATATTATCGCCTTTTCCAAGGATCACATCCGTGTAATCATTTTCGGGGATCCCGACGATCTCCCTGCTGTAGCGGTCCTTTAAGCGAAAGGCACCTGCAGGATTCACCCTCTGATGAAAGATGACCGGCCTGAGCTGTTCGGCTCTCCGCAGAAGCCGTTCATCATTTTTCGGTGTGAAATTTTCGATAATGGAGATGAGAGCCATTTCAGCTTGTCCTTTCTTAACGGATGCTCTTCCGCCTTCCATTTATACGGCAGGCTGAGCCTGCTTTATTTTCCAGCGTACCGGAAAACTCTTTTCCAGGAGTAAGAAGCGCCGTTGTATTTCGTTGTCCAGTGTTTTTTGGTAGCGTTGATCATCATGTTGTTCTGACCATGGAAATATCCCAGATACATGCCGGTGTGTGATTCTCTTTTGTTCAGCAGAACATCGCCGCGTTTGAGACCCGCTCCTGTCTTTGTATTAACCTGGTCCGTCACTTCGATGAAACCATTTGCCAGATAGTTCTTCGCCACCTTTGAGGAGAAGAACCATGTCGGCAGCTTAACACCGGCGTGCCGGTAACCTTTCGTTACGAGTGTAGAGCAGGAAAAATGCTCATCATCCTGCCATGCGGCAGCGCCGAGCACTTTTGCAGTGGAAGTATCAAGCACACTGATCTTACCGTCGATCCACGTGATCGCTTTTTCCACGACCTCATTGACGGCTTCATCGGAAATGCGGGTCCCCTCTTCCATGCCGGGTTCTTTTGTATAAGCTTTGTATCCTTTGCTCCAGGCACTCCAGGATCTCGTTCCGCTCTCAGAAGCAATATAATTCCTGGCTCTGATATAGTATTTCGAAGCCGGCGCCAGATCCGGGAAGGTGCCGAGATAAGTACGCAGATTATTGATCTCTATATCCTGATGCACCGTGAAATCGGCTGTCTCCGAGATCTGCACCTGCTGGCCGGATGCTTTTTTATTGATCTTGAACCCGATCGTCAGAGAACTGTCATTTGCATAATAGACAGTCAGTTTTTTTGGGGCTGTAAGAAATTGGTCTGATTTCTGACTGATCCCGCTCTCCGAAACGACAGGATCACCGGCCATGACTGCTTTCACACCGTAAGTATATTTTGCGCCGTTAGCGGGCGTAAAGGCTTCCGTATAGTTCAGCAGTGCTTCCGGATCTTCTGCAGAAGCGTCATATTCAATCTCCGCAATTTCAGTACCAGCGCCCTTGCTGTCAAATCTGTAGATCTTATAAGCGGTCACGCCGTCCAGATGATCCCAGGAGATCTCTGCACCGATCTCATCAACGGAACATCTCACATGGGGCGCCGCCAGTTTTCTGGCAGAGACCTGCTGCGAAGCGGCAGAAGTCAGACCGTGGTTTACGGCAGTCACATAATAATCATACGCCTGATCTGTTTCAGCAGTTCTGTCAATCGCAGAATTACTTTTATAAGAGACGTTCAGAATACAGACAAAGGCTTCGGCAGTACCGTGTTTTCTGCGGTAGATATCGTAACCGAAAGCGTTTGCGGCACTCTTCCAGTTCAGACAGATTCCGCTGTTTTCCACTGTCGGCGCAAGCATTTCAGCCTGTTCCGGAACCGCATAATAGTAAGTCCCGGCAGCACGGGAAGTCTTTGATCTTGCCTGCCCGCAATAAGCGCAGACAGCGTATTTGTATTTTTTCAGATTGACGACATTAACATCTTTATACGTGCGTGTGCCGTACCCTTTTATCTTTCTGATCAGCTGTTTTGAGCCGCCGGCTGCCTTCCGGTAGATCAGATATCCTTTTGCACCCGGAATTTTGTTCCAGGAGACGGAAATACCGGATGGATCAGCAGCAACATTGACTACCGGCGTGTCAAGTTTTGTCATCCCGGAAACGATCCGGCTGTCTTTCCCGGCGAGTTTCCCGTTTATGCCCCGTACCTTGAAATAGTATTTCCTGCCGGCCCGGAGCCCGGATATCTTTACAGCCGTTTTTCTGGTCGTTTTCACCTTTCTGTATTTTCCATCTTTTGCGGAGGCACGGAAAATCTCATATTTTTCAGCACCTTCTGCAGGATTAAAAGTCACTGTCACTGCACGGTAGTTCACGCCTTTCACTTTTAATCCTCTGACTTTCCGGGGAGATCCGGCTGCGGAAAAGGCTGTCTGCGCTGTCGCAGCTGTTATCACAAGCATGAAAAAAGCTGCAGCGATAAAAACGGCTGAATACTTTATTCTGTCCTTTGATCTTGGCAGCATAATTCCTCCTTCATCCCGTTTGGATCTTTAAAACCCGTTTTCCATGACGAGATCATAACCATATTCAAAACATTTTTCCTGTTTGTTCTTTTTATCTGTCTCATAGAAAACACAGATCATTCCGTTCTGGTGCGCCATCTCCGCAACAGACTGATCGATCACCGGTACATCAATGCCTTCACACTGAAGATCCCTTTTCGCGTGAACGATCATATCGGGATCATCTGCAATGATCTCTCCGCAGAGCAGCCAGCATCTGGCGTTTGCATCCAGCGATTTGATGTATTTCAGGTAATCCCCCAGGCTGCACTGCCAGATCGTGCGGCTGACCATATCTCTTTCAGCGACCATCTCATACGCTTTATCCAGGAACGATCTGTAACCGTTCGAACAATACTTCACATCCACAAGCGCCTGCCTGCCGGTCTCCTTGCAGAGATCAAGATATTCCGAAAAAGCAGCGATCGGCTGAGGCCCGTCATCATCCGTATTTCCTGCGGTCACATGCAATGTGCTTACATAATCCCAGGTGCAGTCATCCACCATTCCTGTACCGTCTGAATGGCTGTCAAAGGATTCATCATGATAACAAATGATGACATGGTCGGAAGTCCATCGGATATCCGTTTCAATCGCCCAGTATCCGGCATCTGCTGCGAGCTGAAAAGCCAGCAGTGAGTTCTGCGCAGCTTTTCCGCATCGGCCGGTATGCGCCACATAACGGTTCTTTTCACCTTCTTCATTGCCAAGAGCCCGGTCGATGTCAGACAGGAAACTATCGGGAAGTGAGGTAAGACCGGCAGTCAGCGGACGATCCTCTTCTGCAGCAGTCTCCGTGGATGCGGCTGCAGAAGTATCCTCTGAAGCAGCTGCTGATGTTTCAGCAGTATCTGCAGAGTGTTCTTCCGCTGTCTGATCCTCTGCAGCTGGTGCAGTGTCTTCGGATGATGCTGTTTCTGCACTTGCTTCCGCAGTTTCCGAATAAGTTTCAGGAGACGGTATGGCTGCATTAACAGAAGCTGCCTGCAATGCTGTAAGCATCAGAAAAGCAGCGATAAGTACTGTGAATGCAGATTTTGAAATAGTATTGATTCTCAAATTCATGTTCTCCTGCTGTTTCCTTAAGGATGGTGCGGCTGCTGTCGTATAACATCCTGACTAATTATTATACATGAATTCCCTTTTGAATTCAAATTATTGTGCGAGCCGGATCAGCATTTCCGCACAGATCTCCATTTCCTGAACGGAAGCATATTCGAATCGTCCATGGAAATTATATCCTCCCGTGCAGAGATTCGGGCACGGGACGCCCATGTATGTGAGCTTTGCCCCATCCGTGCCGCCGCGAATGGGGACAATGTTTCCTTCGGCACCCAGTTCGCGAAGGACATTTTTCGCATTTTCAATCAGATGCAGATGATCCTTCATCAGGTCGGCCATATTATAATACTGATCTTTCAGAGTCAGTGTGAAATACGCTCCGTACTTACAGTTCATATACTCCGTGACGGCCTGCATGAAAGCCTTGCGCCTTTCAAATTTCTCTCTGTCATGATCACGGAGAATATATTTGAGGACCGCGTATTCATAACTCCCCGAGATTTCTTCAAGCATATAGAACCCTTCGTAGCCTTCCGTATGCTCGGGTGTTTCTGCCTGCGGGAGCATACCGTGGAATTCGGCTGCAAGAGCAGCCGCATTGACCATCTTGTTCTTCGCATCGCCGGGATGGACGCTGGTTCCGCGGACTTCCACTTTGGCAGCTGCAGCATTAAAACACTCGTATTCAATCTCTCCCATTTTCCCGCCGTCAACAGTATAGGCTTCAGCCGCGCCGAAGCGTTCCAGATCGAAATGCTCTGTCCCGCGGCCGACTTCCTCATCCGGCGTGAAAGCAAGGCATAGACGGCGGTGCGGGATGTCCGGATGTGCAGCATAATATTCGAACAGGTTCATGATCTCAGCGACGCCGGCTTTGTCGTCTGCGCCGAGAAGCGTTGTTCCGTCCGTAACGATCAGGTCTTCTCCGATGTGTGATCCAAGTTCCGGGAAATAGTCCGGATCAAGGACGACAGGGTCAATGCCAGGTTTGGAGCCGTCATTCAGGATGATCTTCCCGCCGCTATAGTTTTCGACGATACGGGGATTGACCCCCGTTCCGCTGGTAGCCGGTGCGGTATCCATATGGGCCACAAAGCCGATGGCAGGTTCGGTTCCGGGAAGGCTGGCGTAAACATAGCCGTATTGCTCGTCAAAGTAAGCATCCGCGCCGAGGTCAGTCAGTTCGGCATAGAGGATCCGGGCGAGATCTTTCTGTTTGGAGGTAGAAGGCTGGACGGTCTCGTCTTCTTTGGATTGGGTGTCGATTTTGACGTATCTGAGAAATCTGTCCAGCAAGTTCTTATTCTTAATCATGGTGTTCTCCTCTTATTGATGTATTAAGGTTGTCATCGGAAACTTCTTACCCAGTTCAGCAGGGAATCACGGTACACATTCTCCATGACATCCTGCTTCATCCTGTCAGTCACATTTCCATTTGCAGCCATCTTCGCCAGGATCTCTGCCTGCAATTCCGGCACCGTCATCTCCTCATACGATTTGTTCACGGCTCTTTCCGGCATCTGAAGACCTTCCGTTTCCTTCTGCACGTTTTCCTGCAGATCTATCTTCACCGGTTCATAAATCTGCCGCTCACCGCTCTGCGGGATCCATATTTCCCCGCTGTTCCCCTGCAGATCAATATGAATTCTTCCATTCACCGCCTGCGCTGTTCTTCCGCTCAGCGCACCCTTATACACCGGATCAGTGCCAGCCGCCGGCAGATCGAATTCCGCATTGCCATTCTCATTGCTCACGGTGACAATAATATCTCCTCTGGCAAAGGCATACTTTGTTGTCGTCAGCTGCAGTTCTCTGTAATCGCCATACCACAGCGCCGATTCGTGCCCGTGTATCTGTCCGAGCGCTTTGATGATCTCAAGGCAGGGATTCTCCTGCACATTCATTTCTGCCAGATCAATGGATGGTCTTATCGAAGCATCCGACCCGCGCTCTTTTCTCCCTTCGATCCCGAACTCCGATCCGTAATAAACCGAAGGGATGCCCGGCAGCGTATACAGAAGAACATGCACAGGGAGATAATGCGCTTTATTCCGCAGCTTCGTATAGATCCGCTCGACATCATGATTATCCACGAATGAATACAGACGCACATCTCTGCCAAGCCCCAGATCCATCTGTCTCTTCACCGTATGGGCAATCTCAAAGTAATTATGATCATTATGCGCATTATACAGTGCTTTATGCAGATGATAGTTTGTCACGGAATGGAGCGTCCGTTCATTCACCCATCGTGAATAATCACCATGGATCACCTCTCCCATCAGCCAGAAATCCGGTTTGACCGTATCAGCCAATCCCCGCAGGCTCTGCATGAAACCGAAATCCAGCACATCTGCCGCATCCAGCCGCAGTCCGTCGATATCGAATTCCGATACCCAGAACCGCACGGTATCCAGCAGATAATCTCTGACCTCCGGATCCCGCTGATTCAGCTTCACCAGCAGATTATAGCCGCCCCAGTTATCATAGGAAAATCCGTCGTTGTACTCGTTATTTCCCCAGAAGTTCACATTGCAGTACCAGTCACGGTATCTGCTGTTCTCCCGGTGTTCTTTAAGATCCTTAAAAGCAAAAAAATCTCTTCCGGTATGATTGAAAACGCCGTCCAGGATCACCCTGATCCCGGCTTCATGACACAGGCTTACAAATTTCTTCAGATCTTCATTTGTACCAAGCCTGGCATCCAGTTTCCTGTAATCTGTCGTCTCATAACCATGTCCGACGGATTCAAACAGCGGGCCGATATATAATCCGGTGCATCCGATTTCCTTTATATGACCGATCCACGGGATCAGTGCATTCAGTCTGTGTACCGGCTCTCCATACTCATTCTGCGCCGGCGCGCCGGTCAGTCCCAGCGGGTATATATGATAAAAAACTGCTTCGTCATACCATGCCATAAAAAATACTCCTTCTCTTCCGGACAGCATTCCGGATCCTCATCAGATTCGTCCCGCCGCCCGGCTTTGAAGAAGTATTTTACCATTAATCGGTCAAATCGTAAAGGGAGGCAGTACTCCTGCCTCCCCCGGTATCCTTATTTTACTGCAGGTGCTGCTGCCGGCTCCATCAGGCTTCTGAGCGCATTGCCGCAGCGTTTGTATACCAGCCATGTTACGCCGGCAGTCACGCCGTGTTTGATGATATTGAACGGAAATACTGAATACAGCATCAAGGTTACAGTATCATGTATCGCAGGATTTACTGCCGTTCCCATTCCGACGATCGCTTCCATCGGCATTCCGTACAGGTTGGAATAAAGCGGGAACATGATATAAGCATTCACGAAGATAAACACCACACTTACCAGGATAGTCGAAATGACCAGTCCCAGAGCAGCGCCCTTCTTTGTATGCATCTTCCGGTAAATGATCGCCGCCGGCATGACGAAGCACATGCTTCCCAGCACATTGCTGAACTCTCCCACGAATGCAGTCTCGGTCCCCTGCATAACGAGTTTAAGCAGGATCTTCACGATGATCACGAGTGCGCCTGCGACAGGGCCCATAAAGAATCCTGCGAACAGTGCGGGAAGCTCTGCAATATCAAATTTCAGGAAGCTTGGCGCGAACGGCAGCGAGATATTGATCAACATCAGAACTGCGGATAATGCGCCTAAAAGAGCGATGAATGTGATGCGGTAGACCTGGGTTTTCTGTTTCATGTTTTCCTCCGATCTGTCCAGGGTTGGACTTTTGCACTCCGGAGCAGGTACTGTGTGCTGTTCTGGAAGCATACAATACATCTTTCCGGAAGAACAAGATACGGGAGAAAAAAAGAAATCCTGGCAGTCATTTTTATGACTCCAGGGATCCTTCCTTTTCTTCTTCCATCCGGACTCTCCCAGCTGATGCTGAGCGCATAAATGCGACCGTCGGTACCGGAATTTCACCGGTTCATGCCAAATGGCTCGCGGACTGTCACCGCCGGTGGGGAATTACACCCCGCCCTGAAGACTTTGTATATTTTTTGTCGTTTCCGACTGAAGATAATATAGCGCAATATATGCCATATTGCAAGACTTTTTTATCGTATTGCGTAAATAATTGCTGTGATACCAGAATTATTACGCTTCTTTTTCTGCCAGTTCCATTCCCAGTACCCGTCCAAGCGTCTGGGCTATGCTGATACTCTGTCCCGGCAGAGATGTTGTATAGGCCGTTCCAAACCGGCATCCGCTGCAGTTTCCGGTCGCATAAAGCCCCGGGATGGGTTCAAAGTCCTGTCCCAGGACCTGCTGATCCGCATTGATCAGAAGACCGCTTACGGTTACCAGGATCTTCAGCGACTGTCCGCCCGGCTGATGACTGTCCTTTCGGTTCCCGCAGGCGAAGAACGGCGCTTTCCGGATGGGATGAAGCAGTTTCTTATCCTTGCCGAAATCAGGATCTTCTCCAAGATCACACAAGGTATTATAACGCTGTACACTCTTTATAAAGCGGTTCCGGTCATCCGGATCATCAAACAAACATGCCGAGAGCGCCTCTATACTGTCTGCGCAATACAGCGGCCTGACAGCGCCGGCTTTATCTCTGATCTGCACGGACTTTCCGGAAGTATCCGACGCCTGTTTCAGTGCATTGACCAGCTTTTCAATCTCTTTTTTATCAGTGTAATCGAACACGGCATGATTGGCAGCCTGGTATTTTACTTCTTCAAAAATATTGCTGTCAAAGATCCCCCACAGCATTCCATTCGGCTGTTTTGCACCGGGGAAAGCCGCAAAAATGTGTGTTCCGAAACCTTCATTGGAATACCGCTCCCCGTGGCAGTTGACACGAAGAACAGCTGCAGATCCGATCAGATCAAATCCCGGGAAGGAATAATTGCCGCCCATGGCAGCGTGGGATCGCGGCTCCAGCCTTCCGCCGGCCCATACGCCCATCCTGATTCCGCTGCCGTCCCATCCGTGCCCGGTGAAATCTCCTTCATCCACCAGATCATCGGCTTCCGCAAGCAGATCCCGGCACATTTCGACATTTCCGCTGTAATCACCGGCCGCCAGGATGACCCCCAGATCTGCATGGAAAGATAAATAGCTGCCGTCTATCCTGCGGGCAATAACGCCAGTCACGCTGCCGTCATCTTTCAGCAGTTCACAGGCTTTCGTATCAAAGAAAAACAAAGCACCGTTCTTTTTCGCAATCTCCTGCGACAATCTGACCGCTTTGTCCTGCAGTTTCACCCCCATATTTGCACTTCCCGGCCATGATCTCAGACCGTTAAGATTATAGGAGAAGGAGGATGCCGGCGGTGTCAGCATCGGATGGATAGCAGCTTTCTCTTCCTCAGCCAATGGTTCAATGAACCAGTCGAATGCATCGCCGCAATTTTCAGCATATTTTCTGATCAGCCGGTAATCGGAACGATTGCCGGTCCGCAGCTGCCAGTCATTCACGAATTCATCAATATCCACTGCGGGTAGGCCATGGCTTTTCTGCCATTCGGAATTGATATGTCCGATCTCTCCTACGCCCAGGATCCACTGCTTCTCTTCGTTCTGCTGTTCGAGCACGATAACAGAAGCACCGCTTTCAGAGGCAGCTCTTGCCGCTGCAGTGCCGGCATGCCCAGCGCCGATCACAACAATATCCGCGCGGAACTCTTCCGCTATCTTTTCTGCCGGTATACTCTCCGGTTTTTCCATCCATTTAAAACGTGCCATCGTTCATCCCGTCCGTCTTTGATTGTTTGCTGACAAACTGCCTTATTTTTTATGTTTTATATACAGGAATATACCTGAGATCACGATGATCCCGCCGACAAACTGATTCCACAGCGGCAGTTCGCTGAATATAAGCAATCCCAATATGGTGCTGAAAACCGGCTGGAACAGCTTGATCATTGCAACCAGTGTAGGACTCTGGTATTTCAGAGACCAGTTGAAGATGCTGTGCCCGAGAAGACTGTTTACGATCGCCATTCCGAAGGCCAGCAGATAATTGATCCTTCCATAACCGGTAAAATGATAAGGTGAGATCAGGACCATCAGATCCAGCACGACGGCTGAAGTGCCGTATACCAGAAATGTATAGACACTATTGGACACGCCTTCTCCACGTACACCTGTCCCGATAAAGGAATAGGATGCCACCATTATTGCTGCAAAAATTGCAAGAAGATTCCCGAACATCATCCCGGCCATATTCAGGCCGCCCTGTGTATAAGCAACAACAATACCGCCGAAAATGGCGATGAAGATCCCGGCTATACTTCTTCTGCTGTATCGTTCTTTTCCGGAAAGGAACATGAAAGCAGCGACAAACAGGACTTCCAGGTTGACCAGTACGTGCGCTGCTGTAATTGTCGTGTTATGGACAGAAAGAAAGTATGTCCAGAAATGCACAGCCAGGAAACAGCCGCTGATGATACACCTGATGACCTGACTGCGATGCAGGGATTTCAGTTCCACTCTGTAGGAAGGATTTCCCAGTACCACCGGAAGAAGAAGCAGTGTAACGAAAGTCTTTCTCCATGCAGCCAGCACAAGCGACGGACAAGTGCTGAATCTCACAAACGTGGAGGAGGAGGAAGAACATAGAACAGCGAACCAGATGAGGATCAGGGCCCGTCTTGCCATTTTTGAATCTGCTGTACCTGTATTGCTTCCGGATGTTCCCTGCTCAATGTTTTTCTTTTCTGATAAAGTGCCCATATGATCGCTCTGTCCCGCCTGTTCTTTTAACCGGAAACAGTATATATCAATTCGTGACAAAGGACAAGAGAAACCCGAGACGGTTCACCGGCTCCTTTCTGCTATTCTGAAAAAGCCAGATGCTGCAAACGAAAACACAGCACCCGGCTTTATGATTTGATTCTTATAAATTGTCATATGTGATAGATTTTTCGTTTTCGAAATCTATCGTGCTGACACGCTGAACAGACCATGCTGATTGCAGTACCAGAGGAAATATTTGGTCCTGTTTCTTTTAAAACGTGCTTCTGCATTTCCCTCCGCATACAGTTTCCTTAATTCAAAGCCGTTATCCTTAACAGCCAGAATAAATGAAATGTAATGCGTTTTGCTCATTTCATGAGGAACAGATACATAATACTCATCTTCGATCTGTTCAATGTGCAGACGGTGAGCTTCATCCGCAGGCTCCGCCTCCAGCGCTGGCAGAACGATGCCGCAGCAGCTGACAACAGCTTCTCCCGTGCTCTGTATCAGATTTCCGCAGATCGGGCACACATGCAGCTTCATCCACAGCATATTGGATGCTCTGTTGGTATTGACGACATCTTCCCCGGAGAACAATTCTATTACAGATACACCTAAAGCATCGGCAAGCGGTTCGATCAGGGATATATCCGGATATCCCCGTCCCGTCTCCCATCTGGAAACAGCTTTGCTGCTGACGCTGATTTTCTCTGCCAGCTGATTCTGCGTCATATTTCTGCTTTCCCGGAGACGTCTGATCATTGCCCCGGTTACATATTGATTCATAGATCATCCC
>CAMOZZ010000053.1 GCA_946631165.1 uncultured Lachnospiraceae bacterium | reverse complement strand
TGAAAGAAACAGAAGCCGGCCGCTCTGCGTCGATCGAGCGCACAGCGGGCGGGAAGCGGATGTTATGAGCATGGCCAGAAGGATCGCCGGAACAGGAGAGACCCGGGTCGTGGAAGTCGATATGACGAATGAAGTGGCTGAAGAGGAAGGCATGGTCTGCGGAGGGATCATGCAGGTGCTGATCGAGGATCTTGCTGTATCGGAATAGGGTGATATCTTACAGAAGATCTTCTTAAGAACAATAAGGAGACGAATCATTATGTATACTGGAGAAGCTGTCATCCGGGCGGTATGTATCAGTGAAAGAAAAGGCGAACAAAAGCATCCGGTCGATTCCATAGAGCTGAAACCGCATCACGGGATCATCGGCGATGCCCATGCCGGAGACTGGCACAGGCAGGTAAGCCTTCTGGCGAAAGAAAGCGTGGACCGCATGCAGGAGCATGTTTCCGTAAAGCTGTTCCCGGGCGTATTTGCCGAGAACATTCTCTGTGAAGGGATGGAATTGAAAGGACTGGCAGTCGGCACCCGGCTCCGGATCGGCAGCGCCTTGTGCGAAGTCACCCAGATCGGAAAGGAATGTCATGCCGACTGTGCGATCAGAAGGCAGGCGGGAGACTGTGTCATGCCGAGAGAAGGCGTGTTCGCGGCGGTGATCGAGGGCGGAAGCGCAAAGCCGGGAGATATGGTTGTAATCATCAGCAGGGAATCGTAATCAGTGACAGAAAAAACGGCTTCTCAACCGAGAAGCCGTTCTGCGTTATGGCAGAGGATATTGTCAAGCTCTTCCTGTGACAGGAGGAGTTTTTTGATGAAGTCGAGACTTTGCTTCTGATCCGACCAGGGGGAATCCGTCCCGAACAGCACATGATCGCTGCCGAAGGCGCGAATGATCCGCACAGTCTCTTCCGCATCCAGCATGGCTGTGCTCTTGTCATCCCAATAGCCGTCCGGCAGCGGCGGAAACGCCTCTGTCGAGAAAGCCGTATCGATACAGGCACCGGTATCCGCCAGCAGCGCCGGTACTTCGTCCCAGTTCCGCCAGCCGCCCATGTGGGCGAGAATGAATTTGAACGGCCCGATCTCCTCGCAGACATGCCGGCACATAGAGGGAGAACAGTGTTCTACACCGGGAAAACCGATATCAAAACCTGCATGGGTGATTACGATCAGATCCAGTTCCGCAGCTCGCTCGAATATGCGGAGATAGGAGATATCGTCTATATCTACCCCCTGGTAAACGGGATGAAGCTTGAATCCCTGCAGGCCAAGTTCCTTCATTCTCGAAAGCTCGGCCTTCCAGCCGTCAAAATCCGGATGCATGGCGCCGAAGGAGAGGAGCCGCGGCTTCCCGCTGCCGGGATCCGCATAGCTTTCGTTCAGTATGGCAGCGGAATCGTTCAGTTTGATTACCTGTCTGGCAGCTGTCGCCACGGGCAGCAAAACGGATCGGCCGACGCCTGCCTTTTCCATGGAAGACAGCAGGGATGCTGCTGACGCATCCAGAAAAGGCTTTATATGGGCAGCCCGGCTGAGCTTGTCAATGGCTGCAGCGGCGATTTTATCGGGAAATATATGGGTGTGGATATCGGTAATCATCAAATAGCTCCTGCTAAATAAATGAATAAGCAATGTCATCTTCAGGGAGAAAAGCGGCGGAAGGAACCGCCGCTCTGCTCTTAGGGAAGACAACTGATTTTTCAAACGGTAAAGCGTGTTCAGTCTTCTTCGATCGCTCTGCGCTTGGGCACGAGCACCTTCTCGTCATAGCAGGCAAACGCGCCATCTACGATCGATGCATCCGGCTTCTTTGTGAAGGCCGATACTGCGGGAACGATCACCAGACCCGCCAGCATGCAGAATGCACCGGCGTTGATCGGGGACTGCAGAACAACGGGGAAGCTGGGTCTGACCAGCATGTTGGCCAGCATGACCACGGTCGAGAAAATGAAGCTTACCCAGCAGCCTGCGGGCGTGGTGCCTTTCCAGTACAGGCCGTACAGGAACGGAGCGATGAAGGCACCGGCAAGAGCGCCCCATGAAACGCCCATGAGCTGAGCGATGAATGTCACATTGGACTTGTACTGAATGATCGCAATCACTACAGAGATCGCAACGAATACAACGATCAGGCAGCGCATGATGAAGACCTGGCGTTTTTCATCCATTTCCTTTACGACACGGCCTTTGAGCAGATCCAGTGTAAGGGTGGAACTGGAGGTCAGGACGAGGGAGGAAAGGGTGGACATCGATGCGGAAAGGACAAGGATCACGACCAGAGCGATCAGGATATCCGGAAGACCGGAGAGCATGGTCGGGATGACCGAGTCGAATCCGTTTGCTGCGATATCGATCTTATCCGAGAAGAGACGGCCGAATCCGCCCAGGAAGTAGCAGCCGCCGGCTACAACAAAAGCGAAGAAAGTGGAAACAACAGTACCGGTAGCAATGGATTTCTCACTCTTGATCGCATAAAATTTCTGCACCATCTGCGGCAGTCCCCATGTGCCGAGCGAGGTCAGAATGACAACGCAGAGCAGATTGAAGGGATCAGGTCCGAAGAAAGAGTTGAAGATGCCGGGGGTGGCGGAAACGGTTTCATCCGTTACCATTGCCAGCCCGTCCAGGGCTGCGAGAAAACCGCCCTGGCTCTTCAGCACGGCGCCGATTACGGCTACGATGCCGACCAGCATGATGATGCCCTGCACGAAATCGTTGATCGCTGTTGCCATGTAGCCGCCTGCGATAACATAAATTCCGGTAAGCACTGCCATGACGATTACACAGACGGAGTAGTCAATATTGAAAGCCATGCCGAACAGTCTGGAAAGACCGTTGTAGAGCGATGCAGTGTAAGGGATCAGGAAAATGAAAGTAATGATGGATGCGGCAACCTTCAGGGCCGGGCTGTTGTACCTTGATTCAAAGAACTGCGGCATGGTGGCGGAATCCAGATGCTGTGTCATGATTCTGGTGCGTCTGCCGAGGATGACCCAGGCAAGAAGGGATCCGATCAGCGCGTTGCCGATTCCCACCCATGTGGAAGCGATGCCGTATTTCCAGCCGAACTGCCCTGCGTACCCAACAAAGATAACGGCTGAGAAATAGGAGGTGCCGTAAGCGAAAGCCGTGAACCAGGGACCGACGGAACGGCCGCCGAGAACGAAACCGCTGACATCCGTGGAGTGCTTTCTGCAGTAGAATCCGATACCGATCATGACTCCGAAGAAAACGACCAGCAAAAGAATTTTGATAAACATAACGGGTACCTCCAGTTGTTTAATAATGCAACGCTTTTACGCGTTAAAGCGTTTGCTTGCTAAAGAGAATACTACAGGAATGGCAATATTGCAAGCTTTTTTTTGAAAAAAATGTACAATTTTTAATATTTGCGGAATCATTGCATAAATTTTCTCTTTGTTATATTATTCTTCGCTTCCGCCTTGCCTTTTTGACTTCAAAGTGTTAAACTGTAAAAGACAAAAGCAATACAGTGCCGGGATCCGGAAAGACTTTCAGAACAGCATCATTGTACAGGGAGGAGAAAGTGAACAAGAAGATCCGTACACAGAATGTAGACCAGCTCTTTGAAGCAGTACTGAAGCTGGAGAACAAAGAAGAATGCTATACGTTTTTTGAAGACATCTGCACACCGAATGAACTCCTGTCGTTATCGCAGCGGTTCGACGTGGGGATCAGGCTCCTGAACGGACAGACCTATCAGGAGATCTGCGCCAGCAACGGTGCATCCACAGCCACGATCAGCCGCGTGAACCGCCTTCTTTCGGATGATAATGAAGGAATCGAGATGGCCGCGGAAAGAATCAGGAAATCTTAAATTTCCACTTGATTTTTGCACTGTTTCTGGTATACTGTTATGGCGCGTGCAATGACCGGACGCGCAGAGGCCCGAATAGTAAGGCGCTTAGCGGTTTATCCGCATATCTTTATATGTGAGGTGAGTATCATGCAGGAGAGTATTCAGCCCAAGTACTACCAGGCAAAGGTTACATGCAACTGCGGCAACGAGTTCGTGACCGGTTCCACAAAGAAGGAGATCCACGTTGAGATCTGCTCCAAGTGCCATCCGTTCTACACCGGCCAGCAGAAGGCAACCGCAGCTCGCGGACGTATTGATGCATTCAATCGTAAGTATGGCCTGAAGTAGAATCATTTCCGAACGAAAAAAGGGTTGAAGTCTGTATATGCGGACTTCAGCCCTTTTCGTTGTATCTGTACATATATTATCGGAGGTCTGATATGAAAATGTCCGGAATCGGCGGACAGGCAGTCCTTGAGGGGATCATGATGAAGAACGGCGACAATTATGCCGTGGCTGTCAGAAAGCCGGATAAGGAAATAGAGGTAGAGGTAAAAGAATACCGCGGTGTCGGAAGAAAGACCGGGATCAGAAGTCTTCCTTTTATCCGCGGCGTGTTTAATTTTGCGGATTCGCTTGTCCTCGGAATGCAGACGCTGATGTGGTCTGCCAGCTTCTTTGAAGAGGAAGAAGTGCCGGCAGCCGAAAAGAAAAAGACTGCATCCGGAAAGACGGCGAAGAAAGAGACGGCAGCGGCGGAATCCGATGAGGATATTCTGGCATTGCCGGAAGAGAACGGGATGGAAGCAGGAACACCGCACGGGGCGGAAAAGAAAGGCTCTGCAGCCGAGACCGCGATGATGGGCGGCACGGTCATATTATCGGTCGTACTCGCCATTGCAATTTTTATGGTACTGCCGATGTTCGCGGCGAGATTCTTTGAAAGATTCATTGGGAACAAGCTTGTGATCTCCCTGCTCGAAGGTGTGATCCGTCTGGCCGTTTTTCTTCTTTATGTCTGGGCGATTTCCTTTATGGAAGACATCCGGCGTACGTTCATGTACCATGGGGCGGAACATAAGTGCATCAACTGTGTGGAACACGGACTGCCGCTGACGGTAGATAATGTAAGGAGCAGCTCCAGAGAGCATAAACGCTGCGGCACCAGCTTCCTGCTGTTCGTGATGCTCATCAGTATTCTGGTATTCATCTTCCTGCAGTTTGACAATGTATTCCTGCGTTTCTTAAGCCGGATCGTGTTCGTGCCGGTGATCGCAGGCATTTCCTATGAAGTGCTGCGGCTTGCGGGCAGAACAGATAATGCGCTGATCAATCTGATCAGCAAGCCGGGGCTTCTGCTGCAGAAGCTTACCACGAGAGAGCCGGATGATGACATGATCGAAGTGGCGATCACGGCGGTCGAGAAAGTATTTGACTGGAAGACGTGGGAAGCAGAGAATTTCTGAAAACAAATCAGTGTCAGTGGGAAATATATGAAGATTCACGAACTCTTGAAATATGGCAGAAATGTCCTGCGCGCAGCTGGTGTGCCGGATGCAGAGGCAGATGCATGGCTGCTGCTGTCAGAAGCAGTTGGACTGGATCGGGCAGGGCTTTTTCTGTATGGGACAGAGCCCGCAGCGCCGGAAGCAGAAGAGCGTTACCGGGAAATGATCGCAGATCGCGCGAAGAGGATCCCGCTGCAGCATATCATCGGGAAGGCCTGTTTTATGGGGCTGACGTTCCATTCGGATGCACGGACGCTGGTGCCGAGACCGGATACGGAAACGCTGGTGGAAGCGGTGCTGGAAGAGACGCCTTCCGGCGGAAGCCTGCTGGATCTGTGTACCGGTTCGGGATGCATTGCAGTCAGTCTCGCAAAGCTGGGAGATTTCGATCATGTGACCGCTTCAGATCTTTCAGAGGATGCGCTGGCTGCTGCGCGTGAAAATGCTGCACTGAACGACTGTACGGATATCCGGTTCGTAAAGAGCGATCTGTTTGATGCTTTTGGAGAAGAATCGTTCGATCTGATCACGGTGAATCCGCCGTATATCCGTGATGCGGTCATAGAAACGCTGATGCCGGAGGTGCGGGAGCATGATCCGTATATGGCCCTGGCCGGCGGCGAAGACGGGCTTGATTTTTACCGGAGGCTGGCAGCGGAAGCGGGAACGCATCTGAATGCCGGCGGCCGGATCTTTATGGAGATCGGGTATGATCAGGCGGAGGATGTTGAATCGCTGTTTGTGGCTGCCGGATTTACGGAAATCAGAATGATTAAAGACCTGGGCGGAAACCCGAGGGTCATCCGTTGCAGAAAATAAGAATCATTCCTGTCATCCCGGGCAAACGGGACAGAATGGTTGTAAAGTGTTCTGGCATGCTGAGCGGACGGAGTGAGCCGAAGTATCTGCCGCGTATGGATTTCGGCTTTAATATGAATGAACATGGTTCATTCATCGACGTTTGTGATAATGCCTTTGCGAGCAAGCATTATCACTGCACTGAAAAACCGAAGACTGCAGGGCGAAGATCCTTCGCCGCTGACGCTCCTCAGGATGACAGAAATACGCAGATCGATGCCGGATTTCAGATGATTGCCGGAATATAGATTATTATCGAGGAAAAGAACATGTTTGACAGACTGGAAGACCTGATAAGAAAATACGAAGAACTGCAGGCAGAGCTCGCCTCCCCGGAAGCCGCCTCCGACATGAACCGTTTCCGAAAGCTCATGAAAGAGCAGGCTGACCTGGCACCGCTTGTTGCTGCTTACGCAGAGTATAAAAAGGCAAAAGAAGATATTGCCGAAGCGGAAGAACTTCTTTCGGAAAATGATCCCGAGATCAAAGAGCTTGCCAAGGAAGAACTTGCAGACGCAAAGGAAAGAGTGGAGCTGGGAGAGCAGAAACTGAAGATACTGCTGCTTCCCAAAGATCCGAATGATGAAAAGAATGTCATTATGGAGATCCGCGCAGGAGCGGGCGGAGACGAAGCCGCGCTTTTTGCATCTGAATTATACAGGATGTACGCGCATTATGCCGAAGCAAGACGCTGGAAAGTGGAACTTTTAAGCGTTTCCGAAAGCGGCATCGGCGGCATGAAGGAAGCTGTCTTCATGATCACCGGCGCCGGCGCATTTTCCCGCATGAAATACGAGAGCGGTGTGCACCGCGTGCAGAGAGTGCCGGAGACCGAATCCGGCGGCAGGATCCATACTTCCACCGCCACGGTGGCTGTCATGCCCGAAGCTGAGGAAGTGGATGTGCAGATCGATATGAACGACTGCCGCTTCGATGTGTTCAGGGCTTCCGGCAACGGCGGACAGTGTGTGAATACAACGGATTCAGCCGTCCGCCTGACCCACATTCCAACCGGCATCGTTGTATCCTGCCAGGATGAGAAATCCCAGCTCAAGAATAAGGAAAAGGCGCTGAAAGTCCTTCGTTCCAGGCTGTATGAACTCGAACGGGAGAAAGCCCAGAACGAGGAAGCAGCTTACAGAAGGAGCCAGATCGGGACCGGCGACCGTTCCGAGAAGATCCGTACCTATAACTTCCCGCAGGGAAGGGTGACAGAGCACCGGATTAAACTGACGCTGTACAAGCTGGAATCAGTCCTTTCGGGAGATCTGGATGAGATCCTGGATGCGCTGATCGCGGCAGATCAGGCGGCAAAACTTTCGCAGATGGAAAAGACAGCGTGAGCTGCTTTCACGGCGTAATCATTGAAAGATCAAAAAAATCCTGCAGCACGTTTCTGGCATGACGTGCTGCAGGTTTTTTATCCAAGGGATTTTACTTTGTAACTTTTGCTTTGTAACTTTTGCTTGGCAGTTTAGTGCTCTACGGGCGTTACTGTCTTCCAGTATTCCTCGATCGCTGCTGCAAGCTCTTCTCTGGTGCACTGGTCTGCAAGGTATTTCTGCATCTCAGCGCCGAGCTTGGAATAATGATCATCGGGATCATAATCGTAGTTGGGGATCATCTTGCCGGCGTCGGCATATTCCTTTACGATCGCACCGATATCATTTGCGCAGGGAACATCGTTGCTCTTGAAGGGAGAGACCATCGCGCATGTTTCGCTGACAAGCTTCTTGCCGTCATCGGAGGAAGCGAACCAGTTCAGGAACTTGCAGGCTTCTTCACGCTGTGCGTCGGTGGTGTACTCGCTGTTGTCGACATAGAAGTACTTGCTTCCGCCGCCGACGATCTTGCCTGTGAAATCATCAGACAGATTCTGCGGTACGGGCATAATGCCGATGTTTCCGGTGTACTCAAAGTCGATGATATCGTTCCACTCCCAGCATCCGCCGAACTGGAATGCATCCTGGCCTTCGGAAAGAGCCTGATGGACCTGCTCGTCTTCTACGGAGATGGGGCCGGACTTGAACATGTTGTACTCCTTCAGGGTATCAAAGGTATCCATCAGGGCGTTGAATTTCTCATCCTGCATGAGATCCACTTTTCCGGCATACAGATCCTGTACAAAAGCTTCTGCGTCGTCATGCTCTTCATAGACCTGCTGCAGATAATGGGCAGCGAGAGACCAGTCGGGTTTCAGGACGCCGGTGGGTGCCTCCATGCCTGCTGCGACCAGTTTGTCGAGCATTGCACGGAAATCGTCCAGCGTCTGGATGGAAGAGGGATCAAAATCCTCTCCGGTGGTGTTCTTGATGGCGTCCGCATTGTAAAGAATGCCGCGGGCTTCGATGCATACAGGGAATCCGATGACCTTGTCATCTACCGTGATGGCATAATCGGTATCTTTTACCCACTCTTCACCGGACATATCGTATCCGTATTCTTTTCCGAGGGAGTAGACATCCTTTGCATCTACCATGCTGATGGTGTAGGGCTCGTTCGAGGCATAGCGTGTGGACAGGTGCGCAGCTACAGTGTCCTGGGAATAGTAGACTTCGATATCTACATTGTTGGCTTCTCCGTATGCCGCTGCAGCTTCTTCCAGATTTTCCTGGATCTCGTTTTTCGAGTTGAAGATCGTGAATGCGACCTTCTCGCCCGAATCGGAGCCGCCGTCAGTACTGCCCTGGCTGCCGCCGCAGGCGGCAAGTCCGAATGCCATTACAAGAGCGAGACCGCCTGCAATGATTCTGCTTGTTTTCATGTTGCTTTCCTTTCTTTGTTTTTTTATTTTAAACCCGCAGGGAATGCGGATCCAAAACCTTTCTTCTCCCGCCGGTCATTCCCAGATCCAGAGATTGGCCGGTCTGCTTTTCAGTTCCCGTTCTGTCAGAAAATACAGAGCGCTTTCATGGGCCTGCAGTGTGCACGACAGATCGGCGCGTTGCACGGATTCCATTTTGGAAGCGTCAGAAAAATCATAACGGTAATAGTGCCGGTTTCCTTCTCCCGGGATCTCCGGGAGGGATACGTTGTATGGATGAACTTCCTGCCCGCGGTTAAGGATAAACAGAATGTTTCCCTGCGGCAGTCTGTGGAGCAGGATGAGCAGCTCAGGACGGTCAGGACAGGACAGGATCTCCGGTGTATGTTTCCCGTGCGGAACGACGAATCGGAGCAGTTCCTGCCGGTCTTCTGAGAGCCGGTGCACCGGATCGGAAGTGCTTACTGCACCGCCGGACAGCGCCTGCATGAGTACCAGACTTCGTACTTCTGTTTCCGTAAGGTATGTTGCAAAATCCCTGATGATCATCGCGTCCGGATCATTTTGCCAGAAGATATTATTGAAATAATTGTCTGCGGGAAGTTCTTTCAGCAGGTTCACCGGGCCGAAGGGCTCCGCCCATCTTGCTCCGCAGTCTGCTGCGATCCGCATTCCGTCGGCATAGCCGATACAGGCCATGAACGGGGCGATGCAGGTCAGCAGATAACTGTCTTCCCCGATGATCCGCCGGACCATGCCGAGCACTTTCCGGATCACTTCTACAGAGGTGACGGATGGATCATACCGCAGTACTTCAGAACTGTCGTGCATGTTCCACAGCATGAAATCCGTTTTGAAGAACCGGAACCCCCAGGACCTTAAAGCAGTAAATACCTGTTCCAGCCACGCGAAAGCTTCGGGATGGCTTGCATCCAGGACAAAGTAATCGCAGTCTGAATTGCCCCACTGTTTGGGTTCCGTATAACTCCGCAGCATAATGACGGGGTCGCCGTTCCGTTTCCGCAGGATCCAGTCCGGATGCTCCCGGTATATTTCCGAATGATCCCCGACGATGAACGGAGCGATCCAGATTCCCGGGAGGAAGCCTTTTTCCGTGATGGATGCGGCAGCCTGTGCAAGGCCGCCGGGCCAGCGGTGATTGGGCGTCAGCCAGTCACCGATATGCGGACAGTACCCTGCATCCAGTTCGATGTAGCGGAATGGCAGTCCGGGCATGACCTGGAAGGCAGCCAGATAATCATCGAGCGTCTGCTGATCCATGGTCTCGTAACGGTAATACCAGCTGCTCCAGAAAAAGGCGGGCTCCCTGACCGTCCGTGCATGCATTGCTTCTGCAATCGCCAAAGCGGCATCATGCAGTCCCCTGTCGGGATTTTCAGCCTCTTTTATATATATGGAAGGGAGAACGGTTTCCGGTCCCGCTGTGCCTTCAAGGCTGAATCCGCCGGAAAAGACAGCATCATCGTCTTTTCCCTCTGTGCGGAAACGGGAGATATATCGGGTGTGGTCTTTTGCGTAAAAGACCAGGCTGCTTTTATCCCCGCACAGCGCTGTGATGCCGTAAGAAACCGGCGTCTCTTCGTTTATCCCGTAATAACCGGACGGGCCTTCCATACCGAACCCCTGCACGAATAACCTGCTGCAGCCTTTGACTGCTGCGTTTCCCAACGGATCAAGTTCCCGGATCCCGGTGATACCGGAGACGGTACTTTTTATTGCCAGGGATCCGTCTTCGGCAGTGCTGAAGCGGATCCGGATCTGTCCGTCCGGAAAAAGATAATCAATACGGTCTTTTTCCGCCTCTGCCCGAAGCATCTCCCCCTGCCCGGCATTTCTTACAGGACGGCATCCGGTAAGGGAAACGGCGGATCCGGTTATATCAAAGCTTCCGTCATCATGGATCCGGTATTGCAATGCGAAACCTCCTGCGATGGTTCATCAGACAAAAAACAGGATCCGGAAGTGGAATAACAACACCTGTCACAGACAGATCCTGCTGTATTTTCAGTGACGCAGTTATTGTAATATCCGGACAGGGATCCGTCCATGTACATCCCAAACACAAATGTGGCATTTTCTAACATGATATGTTACGATATACGAACAGAATAATATCCGGAAATCGCGATTTAACGTTACTTGCAGAGAGAACCGGGATTGCAGCCGGAAAACGGCAAGGAAGAAAAATGATTGGATTTTATGAGACTACTTATGATATGACAGCAAAACACAACTCGGATATCGAGCCTGTCCTCTTCGGTTTTGAGGACTGCCGGCCGGGACACTTTTACGGACCGACGCTGCGGTCTTACCATCTGTTCCATTTTGTGACAGGAGGAACAGGAAGACTTGAGATCGGCGGAAAGCATTTTGATCTGGGCACGGGAGACATTTTTATCATTCCGGCAGACAGCGTGTCTTATTATGAGGCGTCAATGAGCGATCCCTGGTCCTATTCGTGGATGGGGATGACGGGACTCCGCGCCGGAACCATTGTTGACGGACTCCGGCATAAAACACCGGAAGAATATGTCATCAGAAACGTGAAGACCGAAAGATATGCGGAGATCATCCGTCAGACAGCCATGCTGAAAGGGAACAGCCTGAATCACTATTTCAGATCCCAGGCCAGCCTGATGTCTGTTCTGTCCTGTCTCATGGAGGATATGGGAGATATGCCGGGCGGAGAATTCGGCACAACGCTTGCGCGCCGTGTCCGTTCTTATCTGGACGCCAAGTATACGGAAAAACTGCAATTGTCCGAAGCGGCGGACTATTTCCATATTCACCCGAATCATATGTCAAGGATCTTCAGGGAAGAGTACGGGGTCTCTCCCAAGCATTACCTGATCGAAAAGAAGATCGAACGTTCCGAACTGCTTCTTTCGGAATCTGATATGTCTGTTGCCGAAATAGCGGTCCTCCTGGGATTTGATGACCAGCATGCTTTTTCCAGAATGTTCAGAAAATACAGGGGAATAGCCCCGAGCGGATTCAGAAAACAGGCAGGCAGCTGAATTGTCCGCGGTTTCTTGTTTCCTGCTCTTGATTTACGCACATTTATCCGCTAAAATGATAGTGGAGACAGATGCCGTTCCGGAGAAAGGATTTCTATGGAACGGAAAGGATATTTGGCCGCAGCGCTGCTGCTGATGCTCTTTTTTGCATCTGTGCAGGGCTGTGGAAGGGATCCGGGCAGACGGCTGGCGCTGACCGAAACGGAAACGGAAGACCCCGCCGGTACAGTAGCGCCAGCGGGTACAGACGTGGTCGTTTATGTCTGCGGATATGTAAAGGAGCCCGGTGTATACTCCCTGCCGGCGGACGCCCGAGCCGGAGATGCGGTGAAAGCGGCCGGCGGTTTCCTTGCGGAAGCGGACACGGAATATATCAATCTTGCCGAGACGTTAGCTGACGGAGAGAAACTGCGGATCCCGTCAAAAAGGGAAGCTGCCGCAGGCTCCGCCGTTTCCGCAGAGGCGGATGACGGGCTGGTAAATATCAATACTGCTGATGCGGAGACGCTTGAGACGCTGCCGGGGATCGGTCCTGCCAAAGCGGAGGCGATCCTGGCATACAGAGAGGAACAGGGCGGATTCACGGTGATCGAAGACATCATGCTTGTGCCGGGGATCAAGGAAGCCGCGTTCAGCAGGATTAAGGATCATATTAAAGTCTGATCTTTTCAGGATAAAGAGGTGTAAGAATGGCAAAGATCCTTGTTGTGGATGACGAAAAACTGATCGTCAAGGGACTCAGGTTCTCTCTTGAACAGGACGGAATGGAAGTGGACTGTGCGTACGACGGAGGAGAAGCGCTGGAGATGGCCAAGGCCACGGAATATGACGCTGTTCTGCTCGATCTGATGCTCCCGGTCATGGACGGCCTGGAAGTATGCAGGGAGATCCGTGAATTTTCGGACATGCCGATTCTGATGCTGACAGCAAAAAGCGACGACATGGACAAGATCATGGGGCTTGAATACGGCGCGGATGACTACATTACCAAACCGTTCAATATCCTGGAGGTAAAAGCCAGGATCAAGGCGATCCTGCGCCGCAATTCCAGAAAGAACACGAAGGAGCAGGAGAAGAGCCACAGGGTCGTGGTCCAGGATCTGGAGATGGATACCGAAAGCCGCAGAGTGTTCGTTTCCGGCAAGGAGATCAACCTGACGGCGAAGGAATTCGATCTGCTGGAGCTGCTGCTTACGAATCCCGGCAAGGTCTACAGCAGGGAACAGCTGCTCAACATCGTCTGGGGATTCGAATATCCCGGCGATGTCCGTACGGTCGATGTGCATGTAAGACGCCTGAGAGAGAAGATCGAGCCGAATCCGAGCGATCCTCATTATGTCTATACGAAATGGGGTGTAGGATATTTCTACAAGAACTGAGAACAAAAAGGGAACCCATCACAGAAGCATGCGTCTGCGCCTGTTTCTGATACTGATCATCACCGGTATTCTGCCGGTGTTGATTTTTAATGCGGTCCTTACGAGGTCTTATCTGGATGGGGAAGTCAAGCTTGCCATGTCTTCCATGGAGGCGGAGGTCATGATCCTCAGCAACCAGCTGCGTGATACCGGCTGTTTCGAGGGAAATGTGGATGAAGTCAACAATGCGCTTCTTTCACAGATGGCGGAGAACTGGAAAGGAAGGATCCGGATCATCGACCGCGGCCTGCGGGTGATCAGGGATACGAAGGACAGGGATCTGGGCAGGATCTTTACCGCATCCGAGGTGCTTGCGGCGTTTCGCGGTGACTATTATGAGATGTATGATCCGGATGAACATATTCTCTGCTTTGTGGAACCCGTCACGCTGATGGATGAAAATCAGACCGTTGTGGGCGCTGTAGTCGTAAATGCGGACACGATGAGGGTGGAACGGCCGATTATCACGCAGTATCAGGCTTCGTGGATGTGGCTTATTGCATTGTTTGCGGCGCTGTTCCTGATCGATATCTTCCTTATTTACTATACCCTGCGGCCGCTGAAGAAGCTTGTCGGTGAAATTGACAAGGCTTCCGAAGGAAACATGAGCGGGACGGTAAATGTAAAGAATTATAAGGAGACGGTGCGCATAAGCGACGCCGTGAACCGGGTGCTTGCGCGTGCCAGAGCGCTTGATGAAACGAGGCAGGAGTTCGTGTCCAATGTGGCGCATGAACTGAAGACACCCATTACATCCATGCGCGTGCTCGCGGATTCTCTGATGAGCATGGGCGGAGAAGCCCCTGTTGAACTGTATCAGGAATTCATGTCGGATATCTCCTCGGAGGTCGACCGCGAGAGCAAGATCATTGATGATCTCCTGTCGCTGTCGCGTCTTGACAACAATGCGATGGTGATGAA
>CAMOZZ010000052.1 GCA_946631165.1 uncultured Lachnospiraceae bacterium | reverse complement strand
AGAATAAGATCACCCTTCAGGCAGGCAAGTCATACACTATCAGGGCAAAGATCAACAAGATCGATGAAACAAAGATTCTGCTGAGAGAAGCGCACGGCGCCGTGCTCCGTTATCGCAGCAGTAATCCCGGAATAGCCAAAGTAAGCAGAAAAGGAAAGATCACGGCGAAGGCGCCTGGTAAATGCAAGGTGTATGTGTTTGCCATCAACGGTGTAGGCAAGACGATAAATGTGACGGTAACGGCAAAATAGCGCCAGACAGTCGGCACATAGAATATGCAGAGCAGTCTGATAAACGAACCGGACACCCGTCACCCGATCACAGGGTGACGGGCTTTTTGTCGGGAAGCATCAATTTGACAGAATCACCTCCAAAACGAGCACGGCACTCTGCCGCAGCAGAGTGCCGTTTTTCATTGGGATGATCTGAAGTGCTTCGGCGCGGCTCATCACCAGGGCGTTGAAAGGATCGTATCTAAAGTACCGTCTTCCCGCATTTCCTGCAGTATCCGGTTAACGGTTTCCAGGAGTCCGGGGTTCTCCTTGCTGACAGCGATGGAATAGTATTCGGGAGAGAAACCTGAATCTATATAAACCAGACCTGTATCTTCTGCGATGGACGTATATTCCCGCCCTGCTACAATGCAGTCGATCTCACCTGCAAGGAGCGCATTCATTGCACTGATAATGGTATCGAAGGTGGTAATATTCTCATTGAGTTCAAGGCAGTAATAGTAAGCCGCGGAAGCTTCCTGACAGCCGATCACCTTTCCCTTCAAATCTTCGGGAGAAGCTATCCCGGCGTTTTCGCCGACAATGATGATCTGAGCATTGGATGCGTAATTGTCTGTAAATGATACCATCTGTGCTCTCTCTTCCGTCATGCTGAGGGCGGATATGGCCAGATCAGCCTCGCCGTTCTGTACAGAAGAAAGTAAGGAATCAAAACTCACTTCGTCTACGACCAGTTCCAGTTCGAGTCTGCTGGCTATCACGGCGGCAATCTCTATATCGATCCCGGTATAGCTGCCGTCATCCGTGATCATTTCATATGGCGGATAATAGGGATCTGTAGCTATATGAAGTTTTCCTGTTTCAATGGTCTGGAAAGAACCGTGTGGGGTTACCGCAGTTTCAGCAGTTTCAGCAGTGGTTTCGGGAGAGAATGCATCATCGCCCGGGAAAGCCTGAGCCTGATTGCCTTCAACCGCAGCGAAATCGGTCTGTGTGCCTGTACCCTGAACAGTTCCTTCCGGTATTGTTTCGTTCACCGCAGTTTCAGCCTGCAGAGCCTCAGTCTGTGTATCTTTGTTCTGCATGCCTTCCTGCTGCTCTGTTTTTACCGTCTGCTCTGCAGCGGGTCGTTCCTCAGGCGGTTTCCTCAGCAGAATGAGTCCCACCGCTGAACCGAGAATGACCAATACGCAGACAGCAGCAAGTATATAAAGAATGTTTTTCCTGTCCGCAGGCAGTCCGGGGACAGGTCTTTCATCCGGCTTCTTTTTCTGCCCGTGAATCGGTGCTGTCTGCTGTTTATGCAGGATTTCCGTTTCCTTTGACGAGTCTGGCCTGCGTCCGGGGGCTGCTTCTCCGGAACCTGCCGCATGATCCAGACGGTAAAGCAGCTCCTCAGCGCTCTGTATCCTGTCTTCAATGCGCAGGGCCAGCCCGTTGCGCAGCGTTTCGGCTATGCCTTCCGGCACGGCCGCGGGAATATTAAACGGCGTTTTCTCCTGCAGCATCCTGTCGAGCGCATCCGGAACGAGTTTTCCGGTAATACAGAAGTAGATGGTGGCGCAGAGAGCATAGACATCTGTCCATGTACCGATCCTCTCGGAGACGGTATACTGTTCAGGCGGGCTGAAGCCGTGCTTCACGACAAGGGTGGATGACTGATCGGTGCCGAGGGTGATGTCTTTCGCGGAACCCAGATCCAGCAGAATGGGCTTGCCGTCATCTTTAAGCATGATATTATCCGGACTGATATCCCGGTGGATCAGTCCGTTTTTGTGTACCTGGATCAGGTCTGTAATGATCGGGCGCAAAATGGACATGCATTCCTGGAATGAAAGCACCGTCTGTCTGGACCGGAGGTATTCCATCAGCGTTCTGCCCTTGATATATTGCATGACGATGTATGCGGTGTCATTTTCATCAAACACATCCCACACACTGACGATAGACTGCAGATCGCGTACCCTGGCTGCTTTCCGCGCTTCATTCACGAACATTTCACGTCTGTCTTTAAAGAAAGCGGAATGTTCACTCCCTTCCCAGGACACCAGGTGAGACTGCCGGGTATTTCTCATGGCACCGCCGGACGGAAAGTATTCTTTGATGCAGACAGTTGTGCAGAGGGTCATGTCATAACCGATATAGGTTATGCCGAATCCGCCTTTGCCGAGCATACGCCCGATATAATATCTGTCATGCAATAGTGTACCGCCCGGAAGGATGTGGTCCGGCTGCCGGTAGTCTGCATTGTCAAATCCGCAGACAGGGCATTTGCTTCCTGCTGCCTGGGAAAGATCATTCATGCAATTGAAACATCTTCCGGTCTGCATTTCCTTTTTCCAGTCCTTTGTATTTTTTTACCTTTTATTTTGCTCTATGCGCTGCAGCTTAAGCATAACATATCTGTTTCCCAAGTCAACAGAATAAGGGGTTCCGGATGGTGAACATCAGCCGCATTCACAATCACAGTAGAATAGAAGTGCCGTGATCTGCCGGTTCGCAGATGTTTTATGGCAGAATAACAGTCTGCTGAAATATTAAAAATGCATCGTATCCTCTTTGTTTGACATGGGGACAGAAAATGTATATTACAGAAGAAATGTTATTGAATGGTAAGTTATGAGCAGAGTATTTCTTCTGATGTGTTAAACGAAGCCGCGGAAGAAACAACTGTCATACGGGAGTGTGTTGTTTATCATTTGTGATTATGCTATATTTACAAATGGACTATAAATTATGACAGATGAACAAAGGGGGCTTAGTATGAGAGCGTATATTCGGATCATCCTGATTGCTTTGACAGTATTATCTTTGGTTGATTCCGCTGTGCCGGCCCGGGCTGCGACAA
Organism: uncultured Lachnospiraceae bacterium; assembly: GCA_946631165.1. Classification (GTDB taxonomy): domain Bacteria; phylum Bacillota; class Clostridia; order Lachnospirales; family Lachnospiraceae; genus UBA3305. The sequence continues at coordinate 11,335 of CAMOZZ010000052.1, read as the reverse complement.
AATCAGGCAGCTGCGGGGAGAACGGCTCCGATGCTGTGACATGGACCCTGACGGACGATGGTGTGATCACCTTCAGCGGAACGGGTGACATGGATAACTGGACAGAAGATATACAGACACCCTGGGCATCCTATTCTGATTCCATAAAAAAAGCAGTTGTTGCAGGGAATGTGACGAGCATTGGGAGCGGGGCCTTCCTGGACTGCAGGAATCTCACGGAAATCTCAGTTTCCGGTTCCGTGACCGACATCCAGGAGAGCGCTTTTGAAAACTGCATAAAACTGAAGAGCATCAGAATTCCCGGAACCGTAAAGTACATAGGAAAAACCGCGTTCTTAGGATGCAGCACACTGTCGGCCGTGACCATTGAAAGCGGTGTTGAGAGCATAGGCGATTCGGTGTTTGAGAACTGTGATATTGTAAAGATTACCTTTCCAAACAGTATCACAGAAATGGGAGAAGCCGTACTGTGCGGCAATGAAAACCTGACCAGCGTGGTGCTGCCCGATAAGCTGGGGGAAATCGGTACGTCTATGTTCATGGATTGTCCTGTGCTTACGTCTGTAAAAATACCGGATTCTGTCACCAGTATATGGAACAGCGCCTTTGAAAACTGCGTCCTGCTGGAAAAGCTCACGATTCCAAAGAATGTCAGTATGCTCGGGGAGCATGTTTTTGAAAACTGTATATCGCTGGAAGCCATTGTACTGCCTGCCTCGATCGAAGACATGGGAGAAGGTGTATTCCAGGGCTGCACTTCGCTTAAAACGGTTACCTTTAAAGGCAGTCTTCCGGAAATGGAAGATGAAAAAGTAGAATTCTTTAAAGGATTAACTGCGGCGGCCTATTATCCGGACACATGGAAGAAAGTGCCTTCCGCGAAAGAATATGGCGGCACCATCACATGGGTGCCTTACAGTACAAAAACTGGCAAAAAAGGAGAAGCGAAGGTCCTGCCGAAATTTAAAATCGACGTTCCCAGCTACGAGGTCGTCGAGGGGAAGAGTATCCAGCTTCAGGTGCCGGCTGGCTATGATCCAAAATATGTTGTATGGGAGTTCAAGAATCCGAAGACCGATGGAAAGATCGCAAAGATCACAAAAACAGGAAAACTGATCTTCAAAAAGAATACCGCCGGGAAAAGAGTCGTCGTCGTTGTCAGATACTCGAAAGGCAAAGCGCAGAAGCAAGAGGAGATCATACTCTCCAGTAAGAAGGCTGCCAGAAAGTCAAAGATCAAAGGCGCAACGAAGATAAAGGCCGGAAAAAAAGCGAAGTTGAAAGTGGTGGAGCAGTATACGGGGAACAAAAAAGAGAAAATAATCAAAAATGATTCCATCAGATGGAAATGTCTGAATCCCAAATATGCTTCGGTAAAGAACGGTGTCGTCAAAACAAAAAAGACCGGTAAAGGAAGGAACGTCAGGATCACGGCCTATCTTAAAGACGGATCCAAAAAGACACTGAAGACTACTATTAAATTGAAATAGACCGGTATTATCAGGAGATACGTTGGAATGCTAACATTGTCCTTTGTAAATGAGACCATTTCGGGATTCTGGCAGGGCTGGTGCGTGGATCGGGAAATCGGTGAAGGCGCACACGGCATAGTATTTCATGCTTCATCCGACAATCAGGAAGCCGCCATAAAGGTCATCAGCATACCGCAGAATCCGGGAGAAATCACCTCTTTTATGGCCGAGGGAAATAATGAAGCTACCACACGGACCTATTTTCTCGAGATCGTCAATCATTACATTGATGAAGTGAGGATCATGGAAAAGCTCAAAGACGAGCCGAATGTGGTGCAGATCAGAGATTATCAGATCGTAGAGCATGAAGGAGAGATCGGGTGGGATATTTATATCATGATGGAACTGCTGACGCCGTTTCAGGATTATCTTTCCCGGGCAGAAACAGACGAAGCGCTGGCAGTAAAAATCGGGAAAGATATCTGTGCCGCGTTGATAGCATGCGCATCCTTTCAGATCATTCACCGGGATATTAAGCCGGAAAATATATTTGTTGACAACAGGGGCGTATTCAAACTTGGTGACTTTGGCATAGCCAGAAGGCTGGAGCGCAAGACAGCCAGTCTTTCCCAGAAGGGAACCTATAATTACATGGCGCCGGAGGTGCTCCGCAGCGAGGGATACACCGAAAATGTGGATCTGTATTCGCTGGGCATTGTCATGTATCGTCTGGTGAATAATAACAGGATCCCCTTTCTGGATCCCGACAAGCAGCTGGTGACATATCAGGAGCGGCAGGAAGCCTTTGAGAGGAGGATGGCAGGTGAGGAGATACCGGATCCGGTCAATGCTTCTCCGGCAATGGCTGCTTTGATCGGAAAAGCCTGCAGGTTCGATCCGGAAGAACGATATCAGACTGCGGAGGAAATGCTCCGGGCCCTGCTCCGCTTTTGTGAGATCAGAGAAAATGACGACAGGGCGGCCAGGCATTTTATAAACAGTCTTGAAAAAACAAGAGCCGGGACAAAGAGAAAAATTATTGTTCTGATGGCATTGATATTGGCTGTCATGGCAGCGGCGGGAGGCGGATATTACCAATACGTCAATTCGAAAAGAATATACGAACCCGGAAAGCAGAATTTCGCCATTGAATGGCAGGATGAGGAGCTGAAGGCGGCTGTGTGTGATGCGCTTGGCAAGAGCAGGACAGACACGGTCATGGCAGATGAGCTGTATGAACTGAAGGAGCTGGACGCGTCCAATGATCTGGAAGACGGAGAAGAAGCAAGATATACGATAGAGGATATTTCCGATCTGATTCATTGTCCCAATCTGGAAAAACTTAATCTGAAGGGAAACAATATCAGCGATATTTCCGTTTTGTCGGAGCTGACATCGATGAAGGAACTGGTCATTGAGAACAATCAGATCAATGATATTGCGGCGTTGTCGGATTGTAAAGGGCTTGCATTGCTGGAAGCAGGAGATAACAAAATCAGTGATCTGTCTCCGTTGGGGACACTGGCAGGATTGAAGAATCTGAGAGTGGAGAACAACCGGATCAAGGATATAGCAGCGCTGCATAATCTGAATGCCCTGGAGCTGCTGGATATCCGGGAAAACCAGATCACGGATCTTGGACCGCTGAAGGAGAATAAGAAAGATCTGAAGCTGTATATTGATATCGAACAGTTCGCAGCACTTACGGATGACATGGTCGGGCTGACCGGCGTGACAAAATTAAACATTGAAGCATTTAAGGAATATGTGGCGAAGAGATATGATGTCGGGCGTCTGGCGGAGATGGAATGGCTTGTACAGCTGTCTATGGAAGATGTGCAGATACAGGACAGCGGTTTTGTCAGTTCGCTTACAGAGCTGAAATATCTTTCGTTATGCAATGCGGGGCTTAGCGAGCTGCCGCCCGTTGGTGGTCTGAAAGGACTGGAAGTACTGGTCCTCAGGGATAATGAAATTTCGTCGGTCGCAGACATGCCGGAACTGCCCGCGCTGTATTATCTGGGACTCTGCAGGAATAAGATGAAAGATCTGGAAGGACTTGATAAGCTTCCGGTGCTGGAAGAACTGGATCTGCATGATAATGAAATCGGTGATATCAGCGGGATCGAGGCGCTGACGACACTATGGGTCCTGGACCTGGAGACGAACAGGGTGACGGATCTGGAACCATTACGGGGGATGGATCATCTTACGGAACTTTATCTGTATGACAATGATATAGCAGATGCTTCGCCGATTGATGAGCTGATGAAGAACGGACTGGAGAATGATCCGTTTGAGGAAAGAGACCGGTTACGGTTCGAGTAGAACGTTTGAGAGATAAGGCACTGTCGGCATTGTATTATCACAAGGAGGAGAGAGATATGCGTTGTGAAAGTGTAAAAAGGAGCAGTCTTATCGCTGTCGTTATAGTAATGTTGGCGATGATTTTTACGGGGCTGCCGGCAAAAGCAATGGCAAAAAAGGCAGAGAAGGCGATTGCTTCTCACGGATCTTATGGGGGTGCTCAGTCACAGGTCAAGAAGACAACAACGATCGATTGGGATGGTGATGGGAAAAAAGATAAAACTGTTATTACAACTTATTTTGACGCAGATAGTCTGAGCGGGTTCGCAGTGACGGTGAACGGGAAAACGGCATACGAGAAATCACTGACCGGCGACGAAGGCTATGGACTGGATTACAGCTATTTTAAAATGTCGTCTTCGAAGAACTTCCTGCGCGTGAGGGGGTCCTGGGATAATATGGATTCTTCCTATGACAGGATTCTCTTTTATAACAAAGCAAAGAAAAAGTTCGTGCAGGCTGCGGATATTACCGGGCTGGGGTGGACCGGTACGGTATATCGGACGACAGGGAAGCAGGTCACGATCCGTTTTATGGATCAGTTCAGTCTTACGGGGATGATAAAGTATGATATGAGATTTGTTTTCAATAAAGGGAAACTGAAGCTGAAATCGAGATATGCGGCTGTTTCTCCTGGTTCCAAATATAAGCAATATGATGGATATGATGATTACTACCTGAAGGGGAAGTATAAAGCGAAGCAGACGATTAAGTTCTATAAAAAGGTCAAAGGATCAAAGGTCGCGTATACAATAAATAAAGATGAAGTCGTAAAACTGAAGCGGATCTATGTGGGGGCGAAAAAGAGATATTTTTGCTTCTATAAAGGATCCAGATACGGTTGGATCGAGGGGAAAGATCATTATTCTGGTGATCTGTTCTATGGCACCGATTCCCGACTGGCTGCGTAATGCATACAGCGGAAGAGGATGCCGGGGCCTGCAGTTGCGGGAAGATTATGCAATGAACATTTTTATCCAAGAAGAGGAGTAATTACGACTATGAAAAACGTAAAAATAATGGCGTGCACTTTATTACTGCTGATGGCGGCGGTGCTGCTGCCGAAGCCTGCCTTTGCAGGTACAAAAACTGTATTTAAGAAAAAAATTGTTTCGCAGTGGTCGGCTGATAACCGGTCCGGCAAGTACACACAGACATCCAATAATAATAAGCTGGACTGGAATGGTGACGGGAAAAATGACAGTCTTGCAGTCACGGGCCATTATGACGGCTATTTTCTGACTGGTGTAACGGTAAAAATCAACGGAAAGAAAATGCTGTATCTGAAAGAAGACGGGCCAGTCGGATTTCATTGTGATTATATACAGTTCGGGAAGGATAAAACATTTTTACATATCCGTACGATCGGAGAAGAAATTGAAGTCTATCATGACAGGCTGTATCTGTATCAGAGAAAAACAAAGACTCTTAAATATGCAGGGAGTTTAGATGCTGTTGATTTTGATGAACCTGGTTTTGGGATCAAAGTATCTTACGGCATGATCACCGTTCCGGTTTTTACGCAGTTTAGTGAAACAGGCGCGGTCAGTTATACGGTGAAATATAAATATAGAGGCGGGAAGTTCAAGCTGGTTTCGAACATCGTGAACATCAAATCAAGGGGAGATAAGGCCGGAGACGAATACGATCAGTATTTTAAGAAGAATCAGTATTTCGCAAAGAAAACGATCAAAATGTATAAAAAGCCGGGATCCAAAAAGGTGGCATTCACCCTGCGCGAAGGCGATATGGTTACCCTGAAGAAAATCTATATTGGAAAGAAGGGGACGTATCTGGGATATAAAAAAGGATCAAAAACAGGATGGATCAAGGGCACCTGGGGAACGGTCATCTTCTATGGAGTTGACAACAGGCTTTTTGGCTGAGTCAGCCGGTCGGGTGAGACACCGGGGACAGATACATAAGATTCGTTCCTGATGTATTTTCGTAAAATATCCGGGAATGTGAATACTACAATATACGAGCAATTGACAGGAATGAAGAGAGGATGCCCCGGCCGGAAGGCCGGGGCGTTAACTTGTCATGAAGGCTTTGATCAATAAGCAGTATCTGATCGTACAGAATCAGCGCGTTTCTTTACATCCCCGCTTGCTTTATTTCCGGGATGGAATATAATATAAAGTTAGATTAGAGATGACTAACCAATGCCGGTCGTCTCATCCTGAGAGACTTGCTGTAATGGATTAAAAAGGAACGGTTAAATAAGGAGGAGAGATGCATGAGAATTCTTGTTATCGGTGCCGGCGTGATCGGCTCAAATCTGGCCGCTGACCTGTTCGCCTCCGGGAAAGATGTTACGATCCTGGCGCGGCGCGAATGGGCGGATACGCTGGAAAAGAATGGTCTGGTCATTGATCCGATTTTCTCTCCACGGAAGAAAACATATCGGATGCCGGTAATCCGGGAACTGCAGAAAGATGATATCTACGACGCAGTTTTCGTTGTGATGCGTTATACACAGATCGAAAGCATTATACCCGATCTTGCAGCCAATGGCTCTAAGAACATCGTCTTTGTCGGGAATAACCTCTCACCGGAAGAGTTCGTCGAAAATCTCCCCACCAAAAATGTAATGTTCGGATTCAGCATGGCAGCAGGACACAGAGAGAAGGATCGAGTGGTCTCCATCTCCCTTCATAAGATCACGATCGGGCAGCTGAAAAATGCACGTTCCAATAAACGGCTGATCCGGGAGATCTTTGCGGGGACAAAGGTGAAAGCGGTTTATCAGCCGAATATGGGGGACTATCTTCTGTGCCATGCGGCATTTGTGACGCCGGTAGCCTTTGCCTGCTACTACACAGACGGAAATCTGAAGCGGATCAAGAGCAACAAGCACTATCTGAACCGGATCATCAACGCCAATATCGAAGGATACTCTGCTATTGAGAATGCGGGCCATGAGATCCTTCCTGTTTCAGACAAGGATTATCGCGGAAAGAAGTACAGGCGGATGTGCTATATGGTCTATAAGATCATGTGTACCACCGTCATCGGGAAGATCTGCGCATCTGACCATGCAATGAATGCCATAGAAGAAATGTCAGCGCTGAACGAAGGCCTGAAGAAGTTTTTCGAGGTACATCAAGCTGACTGTCCGAATTACCGGAAACTTGAAAAGGATGCAGGAAAATACCTCTGATGAACGGATTCCTGAAGCCTGTCACTCTTCTCTTGACAAAGATAGAATTCCGTTGTATTTTTATATATGTTAGCTAACACTGTTATCATTAGAAGGAGCACTTGATATGCCGCGAGACAAGACAGCTACGCATGTAAAAGTAATGGCTGCAGCCAGGGATGAGTTCATGGAGGTTGGATTCGATAAAGCTTCCATGAGAAGTATCGCAGAGCGCTGCAGCATGACGGCTGCCGGAATCTATCGGCATTGTATAGATAAAGAGGATCTGTTCGATCAGATCGTCTCTCCGGCTGTGGAGAGGATCAACAAATGGATCGATGCTCACGTTGCCCGTTATGTAGATGCCGTCAGTCAGGAAGAGCATATACAGTGGAGCGACTCTGAAATTGATATGATGCGTGAGGTCGTTTATCCAAACATGGAGGAATATCACCTGCTTCTGGCAAAATCAAAGGGCAGCAAATATGAGAATTTCCTCCATGATTTAACAGAACAGCGTCAGAATCAGCTCTTAAGTTATATACCGATGCTGAAGCGTCAGGGATATGAAGTTTGGGACATGGAACCCAAAGAGCTGCATCTTCTGCTCTCGGCTTACACAACAGCTATGTTTGAGCCGGTCATCCATAATTATTCGATAGAAGAGGCGCTGCGCTGCCTGAAAACGGTTGAAGCGTTTTTCCTTCCGGGCTGGAAACAGCTGATGGGCTTTTGATCAATAATTAAAAAAGAATAATATCACTTTCTACACCGCCTGCCCTCCATCATGAAGACAGGCGATGCGTTTGCATAGTGGTTAGTTAACGCTAACCAGCGCCGGTTAGCTAACAATTTTCAAGGAGGTTTGCTTATGGAAGCAAAACAAAAATCCCCTTCGCCTATCGCATGGGTGTTGGGGCAGACCGGGGATCACGGAGGACAGTACGTTCTCAGCGTATTTCTGGCCATCATCGGCGTCGGGTTTTCTGTGGCGCCGTATTTCGTTGTCACACAGATCGCAAAAGCACTGATGGCCGGAAACCGCGAGCTTGGCTTTTACCTGACGCGCTGCGCTGTAATGGCGGCACTCTGGGTCGGCCGTGTCCTGTGCCATGCTTTTTCAACAGCCACCAGTCACAAGGCTACATTTGCTGTGCTGGGGGAGATCCGCAAGCGATGCACTGAGAAGCTGACGCACATGCCGCTGGGCGTGGTATTGGAACAGAGTTCAGGAGCTCTTAAAAACACGCTGATCGAGCGCATTGATTCCATCGAAACGACACTGGCCCACATCGTACCGGAGTTTACGGCAAACCTTCTCATTCCGATCATCATCCTCGTCTATATCTTCATGATCAACTGGCGGATGGGTCTGGCTTCCCTGGCAACTGTCCCGCTCGGCATGTTCTGTTATGTGTTCATGATGGCGGGCAGCGCAAAGTTCTACGAGCATACCGTGACAGCGACCAAAGCGCTGAATGATACGGCGGTGGAGTACATCGGCGGCATTCAGGTCATCAAGGTCTTCGGCAAAACCAGGAGCTCCTATGACCGCTTTGTCCACGATGCCTATGAGGCTGCAGGCAGCTTTATCTGCTGGATGCGCGCAAGTATCATTCCGTTTACTTTTGCCATGGTCATCATGCCGGCAACAATGGTTTCCGTGCTGCCAATCGGCGGATTGCTCGTTAAAGGAGGAAGCCTTTTACCGGCGGACTTTGTTACGATCATCATTCTCTCCGTGGGTGTGATCACTCCCATCATCACCTTAATGAGTTATTCAGACGATATTCGTACCATGGGGACGATCTTCGGCGAGGTGAGGAATATTCTCGAAGCGCCGGAGATGCTGCGGCCGGAATCCGGAGATGTACCTGATGGGAACAGCCTCAGTCTGAACGGCGTACACTTCTCCTACAAGGACAAAGAGATCCTTCATGGCGTGACGCTTAAGATCCCGGAGGGGTCTTTCACAGCGCTCGTGGGTCCCAGCGGCAGCGGAAAGAGCACCATCGCCCGCCTGATCGCTTCCCTCTGGGACGTGGACAGCGGCAGTATCACACTGGGAGGAACGGATATTCGCCGGATTCCGCAGGAGGCTTATGCCGACAAGATCGCATTCGTCTCCCAGGACAATTACCTCTTTAACATGAGCATAAAGGAGAATATTCGTCTGGGCAGGCCGGATGCTACGGATGCCGAGGTGGAGGAAGCCGCAAAGCAGTCTGGCTGCCATGACTTCATAATGAGTCTTGAGAACGGCTATGATACACTGGTCGGTTCTTCAGGCGGACATCTCTCAGGCGGCGAACGGCAGCGCATCTCTATTGCCAGAGCCATGCTTAAGGCTGCGCCGATCGTCATCCTGGACGAAGCTACCGCCTATACTGACCCGGAAAATGAAGCGGTGATCCAGCGCTCCGTTTCTAAGCTGACCCGGGGCAAGACGCTGATCGTCATAGCCCACAGGTTGTCCACCATTGTGGATGCGGACCGGATCTACGTGATCAAAGACGGTACGATCGATGACAGCGGTACACACGAAGAATTGCTTTCGCGTCATGGCCTCTATGAGACGATGTGGAAAGCACACATGGAGGTGAGAGACAATGGTTAAAGTTATTCGCAAATTCTTTGCCTTCTGTGGAAATGAAAACAGAAAGAAATTTCAGACTTCCATACTGCTGGGGATCCTGCAGGCGGTCTTCGAAGCACTGAAAATTCCGGCCATTGCCGTGATGGTACGTGCTCTTCTGGCAGGAAGCGTAACGACAAAAGATATCCTGATGAGTTTGGGGATCATGCTTCTCTCCATCATAGGCGCCGGTCTTGCAAAGGCCAGGGCTACTATGCTCCAGACAGAGGGCGGGTATGATACCTGTGCGAAGAAACGCGTGGAAATCGCGGAGCATATGCGGTATCTTCCTATGGGGTATTTTAATGAGAACAGCCTGGGACAGATTACCTCTGTCACGACGAACGTAATGGAAAACCTGGAAAATGTGGCGACCCGCGTGATCATGCTCGTCTGTGAAGGCATGCTGACGACCAGCCTGATCATTGTCATGCTGCTCTTCTTTGACTGGCGGATTGCGCTGGTATTGTCAGTCGGCTTTGCATTGTTCCTGTATGCCAATACATGGCTTCAGAAAGCAGCAGGAAAACTCGCAGGCAAAAAGATCGACGCCGACGAAAGATTAGTGGAAAAGGTTTTGGAGTATCTGCAGGGCATGGCGGAGGTCAAGACTTATCACCTGACCGGACAGAAAAGCCGGGAACTCAACGACGCCATCGCGGCGAACAGCAGGATCAATACAGATATGGAATTTGACCTGATCCCTCACATGTCTGTCCAGAACCTGATCTCCAAGCTGACAGGTGTGGTGATGGTGCTGTTTTCCTGTCTGTTTTACGTGAATGGCAGCATGGACGCGCTGACCGCCGTAGTCATGGTAATCTCTGCGTTCATAGTGAATGCCAGTCTTGAGACGGCAGGCAATTATTCAGCGCTTCTGAGAGTAGTCGACGTCAGCGTTAATCGCGCGCAGGAAATCCTGGATACACCGCAGATGGATATCTCCGGAGAACAGATCACACCCCGGACCACTGACATAGCGGCATCAGATATAGTTTTCTCCTACGACAAGCGCAGAATCATCGATGGAGTGACGCTCCGTATTCCTGAAAAGACCACGACCGCTATCGTCGGCCCGTCCGGAGGCGGAAAGACCACGCTGGTAAATCTTCTGGCACGCTTCTGGGATGTTGATGCCGGCACAGTCTCATTGGATGGCAGAAACGTAAAAGAGTACGATATGGACTCTTTGATGGAGAACTTTTCCTTTGTCTTCCAGAGTGTATATCTGTTCCATGACACCATTGCGAACAACATCCGTTTCGGACAGCCGGAAGCGCCGATGGAGGATGTGGTCGAAGCGGCGAAGAAGGCCTGCTGTCACGATTTTATCATGGCTTTGCCGGAAGGGTATGACACTGTGATCGGTGAGGGCGGCGCGTCGCTCTCAGGCGGCGAGAAGCAGCGCATTTCCATCGCCCGGGCCATGATGAAGGACGCGCCCGTGATCTTCCTGGATGAAGCCACAGCGAATGTGGATCCGGAGAATGAAAACGAGCTGATGCAGGCCATTCAGGCGCTGACAGCGGAAAAGACCGTCATAATGATCGCCCACAGGCTGAAAACAGTGGAGCATGCGGACCAGATCATGGTGGTCGATCGCGGAAAGATCGTCCAACAGGGTACCCATGCGGAGCTGATGGAACAGGATGGCATCTATAAGCGCTTTATCAGCGAGCGCCGTGAGGCCGCAAGCTGGAAGGTCAAAGGATAATAACA
>CAMOZZ010000051.1 GCA_946631165.1 uncultured Lachnospiraceae bacterium | reverse complement strand
CAGAACAGCGGTCTCCAAAACCGTCAATGTGAGTTCGACTCTTACTACCCCTGCTGTTCAGGGAGGTTTCACAAATGTGGAACCTCTTTTTTTTTCTCCTGCTTCACTGAAAGGGTTTCTCATCATACATGATCTTTCCCATCAGCCAGATATCACCCTTGAATCTTCTTCCGACGGCCGGTTCTCCGGTAAGATCATCTTCGTTGATCATGACTGAGAGCGTGAGATTGTTGCATTCCAGAACAAAACGGAAGCATTTTTCTCCGGTCAGCGTATTCACATGCTTCTCGACCTGCAGGATCTCTCCGATGACAGAGTACTGATCCGATTCCAGACCGTAAGGCATGAAGCAGGTATCGACGATGGAATAGACGTCTTCATGTGCCAGCCTTTCGGATACATTCTGGAAAATATTCATATCCGCCATCGCCAGTTTTTCCATGGCGGATTCATCGCCGTTCCTGGCATTCTTGATCAGATGATCTCTTTTCTTCTCAGCCGTCTTTATTTTTTCAAGCTGTCTGTCGGTCTTATATAAAGGAAGAAGGATCTTCCCTTCGGTGCACAGGCCGTTCAGGGCGATTCCCTTTACCGGGACCGGATCGCTGCTGATCCTCTGATGGTGAATGAAATCGATTCCGTTGGAAAGATGAAAGATCAGGGAAACGCCCATCGCATTGTCTTCCACAATGCCGCCGAATGAAATCCTGTCGGAATGGCGTTCGATATTGCAGTATTCCGTTGTGGAGATCACTTCATTTTCTGAATACGGAAAATAGTATTCGGTATTGAAACGGCCGTTCTCTTCATAATAACCGAAAATACGAAGACCGAAATGCTTTCCGAAAGCCTTGTCAAAATATTCATATCTTTCCTCTTCGTCCCCAAGCGCAAGTGACCGGACAGGGTCGCTGACGGAAAGATTGATCAGGCTCCGGATATCTCTTTTCCTGATAAATTTTTTAAAACCTATTGCTCTTAAATATTTGTGCATAGGATCCCCCTTATCTTCTGCCCCATTATAAAGTACATAAAGTAATGATGCAAGCGCAATAAAAAGAAGGCCGCGGGAATTGTTCACAGATGCCTTTCAGTGATGATGATAAACTGATAAAACCGTGTAATATTTTCTTAAATATTAAAACTATTTTACCTTATTTACTTTTGATAAAATAGTGACTTTTTGGTGTATGAGGTTTATATTGTTAACGCAGGCAAACGGGAGATTTCCCGCTACAAAACAAAACAATTGTCTGACTATAGGAGGATTAGAAATGTCATACGTAGATGAGGTATTGGCAAAAGTAGAAGCTAAGGACGGTGCTGAAAAAGAATTTATGCAGACTGTTCGTGAAGTGCTCGAGTCCTTAAGACCCCTGGTCGAGATGCATGAGGAAGAGTACAGGCATCTTGCAATCCTTGAAAGACTCTGTGAGCCTGAGAAGATCGCACAGTTCCGTGTACCGTGGGTAGATGATCAGGGCCAGGCTCATGTAAACCGCGGCTGGAGAGTACAGTTCAACTCCGCGATCGGACCGTACAAGGGCGGACTTCGTTTCCATCCCACTGTTAACTTAAGCGTACTGAAATTCCTTGCTTTCGAGCAGATGTTCAAGAACTGCCTGACCGGCCTTCCCATCGGCGGCGGCAAGGGTGGTTCCGATTTCAACCCCAAAGGAAAATCCGAAGACGAACTGATGCGTTTCTGCCAGTCCTTCATTACTGAGCTGTATCGTTACATCGGTCCCGATCTTGACAGCCCTGCCGGAGACCTTGGCTGCGGCACAAAGGAGATCGGCTACATGTTCGGTACCTATAAGAGAATCGTCGGCGAGTTCAAGAACGGCGCTCTGACCGGTAAGGCTGTCCCTTACGGCGGATCCCTTGGACGTGACACCGCGACCGGTTTCGGTGCTGTATACTTCACCGAAGAGCTCTTCAAGGATCTTGGAAAGACCATCGAAGGAACCACCTTCTGCCTGTCCGGTTTCGGCAACGTTGCATGGGGCGCTTCCAAGAAGATCGCAGAGCTCGGCGGAAAGGTCATTGCCCTGTCCGGTCCTGACGGATACATTTATGATCCCGAAGGCATCACCACCCCCGAAAAGATCGATTATCTTGTTGAGATGCGTAACTCCAGAAGAGATAAGGTTCAGGATTACGCTGACAAGTTCGGCTGCGAGTTCCATGCCGGCGAGAAGCCCTGGGGCCGCGTAAATGCTGATGTTTACATGCCTTGCGCAACACAGAACGATATCCGCATCGAGGATGCGCATCGGATCGACGAAGAAGGCCATTCCAAGATCATCATCGAAGTTGCCAACATGCCTACCACGCAGGAAGCTGTTGATTTCTTCGTAGAGAACGGCTATGTCGTAGCTCCTTCCAAGGCTGTAAACGCTGCCGGCGTTGCCTGCTCTGAGATGGAGATGAGCCAGAACGCCATGAAGCTTTCCTGGACTGCTGAGGAAGTAGACGCGAAGCTGCATGTTGTCATGGCAAACATCTATCGTAACATCACCGCTGCTGCCAAGAAGTACGGCAAAGAAGGCGATATGATCGCCGGTGCAAACCTTGCCGCTGCTGAGAAGATCCTTGACGCAATGGTAGGACAGGGAGTCTGCTAATCCCCCTAGTATATTTATATATACACCTGGAGCGTGCCCGCGGGCACGCTCCTTTTAATTACTCTATGGACTGTTCAGAGACTTCTGTCAGTCTTTTTTTATTTCCTCCGTCTCGATCAGGAATCTTACTTCTCCGGTCTTACCGGGAAGAATTCCCGAATAATTGAAGTATCCGTTATCGGATTCATTCAGCGCCTTTATGGTATTGACGATCCGTTTCATTTCGGGACCGGCCGTCTTCTTGAGATCCTCCAGACCGTCTTCCTTAAAATCGTTCAGGCCGTCGGACATTTCCTTTACGCCGTCCTTCAGTTCGCCCATGCCGTCCGACATTTTTCCGCCGGCTGACGCAAGCTGTCCGGAACCGGTTTTCAGCTGTGCGGTACCGGTATCGATCGCTTCGATGCCTTCACAGAATGCTTTTACGCCCGATGCCAGCTGATCGCTTCCTTCAGAAAGTGCATTGACGCCTTCGCTGAGTCCGGACAGTGTCTGTCCGAGCGCTGCAGCCTGTTTTGCCATCCCGAGCAGTCCGTCGGAACAGGAAATAATAATAGTCATCTGTTTGTTCATTTTCTTCAGGAGCTTCTGCGCTTTCTCTTTATCCCAGCTGATTGCAGGGACAGAGATCTTCGGAACAGAAAGCTGATCTGCTGCTTTTTTCAGTTTCGCGGCCTGTGCATCGCTTACTCCTGACAGATCGATGCTGTTCTTCACTTTCTTCTTAATCTTTTTGATCTGCTTTTTGGAAAGGCCGGAATCGGCAAGTGCATCGCCCACTGCGGCAGCAGCCTGTTTCTTTGCAAGCGATTCTGCATCGGATTCGATGGATTTCAGATCGATTTCCGCAAGTGTTTTCTTTGCTTTCTTATGTGATTTCTTCATTTTCTTAACACAGGCAGCGGCATCTTCCGTAAACTGAACCATTTCATCATGGTCCTGGTCGGCCGCTTCGATCAGAGCGGACAGATCTTTCGCCTGCGCAGACAGGTTCTTAATGGCTTTCAGCAATTCTGTCGGATCTTCACTGCCGCTGCTTCCCGCGCTGAGGGAATTCACGTTGTTCGAGAGTTCTTTCAGTCCGTTCGCAAGGGTGTCCGCGCCGGCCGAGAGCTGCTCTTTCTGCCTGCTCATTTCCGAGACGCCGTCTGCCAGGGATCCGATCCCTTTATCCAGCGCTTTAACACCGTCCACGTATTTGTCGAGATAGTCCTGCACCTCACCGAGACCGTCGTACAGTTCATCAGTGCCTTCCGTCATATCGTCTATGGCATCGGTCAGATCATCCATGCTGTCCGCCATATCATAAAGATCATTAAGATCTTCTTCCTCCAGATCCTCCAGAAGCCCGTTCGTGATCATGGTGGCTGTGAAATCAAGAGAGAAATCCGTGACATCCGCTTCTATTTCCACGAAATCCGGAATGTCGATATCCTCCGCAGGTTCCCAGGCTTCCAGCCGCAGTGTTTTCTTCAGACCGGGAAGGGCGACGCCCATGACGATTGCCTGGTCATCCATCTTCATGACTTTTCCGTTTTCGGCTTTGATATTGAAGAAGGAATCAGCGGGCAGGAAAGCAGCTGTCACGGCGGTAAAAGGAATCGGCACCTGATACTCGGCGCCTTTTACGGTAACCGTTTCGGTCGTATTGTTCTCATAATCGAACCGAATCTTTACATGACCGCTCTTCCCGGCCAGATCATCCGGCAGGATCTCTTCCCCGTCCAGATAATAGGAGACTTTTAAGGAAACGGGGAGATCTTTTGAGGAGGTTCCTTCATATTTAATATCACCGCCGTGGTCCTCCCAGGTAAGATCACTGCCGTTCAGCGTATATTCCTCATCCCCTTCCCTGTTTTTGATTTCGGAAAGATCCGTGGTATCCGGAATATCCGTTCCGTTTCCGGGATTTTTCAGTGTTGCTTCCACGGTTATCTTTTTCGGGCGTCCGGAAGCGTCTGCTTCCACATGGACGGATTCGGATTTGTCCGGTGCATCCGGATCTGTTTTAAAAGGAACGTATTCCGCTTCCGCGGCAGTCTCTGTTTCTGCTGCGGTTTCCGGCGCAATATTCCCGGAAGACTGCGAACTGCCCATCATACCGCAGCCGGAAACGATCATGGAGAGTATAAGAGCAGATACAAGAGCGATTCTTTTCATAGTTACACCTTTCTGCGCCGCATTTACTGCCGTCGGCGTGCCGGAAAGATTATTCGACATTCTTCAGGGCTTCATCCATCGGTATCCTGCTGATCCTTCTGTACTCGATCACTGCGATGACCGCGTAGGATAAGGATCCCAGCGCGAACATTTTATAATACACCTGCTTCCCGAGGGAAAGGGGAAGCCATCCGGTCATTTCCAGAAGGAGCATGTAATGCAGCAGTTCCACGATCACTTTATAGACCAGCGGCAGGCTGACCAGCAGGCAGATCACAACAATGATCGATGTGGAAAGCACGTACAATCCGGCGATCTCTGAATTTGTATATCCAAGGATCTTGGTAAGGGAGATGGCATTGGCATTCTTCTCTATGATGATCTTTGAGAGAAGGAACATCAGTACAAGGAAAATGATCACGGCAAAACCGTTCACCATTCCCATCATGCCGCCCATGGACACCCGGAGCTGTCTGCTGATCTTTGTCAGCGCTTCGAAATCAATAACGGAACCGACATATTTGTCATCTATATCCGTGATCTCGGTATCTGAAAAATATCCCGCGAAGGAGTCCGCGTCCTCATCAAAGATCCGGTTCATGGTCCCGCGGCTCATGAACAGATCCATGCCGGCCTCGTAATCATAGATTCCGTTTATGGTAAAGGAATATTCATCGGGGTCATATTTTTCCTTCAGCGTCACTGTATCTCCCGGAGAGAGATAGTATTTCTCCGCAAAGGCGCTCGATGCATAGATCTGCCCGCCGGAAACATCAAGCGGAAGATACCGGCTGTTATCCTCGATCCCGTAGATCGTGATCTCCTCCGTCCGGTATTTTTCCCATGTCGTCTGCAATGCATGGATATTGAACTTCTCGGCATCTGCGTTTTCGGTCTCCACAGCATTGGCGAACTGCATCATGGACAGCATGGATGACAGCTTGTGATCCCCGTTATTCATATCGACCGGCAGCGTCAGCATATACTGGTAATTGCTGATGATGTTTCCGGTCAGTTCGCGGTCATAGTTGTCAAGCACCTCCGGCAGTCCCATCCCGAACATCAGCAGAACATTTGCAAACGTAATGCCGGCAAACAGCACCAGATAGTTTCCTATATTCTGGAAAATGACTCTCAGACGGAAGCGTGTCATGAAAGGAAGAATGGCCGGCAGAGGAAATGAAAGCTTTTGTTTCCTTCCGGAAAGATCTCTCCGAATGAACTTCAGGGGAGAAAGCGACAGTGCCTTTACCAGGAGAAGCCAGGTGATGACTGTCATTAAGAGCAGGGGAATGACTGTTGTCAGCACAAAAGCATCCATGCTCCAGATCGTCACATAGGCCGGAAGACTGTAGCTGTTGTAATACATATCGGCGCAGACTGTGCGGAATATGGTATATCCCAGGATATTGCCGGTCACGGCGCTGATCAGAGAGACAAGCATCGGGGCGGTCATATAATGACGGAGCAGCTCCCCTTTTGTATAGCCGGAAGCCCGGAGCGTTCCGATGACATTTGCTTCACGGAAGATCGTGTTCTTTATGGTGACGCCGAATACGAAAGCCATGATCACGATGATGATGTAGAGAAGGACGATCATCATAGCCTTATCAGAGCCCATGTCTTCTCCTGTGAACTGAATGGCCTGATTGGCATACCGCGGCGTATAATCCTTAAGCTTTACTTCCTTTGCCAGTGTTTCCAGAAGATCCTCTGATTTGTCCTTTTCAGCATACTCCTCTTCGGGAATGCCGTCGTTATACATAAATGCGTAGACCGGCAGGAGCTCGCTTTGCGTATAGGTGCCGAATTCTTCCGCAGATACCGTTCCGACGCCGAATTTCACGGAATCGAACATGGCGTCGTTGTTGTCAGCGAACAGAGCGCTGTAATCGGAGAGGGCAATGAACCCCGTGACGACATAGCTGCGGCTGCCGGAGGATAAGGTGTCTCCGACAGAAATGCCGTTGTTCCTTGCGTAAAGACGGTCCAGCGCGATCTCCCCGGCGGCAGCCGGAAGTCGGCCTTCCATCAGGCAGACAAGATCGATCCGGTCTCTGTTTTTATAAATGCGCAGAACAGTACCGTTATCCATGCTCCTGTCTGTATAGAATAAGTCATACAGGGTGATCCCGAGCGCTTCAGCAGACTTTCTCTGCGCTTTATTCAGAAATTTTGCCGCGCGGAAATGTCCGTGCTCGATATTATACCGGTCAAAGCTTTCCTGATAAGCCGTGATCATGGAAGTATCCGCGACCAGGAAACCGGAAACGAAGCCGATCGACGCGGTCATCAGGATAAAGATGACCAGATATTTGCCGAAACCTTCACGGATTTCCCGGATAATGCGGCGGTTCAGCGGATTTTTCATGTGTCCCTCCGTTACCACTCAAGATCCTGCACGGGAATCCTGGTTTCATTTCTGACTTCATCCCGGATCCTTCCGTCACGCAGACGCACCACGCGGTCAGCCATCTGTTTGATGGCGTCATTATGCGTCACCATGATGATCGTATTGCCGTATTTCTGATTCACGGTCTCAATGAGCTTCAGGATCTCTTTGGAAGTATTGTAGTCCAGCGCGCCGGTAGGCTCGTCGCACAGCAGGATGTCCGGGTTTTTTACGATCGCGCGCCCGATCGCTGTGCGCTGCTGCTGTCCGCCGGAGAGCTGGTTCGGGATCTTGTTCCTGTGTTCGTAAAGGCCGAGCGTATGAAGAAGCTCGTTCACGTCAAGCGGCCGTTCTCCCAGATAAGCGCCGACTTCTATATTTTCACGGACGGTGAGATTGGGAATCAGATTGTACATCTGGAAGATGTAGCCGAGATGCCGTCTCCGGTAGGCGGTAAGCTTTGATTCCTTCATGGAAGCCATCTTCTCCCCGTTGATGATAATGTCTCCGGAATCGGCGGAATCGATGCCGCCGATGATATTGAGAAGGGTCGATTTGCCGGAACCGGACGGGCCGAGCAGGATCACAAATTCGCCATGGCTGATCTGAAGGTCTATGCCTTTCAGGACTTCCACACGGTTGTCTTTTGTGCCGTAGGCTTTTTTGATATTCCGTATTTCTATGAACATTATTAAAAACTCCAAACATACATTAGTATATATATATGATGGTTAGTATTTACTAATTTATGATAGCACATACAACCTGTTTGTCAAGAAAGGAAACACTGCCGCACCGGCGGGTGAAAACGATCCTCTGCTGCAGAAAAATACAGGGAACGAAATATTAACAGGAAGATTCATTTGTCATTGAAAAATAGTTCATGCAGACGTATGATAATAACGGAACGATTCACCGGTTCCGTAAGGAGATGCTTTCAGATGATTTATACGGATATGACAAAGAAAGCAATGAAGTTCTGTTATGAGGCGCACAAAGGCCAGTATGACAAGGGAGGGGTCCCCTATGTTTTTCACCCTTTCCATCTGGCTGAATCGATGGATGATGAAATCTCCGTTACTGCAGCGCTGCTGCATGATGTGCTGGAGGATACGCCTTATACGGAACAGGATCTTCTGGAAGAAGGGTTTTCGGAAGAAGTGATCCGGATCGTAAAGCTTCTGACAAGAGACCATGATACGCCTTATCTTGCCTACGTGGGGAGTCTGGCGCATGATCCGGTCGCGAGAAAGATCAAGCTGGCGGATCTTGAACACAACACGGATGCCAGCAGGCTTCCTTACAATAAGGATTTTATGAAGAAACGTTTTGCCATGTATGAAGAGGCAAAACAGCTCCTGAAAAGTATGTCATAAGCAATGCCGTCCGTTGAAAATACTGGACAAATACTATATCTTGTACTATTATGACAAAGTAAACACAATTCCGGAGGCATTTCAGACATGCAGTCCGGAACTTAGATTATTCTGATATCCCCGGGCCCGTTTTCAGTGAGAAAACAGGCACCGGATTTTTCGGTATATAAGATTGGCAGATGTCTTATCTTTCATCGGAACCATTGGATAAGTAAGGGGAAAATATGGGCACAAACGACACTGATAATGAAGAAAAAGTCTCTGTCCGCAGCGCAGCTACCGTGATCAAGGAAATGGCGCTGTTCGTCTGGGGATTCATCAGCGAAGCTGTTGTGACACTGGCGGCCGCCACTGTCGAGCATGTACGGCACGAATGGCGTCCGAAGAACAGGAAGAATGTGATCTCGAGATATTTCATGGGATTCATCATCTTCTATTATGAGATCGTTTTCAAACTCTCGACCACGCGAACGCCCCTGGGGCTGTCCTTTTTCTATATTTTCCTGTACTCCATTGCATGGGGGCTGATCGCCTATTTCTTTACCACTTTCCTGAAACCGAAGAAAAACAGGATCGCCAGGTCGATCCTGATCTTCCTGATGGCGATCCCTTTTATTGTAGAGTATTTCGTTTATCTGCAGTTCAAGGTCCTTTATGATCTGAATACGGTCACGGCCGGCGCCGGCGGCGTGGTGCGAGGCTTTATGGGCGATGTCGTGCGGCTGGTATTCAGTCTCAGCGGCCTGTCCCATCTCTTCCTTTTCCTGCTGCCTTTCCTTCTGTATGCGATCCTGTTCCGCAGGATCGATCCTGCCAAGCGCATCCGTATAAAGAGAAGGATCCGCACCGTGCTTGTCGTGCTCGGTATCTTCTTCTTTACCTGGCTGCTCGTCCTGATCAACGGAAGCACCAGACGTGTTTACAGAAAAGAATATGATTTCCAGAGCGCGGTCGGCAACTTCGGTCTGTATACCGGACTCCGGCTGGAGGTCAGGAATAATATCTTCGGCAACAAGGTCTCCTTTGAAACGGAAGATACTGCCGCAGTGGAAGAGACGGAAGAAGCGGCCCCCGTTGTCTACGGTGACAATGCGCTGAAGATCGATTTTGCCGCACTAGCCGAATCCGCTTCCGGAACAGATCAGGAACTGGATTCCTATGTTGCTTCTCTGACGCCTTCCAAGCAGAATGAATACACCGGTCTGTTCAAGGGCAAGAACCTGATCATGATCACGGCGGAAGCTTTTTCCGGAGATATCATCGATCAGAATCTGACGCCGACACTGTACAGGCTTGCGAACCGCGGCATCAAGTTCACGGATTACTATATGCAGGCGACAGCCGGTACTACAGGCGGAGAGTATGAGCATATCTTCGGCATGCTGCCTACAGACGGCGGAAAGTCCATGATGGATACGGAGAATTTCCATAACCTGATGACGATGGGCTCGCAGCTGAACCGTCTCGGGTATTACGGAAAGATGTATCACAACAACGATTACACCTATTATCACCGTGATACTACGCACTTTACGTTCGGCTATTCGGACGGCTACACCGGTTATGGAAACGGCCTGGAGGATAAGATCACCAAGCAGTGGCCGGAGAGCGATCTGGAAATGTTCCAGGCGACGCTGCCCGACTTCATAGACAAGGAACCTTTCAATATTTATTATATGACCGTCAGCGGACATTCTTCCTATTCTTATGATGCGAATGCGATGGCCAGGAAGAACTGGGATGCCGTCAAGGATATGGAATATACGGAGCCGGTCAAGGCGTATATCGCGGCCAACCTGGAACTTGAGAACGGTCTGACCTGGCTGGTCAATGAGCTTGAAGCGGCCGGCAAGGCAAACGATACCGTCATCTGCCTGACAGCGGATCACTTCCCTTACGGTCTGGACAATGATGCGGCACTCGGAAACATGCCTTATCTGTCGGAACTTTACGGCTATGATGTTGTGGATTATCTGCACAGAGACCATAATACGCTGATCATCTGGAGCGGCGCGCTGGAGTCCATGGATCCGATCGTCGTGAATACGCCGGTATCCGCGATCGATATCCTGCCTACGCTGTCGAACCTCTTCGGCACGGAATATGATTCCAGGCTGTTCCCCGGCAGAGATGTGTTCTCGGATGCGGAGCCGCTGATGTTCAACTTAAGCTATGACTGGAAGACAGAGCTCGGAACCTATATCGCGGCGGACGGCGAGTTCACGCCGCTTACGGATTCCACGGTGGTGCCGGATGATTATGTTGACAGGATCAAGAAGATCGTCCGGAACAAGATCAACTATATGTCCGGCTTCCTGAAGACCGATTACTTCGGCCATGTATTTGAGAATTATACTTTCACGGATGAAAAGGTCGTGAGGGAGAAGGAGGTCTACGGACCGGTGCCGCAGGGCATCGAGGTGGTCCCGGTCACGCCGGAGGGGACGGAGCCGACGTCAGCCGCTGAGACAACGCAGGCGGCGGAGGAAGGCGGGGGCCAGGAACAGGAAGAAGAGTAAGATATAGAACCGGCGGGCAGCCTACAGGCTGCCCGTTTTTTATGTGCGGATTTCCTTTACATGTCATATTTTTGCCCTGTTTTTAATTAATTTTCGTTAAAATAAATATTAAAAAAAGTATGAAAAATAGTTAATAAATACGAAAAAAATGATTGAAAAAGATAATCTGTTATCGTAGAATGGTCTTATACTATCGGGATAGTCCACCCACCTGTATTCGCAGGAAACTGCGGCTGAAAACGTTTTCTGCAGAGGACGGTACCGTTTATCCCGACATAATGTCCTTTTATCAGATCCATGACATGAGGCCGGTCATAACATTTATGATGAACCCATGAAATAAAGCGTATGCTTTATATAAAAACTTCGCACAAAGCGATAAAACGGAGGAAGGAAATGAGAAAAACAATGAAATCCGCCTTGATAAGGCGCATGTCCGCACTGGTCATTGCACTGGCGATGATCTTTGCCATGGTCCCTTCGGCACACGCCACCTCTTCGGCGAACAAGGCCGTTCAGGATGCAAGAAATGCTGTTGTCTGCATCCGCTATGGTATTCTGCGTGATGGTCAGTTCGCTGCCATCAAGACAGGAAGCGCGTTCCTGATCAACCAGAACACACTGCTTACCTGCAACCACTGCGTACACATCATCCCGGAAGATACCTTTACGACAGCGGACGGTACTACCATCTCTCTTGAAGAGGCTATGGCACAGACCTACGGAAACAAATGGAAAAAGGATATGGTCATCCAGATCGTACCTTCCTTCGGAACTTATATTCCGGCGCAGGAAAAGAGCGGCAACGCGGAACTGGATTTCTCGATCCTTACCGTTGCAGAGCCGATCGGAGGACATTCTACACTGCCGCTCAGAAAAGAGCATGTAGAGACCAACGAAGTCGTATCTGCCCTGGGATTCCCTTATGGCAATGAGATCTTTGAGACCGGAAGCTCTGACAAGTTCACCATGGAAGACGTTACCGTCACAAGCGGACGCGTAAACAACCCCAAGACTTCCCTGAACGTAGCGGGCTACAAGAATATTCTTTACTTCCAGCATGACGCGATCACTACCGGCGGAAATTCCGGCGGCCCTGTACTGGATGACAATGGAAATGTTGTCGGCGTAAGCTGCCTGAAAATGGACGATTACAGCTATGCAACAGACGTATCCGAGATCATCCCCAGCCTGATCGCCCTGAACATCGAATATGATGAAGTAGGCGAAGACGAGGGAGGAGCAGCCGCAGAGACCGAAGCTGCCGAAACAGAAGCCGCTACGGAGGCAGCAGCACCTACAGAAGCAGCCATAGTGGAAACTGAGGCAGAGATCGACACAGCCGCACTGGAAGCAGCGATTGCAGCCGCCGAAGGAAAATCTGCGGATGAGTTCACGACCGAGAGCTATGCAAAGATGAGCGCAGCCCTTGAGAGTGCGAAGAGCGCACTGACAAGCGGCGACCAGGCAGCCATTGATAAAGCAGCGCAGGATCTGCAGGATGCGACAGGTACCCTGGAGACAAAACCCGCCGGCATGAATCCCATGATCCTGATCGCGATTGCCGCAGCAGCAGTGATCATCCTGATCATCCTGATCGTGCTTCTTCTTTCCGGAAAGAAGAAACAGTCACCGGCTGATGACTATGCTCCTTACAATCCGCCCGAACCGCCCAAGCCGCAGGCGAACGATCCTTTCGTAAGCGCACCCAAGGATCCTGTCGTATATAATCCGACACCCGGCAGAAATGAAGACATCGGTGCTACCGGTGTGCTGCAGCCCGGCGCAGGAGAAACAGGCGTTCTGTTTACCGGTGCCTCCGAGACCACTGTCCTGAGCAGTGCTCCTTATGCAGAGATCACCAGAAAGAAGACCGGCGAGAGAGTCACTGTAAGTGCAGCCAGCTTTGTGATCGGAAGAGAAAGACGCAAAGTGGATTACTGCATCGAAGACAACAGCAACGTCAGCCGTACACACTGCAAGCTGGTGAACAACAACGGTGAAGTAAGCGTTGTCGATCTCCGTTCCGGAAACGGAACCTATGTAAACGGTGTCAAGTGCTCACCGAACGCCAGCATTACACTGAATACCGGAGATTCTCTGGTACTGGCAGATGAAGAATTTGACGTACGTATCCTGTAAATAATCATGACCGTGATGGCCGCAGTTCGCTGCGGCCGTCACGTCCCGCTTGAAAGGCAGACAGATGCATTTTTTATCAGCACATCATACGGATATAGGAATCAAGAAATCCACGAACCAGGATTCCATGCTGTTGATGCAGGCATCCACCTCCATGGGAGAAGTGCTTCTTGCCGTTATGTGTGACGGCATGGGAGGACTGAAAAAGGGAGAGCTTGCCAGCGCAGAGGTGGTGCGTGCAATGGCAGGATGGTTCAGGGACCAGCTTCCGGTACTGATCCGCGACGGGTTTGATCCCACCGGATTAAGAGATGACTGGAAGAGGATCGTGGACGAACAGGACGAAGCTATTTCCAGATACGGTGCAAGGAACGGTTTCCAGCTGGGGACCACACTTGCGGCGATCCTGTTTATTGGGAATAAATACTACATTATTAATATAGGGGATTCCCGTGTTTATCAGGTAGAAGACAACAATCTGTTCCAGCTCACGCACGACCACACCGTTGTCCAGCGGGAAGTGGATCTCGGACACATGACGCTGGAGCAGGCGGAAATGGACAGCAGAAGGAATATCCTCCTGCAGTGCATAGGCGCAAGCGATTACACGGAACCCGATTTCTTTATGGGAGAATTTCGGCCGGGAATGGTCTTTTTGATCTGCTGTGACGGATTCAGGCATGTTTTAAGCGCAGGAGAGCTCTCCGCTTATTTCGGACCCTCCAGGATGCGCGATGAAAATCAGATGAAAAGTGTACTTGCCGGAAGTGTGGAAGAGATCAAAAGAAGGAATGAGACGGATAACATTTCCGCCATTCTGATCAAGACACTTTCCTAAGACGGGGGAACTTGCAATGCTTGAGAACGGAACACTGGTAGACGGCAAATACAGAATACTGCATGAGGTAGGCCACGGCGGAATGAGCGTGGTCTATCTGGCGCTGAATGAGAGAGCGAACAAGACCTGGGCGATCAAAGAGGTCAGAAAGAACGGATCAACGAGCTTCGAAGTGGTGCGCCAGGGCCTGATCGCGGAAACAAATATTTTAAAGAGACTGAATCATCCGCACCTTCCCAGTATCGTGGATGTTATCGATAATGAAGACAGCTTTCTTGTGGTCATGGACTACATCGAGGGCGTCAGCCTTGCCAAGCTGCTGAAGGAAGAAGGCCCTCAGCGCTGGCGCAGGGTCGTGGAATGGGGAAAACAGCTCTGCGATGTGCTTGCTTACCTGCACAGCCGGGTCCCTCCGATCATCTACAGGGATATGAAGCCCGACAACGTGCAGCTGAAGCCCGACGGGAACATCATGCTTCTGGACTTCGGTACGGCCAGAGAGTATAAGTACCGGGGATCCGAAGGAAGCGACACTTCCTGTCTGGGAACGAGAGGCTATGCGGCGCCGGAGCAGTACGGCGGCATGGGAGAAACGGACGCAAGGACAGATATCTACTGTCTCGGCGCTACCCTCTACCATCTGCTTACGGGACACAATCCCAGCCTTCCGCCGTATGAAATGAAGCCCATCCGGCAGATCAATCCGAAGCTGCCGAGAGGTCTTGAGCGGATCATCCTGAAATGTACCCAGCAGGACCCCTCGCTCCGGTATCAGAACTGCGCGGATCTGATGTACGATCTGGAGAACATTGAAAAGGTCAATGAAGAATACTGGGTCTCCCAGAGAAGGAAGATGGGGCTTTTCATCGCATCCTGCGCGCTGACGCTGGCATTCGGC
>CAMOZZ010000050.1 GCA_946631165.1 uncultured Lachnospiraceae bacterium | reverse complement strand
CACTTAACGGAATTTGTTTGGAACCCGCATAAATACTGACTTCTTTTCGGGCGTTTTCTTATTCGTACTCCACCGTGGCCGGGGGCTTGGGTGTATAATCGAACAGCACTCTGTTAATTCCGGGCACCTCAGTCGTGATCCTCTTCACAAGATGATCGATGAACGCAGGTTCCAGATGCTCAACTGTAACTTCCATAACATCCGTTGTATTGATCGCGCGGATAATGCAGGGCCAGTTGAACGTTCTCTTGCCGTCTGTCACGCCGGTAGATTTGAAATCCGGAACGACTGTGAAATACTGCCATACTTTCCCTTCCAGACCGTTCTTTGCGAACTCTTCTCTCAGGATGGCGTCGGATTCGCGGACCGCTTCCAGTCTGTCTCTGGTGATCGCACCGGGGCAGCGGACGCCAAGTCCGGGGCCGGGGAACGGCTGGCGATAGACCATGTTGTCCGGCAGACCGAGTGCCTTGCCGACCATTCTGACTTCATCCTTGAAAAGGATTCTCACGGGCTCGCAGAGTTCAAATCTGGAAGCGATATCCTCGGGCAGGCCGCCGGCATTGTGATGCGCTTTGACACCGGCTTCGCTTTCCAGAATATCTGGCCAGATGGTTCCCTGGGCCAAGAAATCCACGCCCTCCAGTTTTCTTGCTTCTTCAGCAAAAACGTCTATAAATTCTTCCCCGATAATATGGCGCTTCTGTTCAGGATCTTCCACGCCGGCAAGTTTGTCAAGGAAACGGTCGGTCGCATCAACATAAATCAGGTTTGCTTTCAGCTGATTGCGGAAAACTTCGATTACCTGCTCAGGCTCGCCTTTTCTCAACAGGCCGTGGTTAACATGTACACAGACAAGCTGGTCGCCGACAGCTTTGATGAGCATAGCAGCGACAACAGAGGAATCCACGCCGCCGGAAAGAGCAAGAAGGACCTTCTTGTCTCCGATCTGCGCCTTCAGGCCTTCGATCTGGTCAGCGATATAAGCTTCAGCGAGTTCAGGGGTGGTGATTCTTTCCATCGATTCGGGACGAACAAGTTCTAACGCCATAGATTAAACCCTCTTTCTGCCGCCTTATGCTGCAAGGTGCCGCAGCGGCTTAATAAAAAATTGTTTTCCTTATTGTAGAACTAAATCCCGAGAATTTCAATTATTATTTTTGAGGGAAAGAATCTGATTCACCGCGCCGGTCAGGCGATCAATGCTGAGCGGTTTTAACAGACAGTCCGAAGCATATAATTAAATAAGTGTGTGCCTATTATTTATTCCATTTCGGGCAGGAAATACTATGAATAACAATGGCAGAATTAATCCGGAATCAAATTCTGATTCTCTAAGCGGATCTGAATCTGATTCTGCGAAAAAAATATCCAGAGAACCTAATCCTCTGTTTCTTGAGATTGGACACCGTATTAAAAAAGCACGGACGGCCGCTCATATCACACAGGAGCAATTGGCGGAGGATATTCTGGTATCCTCCAAACAATATATTTCGGATCTCGAACGCGGGATGGTTGGCGCTTCTATCCCCACGATCATTAAGATCTGCAACGCGCTGAACACTTCCGCCGATTATATCCTCCTCGGCGCAGGTCCGGAAAACAAGGATTCTATGTTTGCGCAAAAGATCGGGAAGCTGTCTCCAACGCAGCAGTCTCTGGTCGTGGACTCTTTTATGAATCTGTACGATGAACTGCAAAAGAGCATCAAAAGAAACAGGAGTGAACGTTCACTCCTGTTTTTATGCAATCTGTTATGGGCATTTCTGCTGCAAGCGCTGCTCTCAGTCAGACCTTCCGACAATCTCCTGTGCGCGTTCAAGCGCTGCATAGACGCCGTCTTTTTTCAGCAGTTCCGCACGGCTGCCGATCTCACTGATCCCCTGATGTTCGACGACCGCGATCTGATCCGCATTCCTGATCGTTGAAAGCCTGTGCGCAATGATAATGCATGTCCGGCCTTCGCTCAGCATATCCAGGCTGTCCTGGATCTTCCTTTCCGTAACAGAATCCAGCGCGGACGTCGCTTCATCCAGGATCAGGATCGGCGGTTCTTTCAGGAACACTCTCGCGATAGAGATCCTCTGTTTCTGTCCGCCGGAAAGCACTACGCCCCGCTCTCCTACAAATGTATGATAACCGTCGGGCATCGTCATGATCTCATCGTGGATTTCGGCTTTGATCGCTGCGTTGATCACTTCTTTATCTGTCGCATCCGGTCTGCCGTAACGGATATTCTCCATGATCGTTCCGGCGAACATGAATACATCCTGCTGGATGATACCGATATGCTTTCGCAGACTTTCCTGCGATATTTTCCTGACATCGATCCCATCGATCTTTACAGCACCGGCGGAAACGTCATAGAACCGCGGAAGCAGATGACACATTGTCGTCTTCCCGCCGCCGGAGGAACCGACCAGCGCCAGCGTTTTGCCCGGCTCGACGGTCACATTGACGTCTTTCAGCACTTCTGTCCCGTCATTATAATGGAAGGAAACATTTTCGTAAGTAATCTCTCCTTTGACATCCTTAAGATCGATCGCATCCGGCGCATCCTTTATCTCCGGCTCTGTGCGCATGATCTCCAGGAATCTTGAGAAACCGGCGGTTCCCTGTGTGTAGATTTCCATGAACTGGGTGAGTTTACGGACCGGGGATGTGAATGTGGAAACATACAATGTAAATGTAAGCAGATCGACCAGATTCAGCGATCCGTTCATCATCATTCCACCGCCTACTGCAATAACGGCCACCTGCATCAGTCCGATCGTGGCTTCCATACCGCCCATGAATTTGCCCATGGCTTTGTAATAGCCGACTTTACTGCGCTTAAAGTTCTCATTAGCGACAGCGAATTTGTCCTCCTCTGACTGCTCATTTGCGAAAGCTTTTGAAGTACGGATGCCCGAAATACCGCTTTCGATGGCGGCATTGATCTCACCGGTCTTCTTCTTGACTTCAACATTTGCATTCCGCATGTTGATCCGCTGGCGCATGGAATAGAATAATGCGATCGGCAGGAGCACAATCAGAACCAATGTAAGCTTCGGGTTGATAAACAGGAGTATGATGATCGCACCAACGATCGTCAATGTGCAGGTAAGGATGTTCTCCGGGCCATGATGCGCAAGTTCCACAATTTCGAAGAGATCATTTGTGACGCGGCCGAGAAGGACGCCGGTACGGTTCTTGTCAAAGAAGCTGAAGGAAAGACGCTGCATGTGGGCGAAGACGTCCGCGCGCATGTCTGCTTCAACAAGCGTGCCGTAGCCGTGGCCGATGACTGTGATGAAATACTGGAAAAGGGCACGAAGGATGTAGGCAGCCAGAACGGTGCCCATGACGATAAAGAAGGTGGTGTAGAGTTTGTCGGGGAGGAGGGTGTTCATGGCTTTGCGGGTGATGTAGGGGAAAGCCAGGTCAATTGCTGCAATTAAAGCAGAAAGAAGCATGTCGATCGCGAACAGCTTCTTGTGAGGGAGAATGTAGGATATGAAGATCGCGAGATCGGATTTTGTGAAATCTTTCTTAGTTTGCATTAAAACATCCTCTCCCTTTGATAAGAAATCAAAAGCTGTCATCAAGAAGAGCTAAGCGACGAAGGATCTTCGCCCTGGCACTATCGGTTTCAGTAAAACCGCGGCCTTTTCGCGGTGGATCCTTCGGCAAGCTCAGGATGACAGGCTTGCTCCACTTTACAGCTTCCTCAGCCTTCCTGCCAGCACATTAAACAGCACGCCGCACAGTATCATTCCCATCAAACATACCCGTCCGCCTGCGGACGTCGCAAAATTCATCGCCAGCCCGGCTCCCGGCATCACCTTCGACACGACGCCGATCACCTGGCTGTATTCCACCGGTTCAAAGTCTTTTTCTTCGTTCGCATCACCCTTTGTCTCGATTCTTCCTTCAATCACGTTATTCGATACAATACGGTGAGCAACGACAGATTCTCCGGCAGAAAAAGCGATAATATCACCTTCCGCCAGATCGCCCGGATCACAAGCTTCGACAATGATCATAGATCCGACCGGTATTTCCGGTTCCATGCTTCCCGTCTCAATATTATACGTCAGCTGTCCCCTGATCTGCGGTAATGCAAGCGGAACCATAAACGCAATCACCAGGACCGGAATTGCGATCCCTATAATATTGCAAAAAAGGGCAGGAAGCCATGCCCTGCCCTTTTCCGGCACATACTCAGTTTCATTAAACCTCGTTTTCATAATGTACGATTATCTTCTCTTATTTCTGTTCTGGTTCGTTCTGAAGAATACTACAAGCATGATCAGGCCTAACAAGCACAGTCCAAGGATACCGAATGCGATCCAGGAATTATGTTTGTTGGTCTCTCCCTGCCCGACAGCTGTACTATCGTCCGCTTCCTGGGTAGGATTCTGAGCCAGAGGGACCTGTTCATCTTCGTCCAGGATCTCTCCGGGGCCTTCATTTTCAGCCACTTGTTCATCAGGTTCTGCAGCCGCCTGCTGTCCATTTTCCTGTCCGCCGTTTTCAGCCTGGCCTTCATTTCCTGCCTGAGGGGCATTTTCAGCGGGCTGCTGGTTCTGTTCAGCGTTTGCCGGATTGTTCTGGTTTTCCTGATTATTTGTGGTGTTGTTCGTGGTATTGTTTGTAGTATTGTTTGTTGTGTTATTCGTGTTATTGTTCGTATTGTTATTGGTATTATTGTTGTTATTGTTATTGTTGTTATTATTGTTTGTTGTAGTTGTTACACGATCATACACGAATATAAAATCATTGTCACCATCATCTGTCAGCGTACGGGTAATGTTATAATACCGCGGCTGATAGCCTTCGATATACAGATAAGCAGCAACCGGTTTGTCACCTACGTTTCCGTAGAATGTCTGGCTGTCCGCCAGATCTCTCCCATTCGCATCACGATAATGGATCGAGTACGAAACGGTGCTTCCTTTGATACCATAGGTGGCTACAAATACTGTATCCTGCGTGATCGGTGTTGCGCCTACAATACCTTCAATACCGCTGATGTGAAATCCTTTGAAATAATACTTGTCATTATTGACTTTGACTTTGTAATCATTCGGATTCCAACGCTCATTGTAATCCATCGAGACTTCATGTTTGTTCACTTCACCATACAGTCCGTCTTGGATCGTTACTTTGTACTTGTATGTGGCAGCTTCCGCTTTCGCGGTAAAGCCGAACAGCATTACAATACCGAGCACGATGCAGGGGAGCAGGGCCGTCATCAGTTTACGCATTGGCATCCTCTCCTCCCTTCTTTCTTCTTGTAAAGAACAGAATGAGCATCAGCAGAATTCCGCTTCCCGCAAATGCAGCGGCAAAAGGAAGATAATTGAAATCATCACCGGTCCTTACAACATTTCTTCTGTTGTTCCGATTGTTGTTGTTTTTGTTGGTATCATCATCCTTTTCGATCTCGCAGGCAAAACGGAAATCGATATCTGCAAGGGTGTTCTGATAGTTGTTTCCCTGGGTCTCACCATCCAGCTTAACAACGAGCGTTACCAGTCCGCTCTCTCCCTTTTTCAGGGAATACAGATAGAAATAATCTTCCAGGTTGCTGGTCGCTTCCTGCATACCTTCACGATTATTCGAGACTTCCTCGCCGCCGACGGTATCGCTTCGGTAGATATCTTTCGTCTTTTTGTCCGGTCCGGTGTAGGTCAGGATGTAGGTATAAGCACCGCCGTTAGCCGGGCTGTTCTTTTCAAAGCTCTTGATAACCTTGTTCCACATCCAGAACGCAGTTGTCTTTTCATACTTGTTGATAAGCTCAATATCGAACTTAACACTGTCTCCGGGCTGCATCTGGTTAACCAGATCCATGATCGAGCCGAGATCGCTGTCCAGCTTCTTGCCGTCAAAGGTGCACTTCATGTTCTTCGAGCCGATCAGCGTATCGTCATCCGCGCCGCTGGCGAAAACATTCGAGTGGAACCCGAGAAGCATCACCATCGTAAGGATAAAGCCGAATACTGCAATTGTCTTTTTCATTCGTCTCCCTCCTTACTCTTTCAGTGAAAGTGTTCCGTTTTCGGAAATATCCACTTCTGCGCCCCAGGCACTGAGGATCGCATCCTCAGCATTGTGTGTCTGTACACCGGCAGCCTCAACTTTGATACCGAAGTACTTATCGTCATAGACATTCTTAGTGATCAGGTTGCCCTTTGCATCCGCTTTGTCTGTCTGATAAACGATATCTACGATATCCTCGTCGATCATAATGGTATCGAACAGATCCAGTACCTGATCCTTCTTGACAGGCGTGGAGTAATAATATACTTCTCTTTCCGACGTTGACTGTGCTTCGTCATGAATCCAGCCATGTTTTACCGGATCCTCGGGAATGATCAGCGCAGGATCAAGAGCTGTGTTCTTATCTCCGGTCGCTGAATCACGCCAGTATTTGTAAACGATCACACGGATATATTCCTCGATCTCTCCGTTGTTCGTTACATCCACATTCTCAGCATATGCAACGCCGGGTTTGATTTCTTCGCCATTCTCTTCATCAATCAGATCAAGCAGCAGTGTATCAAAATCTCTCGGTTCGCCGTTTTCCAGGATGCCGATTCCGATCTCTTCCATGGCAAGCGGTACTTCGTAGACCCTTGATGTAAACTGCAGTGCGGCTCTTGCACCGCTGATGCCTCCCACTACAAGCAGCACAGTTGCAACTCCGGCCAGGATCAGCGTCGATATGGTGAAGCCTTTGTTTTTCTTCATAAGTCTCCTCCTTTACTCGTCCACGACGATCAGATCCTGTTCCCAGAGCTCCGGATCATTGTATTTCTTCGGGGTACCGTCTTCTTCATATCTTGCAGGGACTGCTTCATAGACTACTGCAACATTGAACGAATCGCCATTCTGTACCTCTTCATCCTTCGGCACATTATTGATCTGGACCAGAAGTTCCTCAGCTGTATCTCCGGGTTCTACAGGGTTCACATAATACCAGTATCCGCGATCCCCTTCTACCCAGCCTTTTCCGGAATACACAAGCGCCTTCTGATATTTGCTTCCCGCAAATGCAGTGGCTCTCACGAACACAGCGCCTTTTCCGCTGTTCGTGATCTTAAGATGCTTAACCCAATCCTGGACTTCAGGCTCTTCGAATGTCGTACTATCCGAAAAATGTACCGCTTTCACGCCTTCTGCTTCTGTATAGCATGTGAAGTAAGCCATGGCCGGAGGAAGCGTGAAGCCGAACAGCATCAATGCAGCAACTGCAGCCAATACGTAACCTTTTCTGCTCATGCGTTCCTCCTTTCTAATTCTGGGTCAGATGCCAGCCATTGTCATAGCTGAACTCATTCAGAATACCGTTGCCGTGATGATGAATCGGTAAATATCTGTTTCTAAATGTAACTTCCAGAACACCGTTATTTCCGGGATTCATCGTTACAGTCTGTACAGCAGTACCATCGACCTGGTATCTTGTTCCGGCATAGACCTCTGTGACTGTAACTTTCGCGCCTACCGGAATCTTGTCCAGGATTCTGTATGTCTTCTGTCCGTTCGAATCAAACGTCAGGGAGCAAACATCATCATAGACAGGTTCTTCCTGGCCTTCTACAGTAGCAACGATACTGAATACGAATGTGACCTCCGATGTTGATTCATAAATGGGAAGCACTTTCGTGATATACAGATCGCCGAACTCATCTGCGTTTTCTACTGCTGAAGGCTTCAGTGTCGCTGTAATGCTGTACTGCCAGTCGCCGGTAGAAGTATTCGGTGTTTCACCATCCGGACCCATTTCCGCAACAGTAGTCGGGAGCGCGACAAGCGACGGAAGCCAGGAATAGGTGTAATCTCCGATCACAGCGGAAGTGGTAAGATTCCCGTTGGCATCTGTCCCGGTGACAAGGCCGCTGCTTGTGCCATAAGCAACCACCAGATACAGACCGCTGGATAGTTTTGTCATATCAGCTTCGGCTTTGATAGGGGAACTTTCACCCAGCACAACTTTCGCCGCATCCTGCGCCAGCGTCTGCCAGGCTGCATTGTCGAGCGCCTGCATCGCTTCATAGGTATCGACCGGTTTGCTGAATGTCACGCCGGAACTTGCAGTAAATGCGATTCCGCCGGCTCCGTCCTCCTTCGCATCCGCGACTTTGTAGACCGCTACAGTCACATTGTCAGCTGTCAGCTCTGTCATCGACGCGGGACCGGGATTCACTTTCAGCGAGATCGTCTTTTTCAAATCAAGCGTCTCCGCTTTCGCTGTCCCTGCTCCTGCAAACAGCAGCGCTGCGGCCAGCATGATCGCCGGCAGAATAATCGCTTTTTTCAGTTTCATCTGTCAACCTCCTCGGAATCCTCTTTCTCCACCGTTTTAAGATACCGGGTCATCTTTACGTTCTTTACAGAATTGCGGTAGGCGTCTCTGTGCCTGATCTGTTTGTTCGTGATCACCAATGTCACGATCAGCAGAAGGAGCACAATTGGTACAGCGATAAAAGGTACGGTATACAGTGTATTGATCTGTGTCGCATCCATGGACACCGCAGCGTCTCCCATCAGGTTCGCGATACGGTGACCGCGTACCAGAAGCCTGTGCGTATTGATACCGTAAGGTGTGCAAGTGACCAGTGTGCAGAGATCCTCGCCGGGGATCAGGCTGATATCGCTCAGATCCTCGGGAAGAACAATACGGATCTGGTCTACTTCATATGTAAGAGTTTCATTTAATACCGTTAATGTGAATGTATCTCCCTCGACCAGTTTGTCGAGATCCGTGAACAGTCTGGCACTCGGCAGGCCTCTGTGGCCGGAAAGAACACAGTGGCTGCAGTCGTTCGGATCTGTAACCTTTCCTATTCTGCGCCGTTTGCCGCTCACCTGCCAGCTTTCCGTACCCAGCGGAAGGCTTGTCCCCTCCAGGTGTCCGATACCGACCTGCAGCTCCGCTTCATCCGTGCCGTGGTAGATCGGAAGGGAAACATTGATCCGGGGGATATCGATCGTTCCCATGATACTGCTGTCACCGACTTTCAGGGTGTTCTCATATTCGGCTTTTTCAGCATCAGTAAGGAGCCATTTCAATCCGGTCCTTGCGATATTTCTGTTGTAGGCTTTCGCCTGATCAATGATCTCATTGTACTGATCTGTATCCAGATTTGAGATATCCTCATTATAGGTCGCGATTGCTCTGGACTGATGAAAGGAGTTCCAGTAGTCTGCGACTGAAGGATACAGAAGCAGACCAAGCCCTGCAAGCAGTACAATTACCAATATAATATTAAATAAGTGTTTTCTCATGCATGGCTCTCCTCGCATCGAACGGATGCGGCAACGTTTTAAAAAGGCATAGTCCCTGTTTGTCAATCATTATAAACCATGAATCGTCAAACAAAACGTCACAGATCAGGGACTGCAGAACCGATCACAATATACTTTGGGAACGACTGAATCCGAAATATTTGATGTACTCCAAAAAGCGGGCAGCCCCGCGTCAGCCAATTCCTTGAACATACACTAACATATAGTGTCCAACAAATGTCCAACAAATACTTATTATAATACATTTCTCAGAGGAAAAAACAACATCTTTTTTACATATTTACGTTTTTCAGGATGTTTTTTCCCTATCCTGACCGGCTTCCCAGATCAGTTCTTCCAGCGTTCTGTAAAGATGTTCCGGTTCTACCGGCTTGGAAAGATGCGCGTTCATGCCCACCTGCAGCGACCGCTGTACATCCTCGTCAAACGCGTTTGCTGTCAGGGCAATGATCGGGATTTTTTTTGCGTCGGGCCGGTCAAGCGCCCGGATCTTTTCCGCTGCTTCCAGTCCATCCATCTCCGGCATACGCACATCCATCAGGATCGCGTCATAATAGCCTTCCGGACTCTTTGTGAACATATCAACAACGATTTTTCCGTTTTCCGCATGATCGATCTCCGCTTCACGCATCGAAATGATCTGCTTCATGATCTCGGCGTTAATGATCACATCCTCCGCCATGAGGATATGCCTGCCCTTCAGGTCTGCCCGTTTCTTTTCCTTGTGCAGACTCATGTTGTTCCTGTGCGCGATGCGTTCAAATTCATGGATGACATTGGACGCAAACAAAGGTTTTGCCAGGAAACTGTCTATACCGATATGAAGGGCTTCGTCCATGATCTCATCCCAGTTGAAGGATGTCAGGATGATAACTGTTGTTTCTTTGTCATAAAGCCTGCGGATCTCCCTGGCCGTTTCAAGGCCATCCATATCAGGCATCTTCCAGTCAAGCAGCACCAGATTGTAAGGCTCGTGCTTGGCATGCTGCACTTCCAGCATCTGAAGCGCTGTCTTTCCGCCCAGGCAAGTGTCTGCCTTTATACCGGCCTCGTCCAGCACGATTCTGGCATGCTCTGCCGCGATCTCCTCGTCATCCACCACCAGGATATACATATCACCCGGATCAATATAGGATTCGGCAGTCTCCGGGTGCAGGCAGTTCGTCAGCGTGATTACGACATTGAATTCTGTACCGACGCCCTTCTCCGATTCCACAGTGATCGTACCGTTCATCAGCTCGACAATATTCTTTGTAATAGCCATTCCGAGGCCGGTGCTGCCGTACTTGCTGTTCCGGCCGCTGTCTTCCTGGGTAAAGGCGTCAAAGATCTTCGGCAGGAAATCCTTGTCCATGCCGATACCCGTATCCTTGATTGTGAATTTCACCGTAGAATGATCTCCGAATACAGCTGTCCGCTCCACTGTCATTGTGACGCTGCCGGGCGCTTCCGTAAACTTAACAGCATTGGAAAGAATGTTGATCAGCACCTGCTTGAGCTTCATATCGTCGCCGATATAGTAATCGTTCACGCCGCCGACAACACTGCATTCATAGTGAAGCCCTTTTTCACTGCACTGGGACATGACCATTGTATTGATCTGTTCCAGCATACCGCTGAAGGAAAACTCTTCCTTGCGGATATGGAGACGTCCGGACTCGATCCGGCTCATATCAAGAATGTCGTTGATCAATCCAAGCAGATGGCGCGCACTACCGTCGATCTTTTCCAGATATTCCCGCGTTTCCCCGGGAAGCGAATCATTCCGCAGCGCGAGGCTGTCCAGGCCGATGATCGCGTTCATAGGTGTACGGATCTCATGGCTCATACTGGACAGGAAGGCAGTCTTGGCTTTGTTGGCTTCTTCCGCCGCTGCCAGCGCTTCAATAAGTGCCTGATTCTTCGCCATGGTATCGCGCATTTCGGTATCAATGACTGTCAGACCGAGGCCAACTGCATGCACGATATGATCTTCGCGGTTTTCCGCATGACGCACGCCCGCCATTCGGATCATCTCATAGTATTCTCTCCCGCTCCGCTGAGCAAGATAGCGGTAAGCAATAATCGGTTCCGTCTCCAGGGCTTTGCGTACATTCCCGGGTTCAATAAACTGCAGGAAACCATCCCGGTAGTTTTCCGCGACACAGTTCTCCGCATACCATGTAAAACGCTCAAGATACGGAAAATGAATACCCTCTGGCGTATGCTCGTGATCTGTCGGATCCGCCCTGTAACAAACCGCGTCATTCTGATCCAGAT
Organism: uncultured Lachnospiraceae bacterium; assembly: GCA_946631165.1. Taxonomy (GTDB): domain Bacteria; phylum Bacillota; class Clostridia; order Lachnospirales; family Lachnospiraceae; genus UBA3305. The sequence goes on along the minus strand of CAMOZZ010000050.1, from coordinate 3,539 downwards.
CCACATGGTAGACACAGCGGTAATCCGATGCCAGCGCTGTGATCATCTTATCCTGCTGTTCCCGCCTCTTCTGCTGTTCCAGCAGTTCTTCCTGCAGGGAGATCCTGTTCTCCAGTTCAACGCGGGCGGTCTCCTTATTCTGAATCTCTCTTTTTGACCGGTTCGAGTCACGCACCAGGAGAATAATGATCAGCGCTGCAATCGCAAGAACAATGCTGCCGAAAATCCCCATGTGATCTCTCAACGCATCCAGGAAGTCGTAAGAAGAAAGTCCCTCTGTATAGCGATAAGAAACATTCTGTGCATAATCATTGCCAAGCACATTGATCCCGCGATTGAGCAGCTTCAGCAGGCCTTCGTTGCCGATCTCCACACCGAAGCATCGGTCGTCGTTATAATTTGACTGGTGGGTCAGAAGATCCTCATATTTCCTGTTCCGCAGGATTTCGTTCGCGCGCAGCCCATTCAGGGTCGTACATCCGACTTTTTCCGAAAGCACGGCTTCAAGACATTCCTCTATAGACTGGAAGAAAACGACTTCTGCCTCCGGATAGTTCGTCTTTACATAATACAGCTGCATCCGGTTATTTTCGTTGACAGCAAAACTGGCCGTCGTCGTATCGGTAAATTCTCCCTTGAAAATGATTGCCGTAGGGGACGATACAACGGCATTCGACTGATAGATGCCGTTTTCTTCGGAATAATAAAGTCCGCCACCCACCGGGAATGCAGCGTCGATCACACCGGCGCTCATATCTTCGATCAGGTCATCATAACTGTCATACCCGCTGAAAGTCACATCTATATCGGATATCCCAAGTGCTTTCAGAATATCCGGAACCATATCCCGAAGGATACCAGTCACGTTCCCGTTTTCATCCGTATCGCTGTACGGAAGGTAATTGTTCAGATATCCGACGTGCAGCATATTATGGGTGCTGAGCCATTCCCGTTCCTTCTGGGAAAATGCCCGCGCCGTAACGCTGACGGAATAGTATTTTACACGGAGGGAATTCAGATAGTTCGGCTCTTCCGCCGCCAGAAGCGCCTGCGCGGAATTGAGTTCCGACAGAAGATCCGGCCGGTTGATGTTGACGCAGAGATAGTAATCCGACGCGCCGAAAATGCCCAGTACTTCCGCATGATCTCTTCCGCGGGCACCATCACTTTCCACTGCCAGAATATCCACATCCTTCGTATCAAAGGCGGAAAAGAGCGGCATATTGTCTTCGTAGGTGACAACCTCTGCTGTTACATGATGGTCTTCCAGATATTTATTCAGAACACCGACCATCGCGCTGTCCAGGACGCCGATCCTGCAGCCATTCAGCGTCGCGGGATCCGCTGTAGTATTAAAGTCGTCATCATGTTTTACGAGATAATAAGATTCGTTGCCCATGACTTCATCCGGATAGCCGATCAGGGAAGCACGCTCCTCTCTCCAGGCCAGGCCGGCGAGAAGGTCGATATCCCCATCCAGAAGCATCTGATAGAGATCTCCGAATCCGCCGTAGACATATTCATATTTCCAGCCAGTATATTCGGAAAGCTTGCGGTAGTATTCATAGGCGTAGCCGGTCTTTACCGCGCCTTCCTCCGCGCCTTCCTGGAAAACTTCATTTTCGTAGTAGCCGACACGAACGATCTTGGGACCGTCTTCGGCGAAGGCCGATGACGGAGAGAAAAATAATGCGAGCAGCAAAATGAAGCCAATAGCAATACCATGCCGGATCGCAGCTGGTTTGCAATGACGGAAAGATGAGATTCTTTTTCCCGGTTCTGTCATAGGTAACACTCCTTTATCATTCGAAGCGCTGAAAATGCCTGCCCGCATATTCGCAAAAACATTACTGATGGACTATAGGTCGTTCATAGTCTGGTCTGCCGTTTCATATGAAGAAGCTGAAAGGAATATGTAATCCCATACTAATATTACTATAACATGAAAATATTGCATATTACAATGACAAAAAACCGCATTGTTTTAATGCGGTAATGGATTTAACTTCATATATGGTTTTAATGCTCTGTCATCCGGAGGAACGCAGCGACGAAGGATCCTCACCCTGAAACGCGCGATTTTTATAAAAACTAACTGCAATCCACTTCCACACCACCACCCCTTTAAACGTGACAATATATGCGATCATGATCATGGAAATAATCCTGAGCAGATCTATTCCATAATTTCTTTTCTCAGTCAATCCACTGTCCTCTCCACGTCGCGTTCAGACAAATCAATTACTGCCTTCTTCATGGTTTTACGATGTGCTGTCAACGAAGAAATCTATCCCGTATGTTTCTATGCTTTTCTTTTAAGGATCAAACAGCTCGTCCATCCTTCCCTTTTTCTGCAGCCGATTATATTCCATGTAGAAATATCTCCTGACAAGATCTGCCTCTTCGGTTCCACTATAGATATCCTGTGTCTGTCCGGCAGCATCAATATAGGTATTCACGCTGCCATTCGCTTCGCTGGGAATAATCATACCAGTAATACATTGTACATTTTCCGACAGGTGGATAAGTTGTGCATAATATGGAGAAATCGGCAGACCAGCCGTTTTAAGAGTTAACGGCGTCAATGCACACATGTCAACGTTCCTGTTTTTCGGAAGGTCGAAATTCTCAATTCCCTGATTACTCCATATAAAATACGGGACCTGACGCTTTTTCAAGTATATATCATCGGACTCTCCTAAATCCCATTCCGTTAATAACGATGGCCCGTGATCCCCAACCATATAAACAATAACATTTCGATCCAGACCGGAATAATAATCCACCATTTCTCCTATGAATTCATCCGTCTGTTTTATGCAGGTGAGATATTCATTAATCTGCTGTTCATATTCCGATAAACCATTATTATCTTGTATATGTACGGTATCCTTGTCAAAGGCATTGCAATCCCAGCCTCCATGGTTCTGAATAGTGAGCAGGTAAGCAAACCTCGGTTGATCCTCCGGCATTTCCTCATAAAAACGCTTGAAATTTTCAAAGAGAGAAGAATCACTTGCATAATAACGCTGCCCGTAATAATCGAGATTAGTAAAGTCCTCTTTAAAATGCGTCTCGTCAAATCCAAGGGCTTTCCATGCATCCCTCCTGTGGTAATTCGTTGAAGATTCTGAATGTGCCGCCATGGTAGCATATCCCAGCTTCTTCAGGTATTCTGCAATATTCTTACATCCTTCCAGACTCATATCATTGAAAGGTGTTGTTGTATCCAGAATTGTCATACTATTACTTGCCAACAATTCATATTCGCTGGCATTTGTTCCTCCTCCAACCATAGGAACTGTGGCATATCCTTTGAATGCGTCCAAAGCATCGTAATTCTTCATGTAAGACACATCTGTCCTGAAATCTATCAAGTGATCCATGTCAAAGTAAGTTTCGTTAAGTATTACCACGATGTCCGGGCGTTCTTTACTCTTTGCCGTAAATCCCACAATATCTTGAATTTCCTTAACTTCATATCCTTCCGGTTTCGTAATCCCTTTTATGGACTTGGCTATATTTTCAAAAACACCTAC
>CAMOZZ010000049.1 GCA_946631165.1 uncultured Lachnospiraceae bacterium | reverse complement strand
CCCGCGTCGGAAACAGTGATTTTTCCGTAATTGAAGCAATCTGTCACTGTGCTTCCAGACTTAAGACTTCCTGCAATGCCTCCGATTTTCTGCACACCGGTCATGCTTCCATAGTTGAAGCATTTATCAATTGTACAGTTTCCATCATCCTTTCCGAGTATGCCCGCCGTGAAGCTGGTCGATCCGCTGCCTTCAAGATTTATGTAACTGCTGCATCCGGATATTGCCGTATATTTTGCAAGCGCGGCAATACCGCAGGCACTTTCGCCGCTGCTCTTTCCGTAAACAGATACGTTTTTCACAGAGGCGGGGTTTGAAGAAGAGGATCCTGCGCAATAGGCAAACAATCCTTTTCCTCTGCCGTTCAGGTCAGTAATCTTATGATTTCCGCCGTCAAAGGTACCGGCAAACGCTTTTCCTGCAGCACCGATTCCGTCCCAGCTTCTCAGTCCGGCTGTACCGTCATTGTTTTTCAGGGAAATATCTGCGCCAAGCACAACCGTCTTACCCGCAAAGTCATTACCTTCCTCGACCAGGACATCAAGCCCTCCAAGCTGTGCTGCCGTAGTCAAAGTAAAGGTATTTCTGCTGCTGTCATACCAGGAAGTATCTGCCAGAGACTTCCACATCTTCGGTGTCGTCAGCGCAGTTACTTCAAGCACCAGAGATACATCATCCCCATTGATCCTGCTGTCTACTGTAAATACAGGACTGATGGAATCTGTTCCATCTTCCCCGGTATATGCAAAATGATAAGAGAAGGGGTTTGCCATCCCGGCAGCGGCAGAAAAATCCATGCTGTCATCATCCGGAACAACACCGCTTTTAAGGACGGCGTTTACTTTCAGTACATCTTCCTCGTAGATGGAATCCCCCGCCTTCACCTCCGCATTCGTCACATTAACGAACGTTTCTCCATCGAAAACGGTTCCGTTTTTCATGACCGTAATATCTACATAAGGACTGTGTGATATCCTCAGCGTCCCTGCTTTGGACGATTCCATATAAGCGGACACGACCGTATTTCCGTTTACTGTTACGCAGTCCGAGGTCATCTGTACATCATTGACCGTAAAATACCGGAAGTTCCATCCCGGATGATTTTCACAGGAAAGGTATACGACTGTCCCGTTGGGAAGGGCTCCCTCAGCGGAAGCGGATACCGTTCCTCCATCCGGATCATTTACTGTAAGGGATCCCGTGCCGGAGCCCGTCTCCCAGGAAAGCACCGGATAGCCGTCTGTTCCGGCCGCATAGGCATTTCCGTTCCTGTTCAGACCGTTCAGCAGCATCCCGTTTTTCATCTGCGTATCCGTCAGTTCCGTAACATTCACAGAAACGCTGGGCGGCAGATTATAGGTATAGTAGCCCGGATAATCGGTATCATCCCCGCAGCCCTTCAGGTAGTAGCAGCTGTCCACGGTAAAATCCGACGGGCTGTCTCCCGTGCCGCCGATTCCTCTTCCATGCTTATAAATACTTGTTTCGATACTTCCCCTGCAGTAGCAGCAGAAAACATTCATGTGTTCATTGCCGCCCACGATTCCTCCTGCCGTGGAACCGTAAGTGGTCGATACAAGCCCGTCAAAATAGCAATTGACTATCGTTCCGTCCTTTACATAAGCGGTTCCGACAACCCCGCCGATGCCTTTGGAGTCAGTATTATAAACTGATACATGACTGGCCAGATTCTCCAGTGTAATCACATTGGCTGCGGACTCTCCCATCGTATTGGAAGCGCCGCCGCAGAGACCGACGATGCCGCCGACCATTCTTCTTCCGTAAACATACCCGGATAGTGACAGATTTTTAATGGACGGATTCACGGATGGCTGCGTTTCCTCTTTTTGAAGCACTCCCATGCTTCCGATCAATCCTGTCCCCTGTGCATAATGCCAGCCGGCATAACTGTATCTGTAGCAATAGAGATTTGTAATATGATGCCCTCCTCCGTCCAGGATCCCGTTAAAGGAAGCATTTACCATGGTTTCAGGATCTGCAGGATCCGCCAGATATTCTCCTCCTACAGGCATCCAGTTCGGATACGAATACTGATTACTCTCATCATTATTGCCGTAATGATTGATATTCTCTCCATCGGTACCACCCATATCCAGGTCTGCGGTCAGAATGACTTTCCGGTCGGAAAAGTCATGCCTGACCGGCGCTTTATGGATCGGTCCGGTTCCTCCGCCGGGCAGACTGCCGTCTTCGACGACACACTCTATAAAACCCTGATCCCCCTTGATATGGTAATCCTTCGTTTCGCAGTCCACGCTCCCGTTCACGACCGCTGCGAATCCCGCGAACTTCGCCGGCGTATCAATATAGAATTCCGCGGATTCCTCATCATACCAGGACACATCCACCGCGCCGTCCCACTTATTCACATTGAAGTACTCGGCAATGACCGTTGCATTTCCGGTATATTCTTCTCTGACGTTCTCCGACGCCTGGCTGGCCGCAAATCCGTCATACGGCGCGCTGAACGAATAGGAATACGTCCCTGAACCGGCATCGTAGGTGAAGTCGGCAAATGCGTATTCCGTTCTGTCAGCATTCGTATAATAGCGGATCGTTGCAACATCCTTCCCGGACTGTGCCGGAAAAGAGCCGGAGACAGAAGTGCCTGCCGAAACGGCAAAGACCGGCAGCGCGCAAAACGTTATCAAATATGCCGCAAAGTATATAAGGTTACGAAGGACTCTATACTGTTCTTTCATTCTCATATCGTTTCTCCTGTTCGCGCCCTGCCGTTTACTCCTGTCCCGGCTGAAAAAGCAGAAGACCGGACCTGCACAGCTTCCGCTTTTGTCTCAGTGCTCACCTTTTTAAACAGCGCACTCTATTCCCTTACGATATAGTAAGTGCCTGTCTCTTTATCGAAATACACATTTCCCGCCGGAACGACATCATCCGGGATCTCCTGCTGCGCATCCAGGTCATTATCCGTGAATGTCACCACATCCTGTCCCTGATTCTCTTCGTTGTTCTGCATCTCGCCCACCGGTACTTCCCAGTGCAGGATCAGCGCAAGCATGATGCCTACCGCGAAGATCAGCATCACATCCGACAGATTGGAGATGTAATTCATGGGATTCAGGTCTTCCGATGCCTGCCTTCTGGCATTTCTTCTTGCCATCCTTCTGTTAGTCCTGCTCATTGTTCTCCCCCATGATTTCCACAGCACAGTCTGCCAGCGTTTCCAGATCCAGCATATATGCCTTGTACCAGCGGGCTCTGATCGTATGGATCGTCAGGCAGATACCGGCTGCGATCAGACCGGCGATCGTGGTATCGAATGCCGTCAGCATGGACTGGGACAGCGTCAGGGTGTCGCCGTTACCCAGCGCAATGATCCCCGGACCGAGGGGGATCAGCGTTCCAAGCAGTCCGCACATCGGCGCAAGCTTGGAAACAAGTTCCGTAGACTTCTGAATACGGTCATAATGCGCCTGCTCTTTCTCGATCAGGTTGTCCTCCAGCGCAAGCAGCATCTCTTTATTGAATTTCGGATGCCAGGTCAGCTCGGTCAGCGCGTTTTTCTGTCTTTCCAGAAGGCCGCTGGCATTGATGCAGGCGCGGAGTTCTGTCCCGCGGTCCCGCATTTCATCCAGGAGCTTCGCCAGCTCATAATTCAGATGCCTCCGTTCCCTTATCCCTTCGACGATGATCCATCCGATGCAGAACAGGGAAAAAGCCACAAAAACGATCAATATGACGATCACGGGCACTCTTGCCGCGGCGGCAATGGTACGAAGAATCGTCTGCAGCGGTGATAATTCCATAGTGCTCAGTTCTCCTTATTTTCTTTCTTTCCGGATTTCCGTTTCCGAAGCCTCTTCCGGAAAGAAATATCTTCAAATGCGCCTCCGCAGGTAACCATCCCGGCCGCGCCTATGCCGGTGAAGAGCAGCATCATGCGGCGTTCGTTTTCCTTTTCTTCCGTATTATCCTCGATCTCTGTCTTCCGGACATTGACTTCCTGTTCCACATAGGTGACTTCCGTCTTCTGTTCTGAAAGCTGATTGAAGACATCTGCGGATATCCTGTAGCCGGAAAGCGCCTGCGATGCTTCTCCTCCATCAGACGCACCTGCCTCTGCAGCTTCCTGATCCTGTGCGTTTTCCGCATTCTGATCCTGTGCTTCGGCAGGTTCCGGATCTTCTGTTTTAATCACTTCGTTATCCTGCTCAGGCTGTACAGCTTCTTTCGGATCTTCTTTTACCGGATCGATCTTCTCTTTCTCCTTCTTCTGCTGTTTCTTCTTTTTTGTGCCGTCCTTCTTTGCAGTCTCTTTATTACTCTTCTTTTTGGTTTTCGGGCTGTCTTTTGAATCTGCATCCTTTCCGGATTTCGTCTTTTCTTTCTTTTCCTTGTCTGTGCTGTCCTGACCGTCCTCCCCGGCAGAGGGGTCTTCTCCGCTTTCTTTGTTGTCAGCATTGTCCTCTGAATCCTTTGCCGGTCTGGCGCCATCTCTGTCATCACCGCTGTCTCCCGGTTGCTGCGCAGGCGCCGTACCGTCTCCGTCCTGATCATTTTCCTGAACGGGCGGCACTACAGAGGTTTTTGTCGGTCTCTCATCTTTTTTCGGTTTTGCCGTGATCACGCCGGTACCGCCGATTTCTGTCCCGCTGCCGCTGTAGTTCAGGGTGATTGATGCGCTCCCTTCCCCTATGATCTCATAATCAACGATCATATAAGCTACGTCCTCATAAAAAGGATCCGGCTGCATCGTAATGTTCCTGATCCGCAGGACTTTAGTGTTCGTCGATTTCGCTTTGATAAATTCCGATGCCATATCACGCACGTTATCATTGACGCTGACAGGTATTTTTATCGTATGCGATCCGTAATCTCCGTCGAGATCCGGTGTATGTCCCACTTTAGGCCTGCCGGTCAGCGTGACAAAAATGCAGCTGACATATTTGGCGCTCTCGCTGGTCAGGCTCTCCTCCGGAGATGTCTGTCCGAACAGCAGCCTGAACCGGCTGGACGTGTTCGCATGCTCAAAGTCAGGATAGGCATGTTCGAACTCCTGTGTGAATCCCACCCAGTTATCTTCCAGCGCCATCATCGGCTCAACACTTCTTGCGTATCTTCTGCATTCCGACGAATCTACCGCGACCACATTAAAATCATCGTCATATGTTTTTTTCAGGTGACCGTTGTAGTCTTCGAAGTAGTATCTTGTTTTGAACAGTTCATTTCTGTCGAACTTTGCCTGGATCCCCTTGTGATCCTTGACATAGAACTGAAGATTATAGATATCCCCCATATAAACGCCGGCGAACTCCAGGAAATCCCTTAGGGAAAAGCCTCTGGCGGAATCCACGATCGCGGTAAATTCAGTTCCGTCGGATTTGTCTTTTTTATAATAGGAAAACGCCTGCTCATAGACCGTCAGTTCCCTCGCCAGATCGCTCCAGTGCCATTTTCCGATCTCAACATATTCCTTCAGTTCCATGCCGGAATAACCGACACGGACCGCCAGCGTATCGGTTACCGCGTCTGCCAGAACCAGCGACCTGACAGGGAGGATCAGGCCTGAAAGCAGCATGCTCACAAGAACAAAGATCAGTATTCTCTTTTTATTACTGTCCCTGGTCATATCTTTTCACAGCTTCCGGAATTGCAGGTTCGGGAGTCGGAATCGGAATACAGCTGTTTATCTTTTTTCCTCCGACTTCTGCTTCGGTTATTACAACATCAATACCGTAGACTTTTCTGATAAGGCTTTCTGTAAGGACCTCGCCGGTCCTTCCATAAGCAAAGATCCTTTGATCCTTTACTACCAGCACTCTGTCCGCATACTGGAGAGCATGCTCGGGATTATGCGTTGAAAGCAGGATCATATACTCCTGTTCTGCAAGCTTCCGTACACGGTTCATGACCATCTGCTGGTTGCCGTAATCCAGATTCGCCGTCGGCTCATCCATCAGGAGCAGGTGCGAACCCTGCGCAAGCGCCCTGGCCAGAAATGCCAGCTGTCTTTCTCCGCCGGAAATCTCATTGATCCCCCGGTCCTTCAGATAACTGATCGACATCATCTCAAGCGCCTTTGCGGTTCTGTTCTTCTGCTTTTCACCCGGTATTTTAAGCGGGGAAAGCGTTCCGGTCGTCCCCATGAGGACGGAATCAAACACGGTATAGTTAAAGACAGGCGTTTCCGTCTGCGGGATATAGGCTGCCTTTTCCGCGATCTCCGCCCTGGTCAGCTTCCGTATATCCTTCCCGGACAGAAATATATTCCCGGAAGACGGTTTCAACAGTCCTAAAATACATTTAAACAGGGTGCTTTTTCCTGCGCCGTTTGCGCCAAGCACTGCGATCACTTCACCGGTACAGGCGGTAAAAGATACCTGATCCAGCACCCTGCGGCTTCCGTATGAAAAGCTCAGGTCCTTTACTTCAAGCATGGCGTCTTCCTCCCGTTATCAGAAGATACAGGAACAGAGGCGCGCCGATAAAGGAAGTCAGGATACCGAGCGGAAGTTCTCCTGTTGTTATCAGCCTTGCCGCATCGTCCACGATCAGCAGAAATGTTCCGCCGAAGAGGATTGCCGCCGGGATCAGTCTTCTGTAATCGTAACCGAAGATCATCCTGCAGAAATGCGGTATGACAAGGCCTACCCAGCCGATCATTCCGGAGACAGACACCGACGCAGCTGTCAGAAGTGTGGCGCAGATCACCACGATCATCCGGAGCAGACGCGTGTTGATCCCCATGGCTACTGCGCTTTCTTCCTCCACTGTCAGAAGATTCAGCCGCCATCGGAGCAGCAGCAGCGGGATCATGCCGGCAAGGATCGGCCAGACAATGAACTTTACATCTTTTATTTTGATGGATGAAAGACTTCCCATCAGCCAGTAGGTGATCGCCGGAAGCTGTTCCTGCGTATCCGCTACCAGTTTTATAAAGGAAGTACCGGCTGAAAACAGAGAGGATATGATCATGCCGGCGAGAATCATAGCCACTGTTTCATTGGCTCTGCTCAGCCTGCTGACAGCGTAGGCAAGCATGACAGCGGCAAGCCCGAAACAGAAGGAGCTTATCGATATTCCAAAGTATCCGGCGCCGGAAAGGATCGCCAGCGCGGCGCCGAATCCGGCGCCGGTCGATGCGCCCAGAATATCCGGGGACACCATCGGATTTCTGAACATGCCCTGATAAACGCACCCTGCCGTGGAAAGCGCTGCCCCTACGAGCAGCGATGCCGCGATTCTGGGAAGACGGATCTTTAAAAAAACATTGTCGGCACCGGGCGTCCATTCCGGCACACCGGTCTTTATAAAGAATGCTTTCAGGATCAGGAACATGTCTTTTAAGGATACGGAAAAACGACCCACGACCACCGAGACAAGGACCGCGGCAAAGAAACACAGGATCAGCACGATGAACTTTGCTTTATAGGTTTTCCCGCCGGTATCATCCATTGATCATTTCCGAACCTTTCCGGTGGAGTTCGCAAGCATCTCCTCCGCTTCTTCGCGGGAGAGATCGTAATTCCAGAACAGTTTATAGAACTCCTGCGCTTTTTCCGTCATATCGTAATCATACAGATCCGGATAAAGGAGATTGCCCAGCCACCAGATGCCGAGCACCCGATTGACCGAGGGCGGCGAGGACATCCAGCTGTACGGCAGATCGGGGATCTCGAAGTACATATTCCTTTTTACAGCGTCAAGCTCCGACCATTCATTTTCCTTCAGATCATCGTACGGACCGCCCCGCGCAAGAAGGATCACATCCGGCTGCACCTTGTAGACTTCTTCCAGACTGACGGTCGTCCCGCCGCCGCGGTTCGTGACCTCATCGGGTATGATCGCGTTCCGGGCACCGATGATATCGATCACATCCGCCTGCGAAGATCCCTCCGCATTGCAGGCAAGACCGGTGGAACCGGTACCGTACATGACAGTATACCGTTTATCATCCGCGATCTTCGCACTGAGTTCTTTTGCCGTTTCAACCGTATTCTCGATATAAACGGCAAGCTCCTCGGCTTTTTCCTCTCTTCCCAGTATCTTTCCGAGCGTACGGTATGTCTGCGGCGTAGTCTCCAGCGTTGCTTCATAGAAGACCATCGGAATGCCTGTCTGATCCTGTATGCTCTCCATATCCATGAAACCGGAGAGTTTCCTGTCGCCGGTATCGATCAGCAGCTGCGGCTGTGCGTCGATCAGCGCTTCATAGTTCAGACTGGATTTGCTGCCGTAGAACTGGCCGAATGTCGGCAGATACCACATATCCTCCGGGAAATACGGCATCTGGAGCGTTGACGGGCTGCTGGTAAGGCCGACCAGCATATCCGGTGCAAGCGTCATGAGGAGCATCTGCGTTGTCGCGCCGCTGGCAGCGATCTTTGTAATTTCTGCAGGGATCGTGACATCTCTTCCATAATCATCTTTCACGGTCGTCGTACTGACACCGGCAAGCGGATCATATTTCGGACCGGAAGAACAGGCTCCGGTCAGGAAAGTCAATGAAAAGATCAGCAGAAAGGCTGTGATTTTTCTGAAATAGCTTTGCATTACGCGCTCTCCGTTATTCTTGTTTGAGAATAATTTTGCGTAAAGTTATTATACTTTTTAACATAAATTAAGTCAATCATTATTCGCGATTGAAAATAATGATTGACTCGATCTGTATTGCTATTCCATTAATCTGTATAATCAGAGACCGGCGCTTTTCCGGTCATCTGTTATAGCTGCTTCTGTCCGTCCGGTCTGTTGCATCCCATAACAGCCAGATGAATTTTCTCCTGATATTTCGCCGGACGCCGCCGTCATCATCTGCATGCTCACAGAGGAATCTGTACACTGCTTCAATGTCCGGCTCATTATCCCCGCACAGGTATTTTTCTTCTGCAAGCTGCGCCGCCGTTTCACGGTCTGCGGCAAGCATTTCCGACGAATCCTCTGTATAGTAGTGTACATAAGGAGAATATCCCTGCAGCCACAGGAGATTGAAGACTGCATAGGACGACGCGCCGTCCCGCCATTTTGCCGGCGGTCTCCCGTACAGTTTCTCCGATACTGCTGCCAGTAGGAAATCCTGATAATCCGCGAACAATGCGGAAAAACACCATTTCCGGCTCATGGCCATGGCTTTCTCAAAATGTTGCCGCCGGCTGACAGCAGGTGTGATGGAAGTAAAAACCAGATCAAACGCCGACCGCCAGCCTTCCCGGTCAATATCTGCTGTCTTAAAATCACATAACCGGTAATCCACGTTTGTTATATGCTGTTCTTCAGCATACTGCCGTGCATATTCTATCATCTGCGGAGAATAATCCAGGCCGAGCGCGTGTTTTGACCGCCGTGCGATTTCCGCTGAAAATCTGCCGAGACCGCATCCGATATCGACGGACTCCGTTTCCGGAAGCAGGACACCCTGTTCTGTCAGGTATCTGACGGTCTCTTCCACTCTTCTTTTATTTCGCAGGCTTCTTTCCTTTCCCTCGTCAAAGGATTTTTTCCACTCTGCCGCGCGTCTGTCCCATATTTTTTCAGAATGTTTGGCGACGGACCGCGGACGGTTATCCCAGAACGCCCCGAACCGACGGATCATTTCTTCATTGCTCCAGACTGTCTTTTCCATCTGTCCCCTGCTCCTCTGCCGGACCGCCCCTGGCGGCGGATTCAGCCTTATAATCTTCCTTTGACCGGACTATCTGCGCGGGATCCACTCTCTGCCCCGAAGCAGTTCAACTTCTATTTCCTCGCCTGCATGCCGGACAGACTCACCGACATCTGCAGTATACATCGCCTCAGCCCGCAGACATGCGGGCAGCGTCTCCCTGTGGTTATCCTTCTTTTTGGTATAGTATTTTCCGTCGCTCTCCTGCCAGACATCCATCAGACACATGATAGCGAGCTTCGGGGTACTCTTAATATCCTCCGTCAGAATGCATATCAGGCGTTCCTTTTCAGGGACGGGGATTCCCAGTGCATGTGCCACCACGGCGGATACACACCACTGCAGGCTGTAAAAGGATGCTGTAGGAGGTCCCGGAAGATTGATCACGGGTTTTCCGTCAACGATTCCGACCCCCAGCGGCCTGCCCGGCGCCGCGGCTACATAATGGTGAAGGAGCTCTCCCCGTTCTTCTACGATGCCGAAGCTGAAGTCCTCTTCCCCTTTTGCGCTTCCGCCGCTGAGCAGTACTATATCCGCGTTCTGCAGTGCGCTGTCAAAGGCTTCCCTCATTGCTTCCTTATCATCATACACAATGGGAAAAACGACTGGTTCCGCGCCCCACTCCTTCAGGTACGCGCACACAGCGATGCTGTTCGTCTCCACATTTTTCCCTCTTACCGGAACCGCATCCGAAGGCACCAGTTCCGATCCGGTCGGTATATAGGCAACGACCGGTCTCTTCCTCACATTGATCCATTTCCGTCCGCTCACCGCCAGCGCGGTTATATCAAGCGGCGTAAGCCTGACGCCTTCCGGCACGACCGGATCACCTTCAGATACAGTACTGCCTGCCGCAATGGTTTTGTCTCCCGGCTTCACGGAAATATCTTCACTGATATACGCTATGCTGCCGTCTTCCGCAAAATCCACTTCCTCGATCATAATGACCGCGTCAAATTCATCCGGGAAATCGTCTCCGGTATCGGCACGCACATAATCCACGCCGCGTTTCCATGAACGGTAATCCGGCATTCCGCCTGCGAAATCTGCCGATCTTACTGCAATTCCGTCCATCGAAGCTGTCCTGAAAACCGGCAGCGTGTTCAGCGAACCATAACTTTGTGCAGTCACCCTGCCTGCTGCTTCCCGCACTCTTACCGGTTCGGTCCTCCGTTCCGGTTTCCAAACGTCAAACAGATCCTGCAGGAGTTTTTCTCTTCGAACGAATCCGTCTATGTTTTTTCCCCTCATGATATAGTTCCTTTGTATCGTTATTTTTGTGCAGCTATAACGATTCTAATATAGAATTATATCAATGTCAAATGGAGCCGGGGGACGGACGCTTCTCCGGCTCATTGGCTCCCGAACTAAAAAAGGGACGGCGGACCGTCCCCTGGCTGCATTACAGTCTGATCAGTGTCGCACGGCAGGGCGCTCCTTCCGCCCCGCCCAGATTCAGCGGCGCCGCATGCAGGATATAGACGCCCTCGTCCACATCCCCCAGCCGGATGCCTTCCAGCAGGATGATCTCCGCGCCGAGCATGATCCGGTGCACTTCCTTCGGTGCATCCTCCGGACCGACGGTCTGGGATTCATTGCCGAACAGCTTTATGCCGGCGTCAGCAAAGACTCCGGCGGCTTCCGCCGTCACTTCTGCCCTGCCTTTAACAAGGATCCTCTCCGCAGCTCTGCTGTCACATTCTGCAGCGGTTTTCAGGATCCGTTCCGCATCAGCTGCCAGAATCTGTCCTTCGTGTGCAGCCACATAAGCATAGCCAATGAAGCAGTCCAGTCCGACCTGATCAATGCTCTTTCCGTTTTCGATAAAATGCAGCGGCGCATCAACATGCGTGCCGTTATGGGCGCACATGAACAGAGCGCTCAGATTGCACACTGCGCCTTCACTCATCTTCAGCAGTTCCGTCTTCTCCGGCTTCGGATCTCCGGGATAGACAACGCAGCCGAACACTTCCTGGGAAATATCATATTTCTTCATTGGGCTTCCTCTCTGTTCTGTCTGCCTGCCAGGATACTGATCCGTTCTCCGATCAGGACAATGAGGCGTTCTTTCATATCGTCCGGCAAATAGGATTCTCTGCACATTTCCATATAGATATCTTTCATGGAGATGATCTTTCCCAGCATCTTGACGGCAGCATTTTCCCTGATTCCCGCTGCGCCGGCAAAAACAAGAAAATCCTTTCTTCTGATATTATGCTTCTTTCCGTTAAGCGTAAGAGCTGTCTCCTCATCATCCGGCAGGATTATACTGACAGGCAGCAAGTCATACGCGGGAGAAAGTACATATTTCCCACTTCCGGGGAACGTTTCTATCATGGAGAAATTCTTGAGATGCATATCAGAATTTCCTGCTGCAAAAGAAAAAACAATGCGCATGAACAATTCTGACAGATCCATACCCGGCCGGATCGAATAACGGGAGATGACTTTTGCGCATCGTTCATAGGATCCCTTATATTTGTTTTCCGTCAGACGCTGTTCAAGCTGGCAGAAATCTTCCATCGCAAGTTTTTTTACATCCTGTACACCATCCGCAGGCAGGATACGGTCAATCCTTCTGGTGATATATGCAGCCCCGAAAGCACTTCTGACATCATGCAGAAGTGCAAAAGGAACGACTGCTATACCGGTCTGTTTTGCCATCTGCATAACAAGAAATTCTGCTTCCGGCAGTGCCGGCCAGGTTTCTGTCTGCGGTTTCAGAATGAATCCGGAAGGATAATTGACAAGCGTCAGCCTGGGGCGCCCGGTATCCTTTGCCAGATGAAGGGACATTTTCTTCTGAACACCCGTAACCGTATATCCCCTGCCTGCACTCTCCAGTGCGATCTGTCTGAGCCGGTCTGCAGAAATATCCATTTCCGGTATACTTTTCGTCCCGAAGAACTTTCTGATACAGGCTAAATGCCAGCCTGTGTTCCGTTCCTCTGCTGCAGCACCGTCTTTTATCTCTTTTCCACAGCACAGACATTTCATGCCTTTGCCCTCCTGATACTCACCGCACCAATGCAGTCTCTGCAAGATGCCAGCAGAAGCCCGAACCGGTCGTTCGGATCTATCTTCCAGTGATCCGAGATCAGCGCAAGAAGCCAGCCTTCCGGAATAAGTCCGTCAAAAAAAGCAAACAACGTTTTGGAAAAGTACTTTTCCGCCTGTTTTGGCATGGTGAGGCTTACTGCTGCAGCTTTTTCATTTTGCAGATAGTCTGTGTCGTACACAAATTCGTATCCTTCATCCGTTTCCCTAAGCATGCCGGCATATGTATCCCGTACATAGACGAAGGCCTCTCTGAATTCCTGTTCCATTTCCATTATTCATCCATCCTTCCCGGAACGGCCTTCATCCCGAACATAGCCAGCGCCTGATTAACTTTGTCCATTCGGACGGTTTCTTTCCCCTGCTCCAGTTCACGGACAAAACGCAGTCCGAGACCTGAGCGCATGGCAAACTCCTCCTGTGTCAGACCCGCCTCTTTTCTATTCTGTTTTATAAATTCTGCGATCGTATTCATGCATATAGAATATACCCGTTCGGGTACTGAGTCAAGGCTATATTTTAAAATCATACCCGTTCGGGTATTGATTTGAATGTACAAGAACTATTATACCCGTTCGGTATTATTTTTCTTGTTTCAAAATGTATGGCATTGAACGGGTATAATACATTGACATATGCATCCATTCCTGATTCTCCGACACATATCTGTTATTTCTTTATCCCATAACATAACTGGATATTTTCTGTCTTTTACTGTATATTATGTACAAACGTTTTTCACAGAGGAAAGCAGGTGGATCATGAAATATTCAAAAGAAGAAGTAATCCAGTTCGTATCGGAAGAAGACGTGCAGTTCGTACGGCTTGATTTCTGTGACGTTTTCGGAAAAAGAAAAAATATTTCCATCATGCCCGAGGAACTGCCGCGGGCGTTTGCATACGGCATTGCGTTCGATGCCTCCGCCATTGCAGGTTTCGGAGACGAGACGCGATCTGATCTGCTTCTGCATCCGGATCCGGACACGCTGATGCTCCTGCCCTGGCGGCCGGAGCACGGCAAGATGATCCGGATGTTCTGCACGATCTCCTACCCGGACGGCACCCTCTTTGACCGCGATACGAGGAGCCTTCTGAAAAAAGCTGTCGCGGACGCGGCTTCGCTCGGCTACAGCTTCTCCTTCGGCACAGAACAGGAATTCTATCTGTTCGAGCTGGATGAGAACGGCAGGCCGACGAAGATCCCTTATGATACGGCAGGCTACATGGACACCGCCCCTGAGGATCGCTGCGACAATATCCGCAGAGAGATCTGCCTGACGCTGGAGAAAATGGGGATCCGGCCGGAAAGCGCCCACCATGAAGAAGGCCCCGGCCAGAATGAGATCGCCTTCCGCTACTCCGACGCTCTGACAGCCACGGATGACGCAATGACTTTCCGAAGCGTTGTCAAGACGATCGCCAGACGCAACGGGCTGTTTGCCGATTTCTCTCCCAAGCCTCTGGAGAACTGCCCCGGCAACAGCTTCCATGTGAACATCTCCGTGCAGCCGTCCGGCGGAAAGGAAAATCTCTATTATATGATCGCGGGGATTATGGACAGGATCGAAGAAATGACTGCGTTCCTGAATCCGACCGAGGAATCCTACAAGAGACTTGGGCACAATAAAGCACCGTCCTACATCTCCTGGTCACACGAGAACCGCTCCCAGCTGATCCGCATTCCTGCAGCTGTAGGTGAATATTTCAGGGCTGAGCTGAGATCCCCGGATCCTACCGCCAACCCTTATCTTGCCTTTACGCTCCTGATCTACGCAGGGCTTTACGGCCTGACGGAAAAACCTGCATTGGCCGTGCCTGCCGATATCAATATGTACACAGCAGATCCGGGAGTACTGTCCGCATACAGAAGGCTCCCGCATGATCTGGGACTTGCCTGCAGGATCGCAGCAGGCAGTGAATTCATCCGCGAACACGTCCCGGAAGCGATCCTTGATATCTACTGCGGAAGATAAAAAACATCTGTACTGTATCCTATAGGCATAAATCAGACTTCATGAGAGGGGAGGTGAGCAGAAATGAATATCAGAGAACGAAGCTACAGCATCCTGCTGGTCTCCGCTTCGGAAAAACTCAATACTGCCGTTCACTCTCTGCTCCCCGGATCCTCCTTTACGGACACCTGCACGGTCAGGGATATCGGCGCCGCCGCCAGGAAATGCGCCGAAAAGCAGTTCGATATCATACTCATCAACTCTCCTCTCCCGGATGATGCAGGCATCCGGTTCGCCATTGACCGCAGCGCTTCCGGAAATACCGTCGTTGTGCTGCTCGTGCGGAGCGAGATTCACGATGAGATCTATGAAAATGTTGTTGATTACGGTGTGTTCACATTGAAAAAACCGGTCTCGCTCTCCATGTTATCTACCCTTCTCGGCTGGGTCTGCGCCGCCAGGGAAAAGCTCCGCCG
>CAMOZZ010000048.1 GCA_946631165.1 uncultured Lachnospiraceae bacterium | reverse complement strand
AAAAGAAGCAGGGCATGAAGCGGAAATGATTTCCCTTCGTGGGAAGACGATCAGTTTCTGCCGCGGATGCTTTGCCTGCCAGGAAACATTAAAATGCGTGATCGATGATGACGCGGCAAAGATCTGCGAAAAAGCATTGACAGCGGATGTGCTCGTTTTTGCTTCCCCGATCTATTATTATGAGATGTCCGGCCAGCTGAAAACGCTGCTTGACCGCCTGAATCCGCTGTATCCCAGCGATTATAAATTCACGGACGTGTATTTCCTTTCCGCAGCAGCCGAGGATGACGAACATGTTCCCGAAAAGGCTGTAAACGGCGTGGAAGGCTGGGTCGATTGCTTTGAAAGAGCACATCTTGCCGGAACTGTGTTCATGGGCGGCGTTACTGCTGCCGGAGAAAAGCCGGAGCATCCTGCGATTCATGCAGCACGGCAAATGGGCAGGAACTGCTGACCGGAAATTACTCCCGGGTATCCGCCGGCAGGTTGAAGAATTCCAGGACAAATTCGTAGAAATCCAGAGAGGTCTCCGAAAGGAGCCTCTTTTTCTTTCTCAGCAGAGTGATCGTCCTGCGGGAGGCGTAATCGGACACGCGGAAGTGCCGGAGTCCCGGACAGAGAAGCCTGGCGTCCTCCAGGCAGGCGTCAGGGAGAAAGGCGATGGCCATGCCGTCCCGGACCGCATGCATCTTGATCAGAAAATCATCCGTCTGAAAGCGGGAATGAGGGAAGAAGCCTGCGCGCTGACAGACATGATAAGTCAGATCAATGAAATTGTTCTCGAGATTCATCGTGACGAAACGTTCCTCCGAAAAGGGAGTCAGATCGATCTCCTCTCCGTCTGTTTCCGGCAGATCCCGGAACCGGGCATGCTTTGGTCCGATCACCAGATAGAAGCTCTCGGAAAACAGCGGTTGGGAGACCCAGAACTGCCGGTTCTGTTCCTCGGTGATCTTGTCCTGGGCAGAAGCCAGGATAAAATCGTAGCTGTCCGTGGCACTGATATGGGAGAGATTATGATTGTACTGCAGAAGTTCCAGATTGGTCAGAGGATTCAGCAGGGAATAATCCGCGATGCAGGGCATCAGGATCGGCGCGAAAGTCAGGCAGGCAATACTGATCGTCCCTGCTGTTTCGTAGAGAGTACGTCTGGCAGTAAGCGATCCGGCCTGGAGATTCTGCAGCGCTTTCTGGGCGTAGTCATAGAACGCCCTGCCTGCGGCATTCAGCCGGATCCGGTTCCCCACCCGGTCAAAAAGCGGGACACCCAGATCCTGTTCCAGAAGGTGAAGACTCTTACTCAGCGTGGGCTGTGTGACGCCCAGGAAATCAGCGGCCTGGGATACATGCTCGAAGCGGGCGAGCTGAAGAAAATATTCGATCTGCTTGAACTCCATAATGACCTCCCTGGGAGACCTTTCTGTTCCCTTTTTATATAGTAATGGAGATCGACGGACACTGTCAATTCCCATATGATAGCTTTTTGGCTATTGTCGAACTGTTTCTGCCCAATCGGAGCAGAGAAAGTACTGCACTCCCCTTTATATCAGCTAATTCAATTATATAGTTTCGTTTGATACAGGCATTGCATCCGTAAACAGCGAAAGGACAAATTATCGCATATTATAGATTGAAAGCTATAATGGTATACCTTTAGGAATATAAGAGCTGCTCAATCTGCGGTTGAATACAACAGTGATAAAAGTTATAATAAGACTACAGAATAAGAGAATCGGAACACCGATGGAGAGGGTTGTCTCCCTCCCATTGGAAAATGAAATCACATGCACCGGCGTCGGCCGGTCGAGAGAAGAAAGGAGCAGAACACATGGCAACAAAATACATCCGCTTCGGCAACATGATGCCCACCGAGGAGCAGAAAGCACGCCCCTACTTAATCGACAAGGATCCATTCCAGATCGCAGGGAACCTGTACTATGTAGGAAATCTTTGGTGCGCATCTCACCTGATCGACACCGGCGAGGGCCTGCTGCTGCTGGATGTGCCCGCAGCCTCCGGCTATCCGGGCCTCCTGATCAATATCCAGAAGCTTGGCTTCAATATCTGTGACCTGAAATGGATCGTCTGCTCTCACGCTCACACCGATCACTACGGCTGCATCCAGGCACTCGTTGCCCGCACCGGCGCCAAGACCTACATGGGCCGCGTGGATACCGAAGACATGATGGCGAATCCCGAGCGTACAAAGAGACTGGACGCCGGCCTTGGCCCGTACAATGAGCCCTTCGTCCCGGATGTACAGCTGGAAGACGGCGATGTGCTGACCTTCGGAAATGTCACCATGAAATGCGTGCTGACTCCCGGCCACACCATCGGCGTGATGTCCCATTTCTGGGAGATGGACGTGGACGGCGAGACCCTGCGTGTCGGCATCTATGGCGGCAGCGGCTACGGCTCTCTTTCCACCGAAGGCCTGAAGAAGTTCGGACAGCCCCTGTCCATGCAGCGGGTATTCGTGGAGTCCATCGAAAAGGTATGGGATGAGAAGGTCGACATCATGCTTGGCAACCATCCTTTCCACAGTGATGAGTACCAGAAGAACGAGCGCCGCAAGAAAGGCTGCGAAGGCAATCCCTTCATCGATCCCACCGAGTGGCACCGGTATCTGACCGAGCTCCGCACCGGATTTGAAGATTTCCTGAAATTTACTCCCGAGCAGGGCGCCGCGATGTTTGCGGAAACCCATCTGATGGAGTATTACGAGGGCGTATTTGAGGATTGATCATAATATTTAATAATGACCGGCAGGGGAGATGGCTCATCATCTCCCCTTTTGAATTGGCCGGGATCAGCCCCAGGTCGGATCTGGCCGCAAAATCTTAGGAAAATGCAGTTGACAAAAAAAGGCAACAGCTCTATAATCGTTTTAGACCGACAGTCTGTCGGTTAAGAAGGAATGGACATATGCGTATTGTCAAAGAAGCCGCGGAGCGGAAAAACGAGATCCTGGATGCAGCAGCGGAGCTGTTTGCTGCAAAGGGGTATGAAGAGACCAGTACCGGCGATATCCTGGACCGCGTCGGCATTGCCCGGGGAACCCTGTATTACCACTTTAAGTCCAAGGAAGACATCCTTGACGCGCTTATTGACCGTGTCAACGGGATACTGATCGCCAGGGCGAAAGAGGCAGCAGCAGATCGGAGCCTTCCTGTGGTGGAAAGACTGATCCGCACCATCATGAGCCTGAATGTAACAGGCGAGGCCGGCATTGGCCATGAAGTGCTTGAGCAGGTCCACAAACCGCAGAACGCCCTCATGCACCAGAAGATGCAGCAGACCCTGCTGGACGGCGTGGTTCCTGTGCTCACCAGCCTTGTGGAAGAGGGAAACGCCCAGGGCGTCTTCCATGTCAAATACCCTCGGGAGACCACGGAAATGCTTGTCCTGTATCCTGTCACAGTCTTTGATGAGTGCTTTCAGCAGACACCAGAGCAGCTGGCGAACCGTGTGCAGGCATTTATCCATAACACTGAAATATTACTCGGCGCCGAAGAAGGCAGTATGGCTGTCCCCATGGCCACGCTCTTTGAACAGGGGCTTTAAGCCCGGAAATAAAGAGGGATCATCCCCTTTTTATTTTTCAAACACTACCGACAGGCAGTCTGTCGATTGATATGACCAATAATACCGATCCTAAGAAACGGAGGAATACTGATCATGACCAACCAAGTGAATTCCGCTCCCTATAAATACCGCCCGGTCCTCTTCTTCATCCTGACTTACCTCTTCACCTGGATTTTCTGGATCCCCGCCATCTTCATCCCGGGGAATACCGGTGCACTGCTGATGGTCATCGGCCTCATCGCCCCGGCAGCGGTCTCCACCCTCTTCGTACTCTTCTCCGGATCAGAGAAGCTAAAGCAGGATCTGAAGAACAAGCTCGTTGGTTTTTATAAAGTCAGATGGGCAAACGTCTTCCTGGCAGTGAGCGTTTTCGCCCTGATCATAGTCTGCTCCATTCTTCTTTCTCTTCTTTTCGGCCAGAAAACGGATCAGTTTGCTTTCACAAAGGATTTTTCCTTCACCGGGGTAGGCATCGGCAGCGCGCTGATCACGATCCTGCTGGCCTCCATCATTGAGGAAGTCGGCTGGAAAGGCTACTGTGAGGATTCCATCGGAAACTATATGAACTGGTTCTGGGAGTCCCTGCTCTTCGGCGTGATCTGGTCCTTCTGGCATTTTCCGCTGCTCTTCATTCAGGGCACCTATCAGGCCGGGCTTATGGTGAATCCGCTGTATGTCATCAATTTCTTCGTATCCGGTATTCCCCTTGGTTTTATCATCACCTGGGTCTACCTGGCGAGCGACCGTTCCATCCTGGCCTGCATGATCTTCCATCTTTTCGTCAATTTCATGCAGGAAAAGATCGCCATGACCCCGGAGACCAAGTGCGTGGAGACGCTTGTTGTCATAGCTGCCGCCGTCCTCATCGTCCTGCGGTATAAGGATATGTTCTTTGAGACCCGCCATGTCGGCCGGCTTCTGGAGTACGTAAGCAATGCGGGAGAAAGCAGATGAGAAGCAGCTCCAATTACAGCCGCTTTATAAAATATCTTTGACAGCTGCTTACGCAATATAAGACATGAGGGACGGAAAGCTGTTCTCCATGTCTTTTGTTTGCGCATCATAAGCAGTATATGGTATGATTTCTATACGTTCTTTACAATGTTCATTGCCGGTCTGAAATGCGGCTCAAGCTTCCAGGGCTTTGCAGCAAGCTCTACCTGAAGTAGAGCGGATGGGGATTTCAAACACATAGGCCCGATGATATATTGAATTTGCCGGAGGGATAGCGGAAACATCCGTGATGCGCACACGGGAACAGACACGATCTGCCTGAACCGATATCTGCCTGCCGGCCATTAACGGGAGGTGTTTGAAGATGAATAAGAACGTGGAATGGATCTGTGTAAACGCGCTCGGAATTGCCCTGTTCGTTGTGCTGACCATGTGTCTGCAGGTACCGGTATTCGAAAACTACTATCTGTGCCTCGGCTATGCTGCGCTGGTTGTTTTTGCCGGTTATTACGGCGCTGTTTCGGGAATGCTGATCGGATGTTTCGGAGTAGTCCTCTACTGCCTGCTTACCGGAGGACTGCGGGGAATGCCCGGCTGGGCAGCCGGGAACCTGCTGATCGGCGCTGCGCTCGGAATGGTCCTGAAAAGGGTGGACATCCGCCGTATGCCTGTCTGGCAGTATATTCTGTTTGGACTGTTCATCCTTGTGATCACTGCCGCAGCAATGCTTGGAATAAAATCCCTGACGGAAAGTCTGCTGTATGCACAGCCGATGGCAGTGAGAATGGCAAAGAATTTCTATGCCTTTGCCGCAGATACCGTGGTGATGTGGGCTGCACTGCCGGTTTACAGTCTGTTGAAGAAGCATGTACCGTATCTGCCGCTTTCAGAAACACCGTACCACAAAGCGACGCAGGCTCCTGCATCACGTGCGACAATGTCCTGAAGGCGGTGAAAAAGACGCCGCAGGTCAGAGGGAACAGACCGGGAGACGGAGAACGGCCGGGAGGAATCAGGATTGAAAAAACATCTGCAGAAAAATGATTACGCATTCGGAAATTACATTACATCACTCCGTTTGCGGGACGGATTGACACAGAGGACGCTGGCATTTCTGCTGGGCGTCTCTGATAAGGCCGTATCCAAATGGGAAAACGGCAGATCAAAACCGGGCATCGATACGCTCCGCCGCATGGCGGAGCTGTTCGGCGTTTCTCTGGAGGAACTGCTGGAAAAGTGGGAGGAGAAAAAAGAGATGTCGATCACAAAGATTGTTCTGACGGGAGGGCCCTGCGCAGGAAAGACCACGGCAATGAGCTGGATTCAGAATGCTTTTATAAAAAGAGGCTACAGAGTGCTTTTTGTACCGGAAACTGCAACAGAGCTGATCACGGGAGGCGTTGCACCCTGGACATGCGGCAGCAATATGGATTATCAGAAATGCCAGCTGAAGCTTCAGCAGGAGAAAGAAAAGATTTTCGGAGAAGCGGCTGCGACCATGGACGCCGAAAAGATACTGATCGTCTGCGACAGAGGCGTCCTCGACAACAAAGCTTATATGACGGAAGCTGAATTTCAGGCCGTGCTCCGCAGTCTGGGCACGAACGAGGTGGAGGAACGTGACCGTTATGATGCCGTTTTCCATATGGTGACCGCAGCAAAAGGCGCACTGGAAGCATACACCCTCTCAAATAACACCGCGCGCACGGAGACACCTGAGCAGGCAGCCGCACTGGATGACAGGCTGATCGCAGCCTGGACCGGCCATCCCCATCTGCGTGTGATCGACAACACGGGAAGCTTTCAGGACAAGCTGGAACATCTGATCGCGGAAATCGCCTCTTTCCTCGGAGAACCCGAGCCCTGTGAGATCGAACGCAAATATCTGATTCATTATCCCGATATTGAAGAACTGGAAGCTCTGCCGAACTGTACGAAGGTGGATATCGTACAGACGTATCTGAAGAGCGGCGATGACAGCGAGATCCGGGTGCGCCAGCGCGGACAGGACGGACATTATATTTATTTCCGTACAGAGAAGCGCAGGATCTCGGATGAAAAGAGGGTAGAAGTAGAGAAAAGACTCACACAGAACGAATATCTGCGGGCTCTTATGGATGCCGACACCACCGCGCATCCCATTCGGAAAACAAGATACTGTCTGACGGAGAATAACCAGTATTTCGAAATTGACATTTATCCCGAGTGGAAGAAACAGGCGGTCATGGAGATCGAACTCCGGCATGAGGAAGAGGAAGTCCGATGGCCGGCACGCATCCGGATGATAAAGGAAGTGACTGCCGATCATGCCTATTCCAATCACAGGATGGCGCATGAAATGCCGGAAGAAGAGAAGTGACCAATAAAATACATACTTTCACAGGAAGTACTTCATGGAGGGCTTCATGGACATAAACTGGACAGACGGATTTACGATCAAAGTCAGCACCTGTGACAGGACTGCAGTGATATCAGCCAACAGGGAGGGGCTGCTGTCTCTCGCCGCACAGCTTACGGCGCTGGCTTCGGAAGCGCCCGGCTGTCACATTCACTATGATCAGTACAATTCTCTTGAAGAAAGCTCGGATGAACTTATTATTGAAAAGATATAATCGTATCATTTTCTGCTTACCATCTCACTTCCTGCATATAGTTTTCGATAAAAGAGAGACTGTAAGCAGATAAGATCATTGCTTGATCAGGCCTGCTCCTAAACAGCAGGCTTTTACAACAGCTTCTTTTTCCATCTGCCGGAAAAGAAGAAAGCAAAGCCGACGATCACCTGCATCAAAGAAGCCATCGGAAGTGTAAAAACCCAGAGTTTCCGTAACACGCTCCCCTGGGTCAGGTCGTTTTCGATCATCTTCATCACCCGGGCTCAGTGCGGTCTGAGGTGTCCAACATTTGAAGCTATTATATTCAAAACGAAGAGCAAATATCAAGCTGTTTGGAAAACTGCCATTCGAAAAAAACCCCTCAGGATCATGACGCTCCTGCGGGGTTTCGTTTACATGTCTGTTTTATTGTCCGGGCCGGACGATCTTCAGCGCGATTTTCATGGCGAACTGGGATACGATAAAAGCGATCACGAAACCGACCCCGAAGAGGATCGGATACAGTCCGCGCCATGCAGGCCAGTACATGGGACCGGGACCTACCTGCACAAAGACCATGCCGAGAGATACTACCGTTACGAAGACGAATGTACTGATCAGCGTATTGATCAGGCCGAATCCGAGGCTTCCGGGCTTGCACCCGAACTTTGAAGCGGCAAAACCGCCCCAGACATCGACAGGGAAAATAAGCGCTGCAAGGTAGTTAATGGTAAATGCAGTGCCCCAGGTGGTCACGATCCCCGCGAATGTCATCGGCTGTCCGGACGCAAGTGTTCCTACGATCGCCATGCTGAGACCCAGCACCAACATGACAATACTGGTTACGATACATCCCACATGATTTCTAAACAGCATACACATTTCCTCCCAATAATACAGCTTTTTCCATGCCAAACGCCCCTGTGATACCGTTTCCGAATGTAATACAGCCTTTCCATCCGTCGGGACGGATAATCCCGTTTTCAATCTTCCTGTCCCCGCCGCACAGGATCTGTATTTTCTGCATGATCATTTCTTTCATGGCAGCATCATTCTCTGCTCCGATCGATGCAAAACGCACTGTGACAGGCATCTGTTTGGCGAGACCGGCCATAACGGCGCAGTTCCCTAAGGAGTACTGGTGTATTGCGGCGGTGACAGTAACCGAAAGATCAGCAGCTACTGCACCCCATATACCGTTCAGTACGTCATTCAGCATCTGCTCCCTGCCGGTGCTTTTGGAGAAATCTTCTGCAGCCATGGTGTCCACATGGATATTGACACCGTCAGTTCCGGCATCTTTCAGGGCTTTGGCATATTGCGACAGCAGAACTCCGTTTGTCGTCAGATAGACTTCACTGAATCCGCATTGCTCTTTCAGAGCGCGGACCAGGTCAGCGGTCCCGGGGTAGAGGAGAGGCTCACCCCCTGTGATCTCTGCACGCGAAAGGCCTGTCCCGGCCAGGGCGCTGCAAAGAGCAAGAAGCCTCTCCGCAGTGAGTTCTTCAAGACTGCAGATACCTTCTTTTCTGTGACAGTAAAAACAGTTGTATTGACACTCTTCTGTGATCAGCAGCCGCAGTCCGTTCATATCAGGCAAGCCTCATGACTGCTTCTTTGATGAATTCTTTGGCGATCTGGATCTTGTATTCGTTCTTCTCGAAAGGACGAGCACCTTCAAGGGCAAGCTCGGCTGCTTTCGCGGCGGTCTCTGCATTGACAGGACTTCCCTTCAGGAATTCTTCTGCCGCTTCACGCTCCAGCGGAACAGGGGCAACGCCGCCAAGCACAATATGCGCATCCTCGATCACTCCGTCTTTTGCCTTTATCGTACTTGCAAGTGATACCATTGCAAAGTCAACAGCTCCCCGCAAACGGAATTTGTCATAATGCATCTCACAGCAGTCAGGCACGGGGATCTCAACTGCAGTAATGATCTCGCCGGGTTCCAGCATATCATATGCTTTCAGGTTGGTGGTAAAGAAGTCTTTTGCACATATCCTCCTTGTGGTAGTGACCAGTACTGCGCCAAGCGCTACCATTACAGGGGAAAGATCGGAAGCGTTTACAGAATAGCATCCGCAATTCATGCATCTGCCTGCCTCTTCAATGGCTTCCTGTGCAGAAAGAGTGGTGGAGTCTTCAACATCCAATGTACGCTCTCCGACAGGAGTATCTTTCTCGACCAATGCTTCTGTCTTATGTGCGCCGGCTTCATCCATGAAGAGCGGACCGGTCTGATAACGATAATGCTCTACAGGATAACCCATGTATTCGCTCATGTTCCTGGCTGCGTTGCGTCCGGAACGGATGGCATCGATTGCAAGAGACGGGCCTGTTGCCACATCGCCGCCGGCATATACGCCGGGTTTTCTGGTCTCGTTGTGCTCACCGACCTCGATCAGTCCTCTTGCGGACTTGATCTCATCGCGGAACTTCTCGCCCAGGAAGTCAATGTCGACACGCTGGCCTGTTGCCAGGATGATGGAATCCGCTTCGAAAAGCTGCAAATCGCTGTTGTCATACTGGGGATCGAAACGTCCTTTTTCATTGAATACGGAAGTACATTTGTTTGTCTCCATACCTACGATGCGGCTGCCTTCATAGACTACTTTGTGAAGACCGCGGCCATTAAAGATCACAACGCCTTCTTCCTCGGCTCTTGCGATCTCTTCTTCGGATGCAGGCATCTCATAACGCTGCTCAAGGCATACAAGCGTGACCTTTTCTGCGCCGAGCCTCTTTGCGGTAAGGGCCACGTCCATAGCAACATTCCCGCCGCCGCAGACAAGAACGTTCTTATCGATCTGACGCTGTATGAAGCCCTTTACTTCGACCAGGAAGTTCAGGCCGAACTGTGTGAGTTCCTCTCCGTCAAGACCGAGGATGGGCTGCTTCCAGGCGCCGGTATCGATGAATACGGTATCACTTGCCGCTTCGATCTCTTCGATCGTGATATCCTTGCCGACTTCGGTGTTCAATACGAACTCTACGCCCATGCCCTTGATCGCTGCGATCAGATCGCGTACATAGTGCTTGGGAAGCCTGTACTCGGGAATACCATACATAAGAACGCCGCCGGCTTCTTCCATCTTTTCATAAATGGTAACGCTGTGGCCTTCTTTGCGGAGCAGATAGGCTGCAGTAAGTCCCGCAGGACCGCCGCCGACGATACTTGTCTTCCTGCCGGTCTCAACTTTGGGAGCTTTATAGAATTTCTCCGGATGTGCAAGAATATAATCACCGAGCGCACGCTCTACGGAGTGGATGCTTACGGAATCGCCGTGATTGCACTGGTTGCATTTTGCCTGACAGTTATGAGGGCAGACTCTTGCGGTAAGCATAGGCATCGGGTTGACTTTCAGGATGATCTCTGCCGCGCTGTCCCAGTCATTCTCACGCAGCTTCTGCATATAACCGGGAATGTCTGTTCCCGCAGGGCACTCAGCCTGGCAGGGAGTCGCGCCGGTCTTCATGCCGCCGAAAATGGAGTGGTAACGGTTGTCGCCGAGAATACCGTAGCACTGGTCACCGCCTTTTCTTGCGCATTCAAGACGGCCGCCGACTTCATGGGGATAACGGTAGAACCAGCAGCGGACATCCTGACAAAGATTTCCGCCGATAGTGCCCATATTGCGGATCAGGGGAGTGGCAACGCTCTTTGCCGCTTCTGCCACGATCGGCAGCTTCTCAAGGATGACTTCATTCTCAGCTATCTGCGCGAGAGTGGTCATAGCTTTGATGGTAACAGTATCGCCGTTGTCAATGATCCCTTCGCTGTCCGGAATGCCCTTTAAGCTGACGAGCGTCTCCGGGACGTTCTTTAAAATATTATGCTTGATTCCGCCCAGAATATCACTGCCGCCGGCCAGTACGGCACCTCCGGCTTTTATAAGTTCGGCAGCCTCTTCATAACTGCCGGCCCGTTTATAATCAAATTTTCTCATTTCGCACACCTCTCTCAGATCTTATTAAGGGCCTTCAGAATGACAGCCGGTGTTGCAGGATAAGTGCTGACCTGTGTACCGATCGCATTGGAAATGGCCTGCATGGTAGCGGAAGCGGCTGCCGCACCGGCGATTTCGCCAACGCCTACAGCTTTGAACTGAAACGTATCGAACTGAGACTCCAGGAAACAGGTTTCATAGGTCGGGAAGTCGTTGAAAGGACGTGTCTTGGCTTCCAGCATGTCATAAGTCAGCGTACGCAGGGTGGCCGGGTCGATAACATGCTCTTCGTAAAGAGCCGTATCAAGAGAAGCTGAACCGATCCCTGCCTGAGCCTGCATCTCCAGCATGGAAGGATCAATGATCTGTCCGGCATCAGAACCGCCAAGGATATCCAGGACTTTGACCTGCCCGGTCTCTTTGTTTACTTCGACTTCCACGAAGATCATGAACATATTCGGTGTAGAGAAGTTCTCCAGATGCTGTCCGTAACCGGTAAGTGTAAGATCCGGCGGGATAAGCTTCTTCCATGATACGAATCTGCCGGGACGGGCATCCGTCGCAACACCGTAATTGGTCAGATACATGGAATCAGCGGCCACCTCAAGATAAGGAACAGCAAGCTTGAACAGCTGATCTCTGAGATCTTCCGCCGCACTTACGATCGCATGTCCGTATGTGATGGTACCGCGGCTTCCGCAAAGACCGAAGCCGGTAGGATTGATCTTAACATCCGGAGGAGTGACCTCGATCATATCGTAGTCGACGTTAAGTACGTCAGCGACCATCTTTACAACGTTCGAGCGCTGACCCATACCGGATTCAGTGATATTTGTCTGGATCACGACACGGGATACATCTGTGAACAGGTCGGGTACGATACGGACATAAGCTTCCGTATTATCTTCACCGACGTCACAGTTGCCGATGATGCCGCAGCCTACGCCGCGGACGAGTTTCCCGTCTTCGGATTCCCATGTAGGAACGCCCCAGCCTTTCCATTTATCTTTCCAGCCGAACTTCTTTGCAGCGGCGTCGATCGCGTTGACATAGTTGACGGAGTGGATCTTCCACTGCCTGCCGTCACGCCATGTGATCATATCGCCTTCGCAGACATAATTCTTCTTATAGACTTCAACGGGATCAAAGTTGCCTTCACGCATCGTACGGCCCATAAGAAGGGACAGGCAGGAGTTGAGTTCCTGTCCGCCGTAACCGCGGACGATACCTGCGGGCTGCTTGTTGGTAGCGACCAGCGCAGTATCAAGATCCCAGTTGGGACATTTCGCCATAACGATCTGTGTTTCTCCGATGCCGACGCCGATCTGGCCCTGGGTAGCGTTGCTGAGGCATCCCGCGTCGACTGTCCATTCGGCCTTGACCGCTTTGACAACACCTTCCTTATCCATGCCGATCCTGGCGTGGACCTGGCTTCCGAGACGTGTCTCGAAACAGCACATCTGCTCGACTTTGCTCTGGAATACCTTTACAGGCCTGTTGGTCTTCATGGAGAGGATAGCAGCACTCATGACCTGCACGACCTGAGACTGCTTGTTTCCGTAGGAACCGCCGACATTGAATGTACGGACATCAAAGCTCGCGTCGGGCATAACGATATTATTCAGGGTCTTGCAGATATGGCCGGACTGGGTGTCGCACCATACGGTAAAGTTCTTTCCGCCTTCCCAGCGTACGATAGCGCCGGGTGCTTCGGGCGCATTCGGTGCGGGCATCTTGGCGAATTCTACAGTATCTTCAGCGACATATGCGCACTCTTCAAAGCCTTTTTCCACGTCGCCCTTTACCAGGTGCCAGAAAGGACCGTCTTTCTGGAAAGGCGGATAGCCGGGCGTGATGATATTGTTCTTGAACATATCATAAAGCTGGGGCGCGCCGTCCTTTACAGCTTCCAGCGCGTTCACGACTGCCGGAAGGACTTCATATTCGACTTTGATCAGTTCAAGCGCTTCTTCGGCAATGCTTTCGGTCTCGGCAGCGACCATCGCAACTGCATCGCCTACATACATGACCTCTTCGCCGAGGATAGGCTTCGTGGGAGGCCATCCCATCTTCCAGTTCTGATCTACATCCTTATAGGTGATAACAGTAACTACGCCGTTAAGCTTTTTTGCTTCTTCCACATCGATGCTCTTGATCCTGGCATGCGCATAGGGGCTCCTGAGCATCTTTCCGATCAGCATACGCGGTACTTTGAAGTCATCCAGGAAAACAGCCTTGCCCGTAACCAGTTCAGCGGCATCTTTTCTGGGAACATTTACTTTTCCGACGTACTTATACTGTTCCGGATTGTAATTTTGATCTCCAAAGTTCTTCATCGTCTACCCTCCCATTTTTTGTCCAGATCCACGGGACGGCCCGCCAGCGCGTTTACAGCTTCCAGTACATGGTAGTGGCTGATGCATCGGCAGTAGTTCCCGCTCAGGGCTTCCCGGATATCCTCTTCGGTAGGATTCGGGTTCTTGTCAAGCAGTGCCTTGGTAGTCATGATGATGCCGGGAGTACAGAATCCGCACTGGAATGCATTGTACTCGATGAATTTTTTCTGAAGCTCGCTGAGTTCTCCTGTAACCGGATCAGCAAGACCTTCCAGTGTCGTGATGCTGCTGCCATCGCAGTCCGCTGTCAGCTGCATGCAGGAAGGAACAGCGTCTCCATCCTTTATGACTGTACAGCAGCCGCAGGCACCTTCATCACATGCCTTTTTTGCAGCTGTCAGATTCAGTCTGTTTCTCAGCGTGTCGAGCAGCGTTTCATTCCATGGTATCTGTCCGAAATTGTCACCCATGGAAAAAGAATACGTCAGCCCGTTTATGGTGATCTTTACCGTATCTGCTGCCATAGTATCCTCCTTATCTATGTGCAAATCAGTCTGTTACATGATAAACATACTTGATTTATATAAAATAATGAATTAATGTTTATATATAACTGATAGTTATAATTTATCAATGTATATAGGAGAATCTATGGTCACGATACAGCAGCTGAACTGTTTTGTGGAAGTCGCCAGAAACCTGAGCTTTGCCAGGGCAGCCGAGAATCTGTTCATTTCCCAGCCGGCTGTTACGCATCATATCAGGGCACTGGAAGCGGAACTGGAATGCAAACTGTTTGAAAGAGACAGACAGCATGTGCAGCTGACGCCGGCAGGGAACCGGTTCTATCTGGAAGTGGTCGATGTGGTAGACCAGCTGGACCGCGCAACAGCCCTGCTCCGAAGCAACGCGCTCCTTCCCGAGTTCATAAACATTGGTTTTGAGAACACCATTGAGATCTATAAACTGCCGGAGATCCTGGAGGAATACGTGAAAAGCGTTCCGAATATCAGGATCAATTTCCACGGCGTCAATCTGGGAGAGGCAATCAAGATGTTCAATTCGAACAGGCTGGATGTCCTGTTCACGACATGCAGGACGATCAATGTCCCCGGGGAGAAGTTCTATCCGCTGTTTACAGGCTATTTCTGCTGTGTCGTGCAGGAAAATGATCCGCTGGCAAAAAAAGGAACGGTTCGGTTCGAGGATCTCGAGAACCGTACCATGATCTTTGCCGAGAAGAAAAGCTGTGCCCCGGAGATGGCGGCGCTGCAGCGGCAGCTGCATCTGCGGATCCCTTCCGTTAAGGTACATTTCAGCACATCCGCGCATTACAGTATCCCTATGGTGGAATCAGGCCTGGGAATCATCCTTATGCCTAATTTTCTTCTGACACCGCATCAGCGGACTTCGAGGAAACTGATTCCGGTCCCTCTGGAACCGAGAACAGAAGTTCCTTTCGGAATCATGGTACACAAAGATGTCCAGTCGCAGCGCATATCGGAATTCCTCCGCATCACGCGCAAGTACTATGCACAGGGGGAGGATTGCAAAAGGATGCACAAAATGAAGAAGGATTTGTATTGAGGATCAGACCTATTGTCCGCAGGGCGCAAATCATAACGGTCCGGGTTGTTTGTCATGGCTTTCCCCGGCGGCCTCTGCCGGTCTAAAGACAAAAATCCGGAACTGTTTTCACAGTTCCGGACACAAAAAATGCGCCCTCAGGGGCTCGAACCCTGGACACCCTGATTAAGAGTCAGGTGCTCTACCAA
>CAMOZZ010000047.1 GCA_946631165.1 uncultured Lachnospiraceae bacterium | reverse complement strand
TGCCAAAGTGAGAGTGTGCGCGCTTCTGAAGATCGTAAAGGTGAAAGCCTGTTTTAACGAAGGGACGCTGTCATGGGCAGTCAAGATCTTTGGAAAGGTGCTGATGTCCGGGAAAGAGGAGATCTTCGATCTTAAGAAAGACCAGACGGAAGCGGCAGATACTCCTGCCGATATTGACACCGGAAAAGATGCCGTACAGGATACATCCGAAGCCCGTACGGACGATGTCCCGGCACAGGATGCTGCAGTATCCGAAAGTACGGCGGAGACACAGCCTGCGGAGGAACTTCCGGTACAGGAGGAGCCGGCCGCGGAACAGGGACCGGAAAAGGAAGCGCTTTCTGGAGCTGATGCCGATGCTTCCGCAGAGGATGAATATCAGACGGCGGGACCGGCACAGCCTTCTGCCAAAGAAATGGCAAAGCGCAGAAAGAAAGAAGAGAAAGAAAAAGCCAGGGAGGCGGCTGCTGCTGAACCCGGGCAGACGGTCTGGGAGAAGATCGATACCATCCGTGACAGGATGTACAGCATTCTCGACAAGATCCATGAGATAACGGATATTATGCTTGATCCTGCAACGCACAGGACGGCGAGGCGGATCAAACAGGCTGTCATTAAGATCCTGGGACATGTATTGCCGAGAAGGTGCCGCGTAAAACTGACCTTCGGAACAGGCGATCCCGCGATGACCGGGCAGATCCTGGGCAGCATCTATGCCCTCTATCCCTGGTATGCGGACCGGGGAGAGTTTTATATCTACGGTGATTTTGTGGAGGCGATGGCCTGCGGAAAGCTGTACCTGGAAGGAAGAATACACCCGGTCGTCCCGGCCTTCCACGCGGTTTTCCTGCTGAGGGATAAGAATATCAGAAAGCTGATATTCGGAAGGAAGAAAAAGAAAGCTGCCTGACGGGATCCGAAGACAGCAGGATATGGATAATTAAAACTGATTTTTACGTCAATGAAACATACTATTGCAGGAGGAAAGATCATGGCATCGGATAATCATTTTTCAGAAGTAATGGGAAGTCTTCTTAAGGGAATGGATACGTATCTTTCGGCGAAGACCGTTGTCGGCGAGCCTGTGACGGTCGGCGATACGACGATTGTTCCTTTAGTGGATATCAGCTTCGGCGCAGGGGCTGCCGCAGGTCTGAATGATTCGAGAAAAAGCGACAACGGCGGCGGCGGAATGGGCGGAAAGCTTTCCGCGAATTCCGTGCTTGTGATTCAGAACGGGATCACCCGTCTTGTCAGCGTAAAGAGCCAGGATACCGTGAATAAGGTGCTGGATATGGTACCCGGCGTGATCGACCGTGTAAGCGCTTTTGCGGCCGGAAAGGGCAATCCGATGGGAGATCCCGAAGTAAAGGCTGCCGTTGAGAATGCGTTTGAAACAGAGGAATAATGGACGAACAGTTTTCGTTGTTTGACAGCGCTGCGCCGCCGGAACCGCTTGCAGCCAGACTGCGCCCGAAGACGATCGATGAAGTGGTCGGCCAGAAACATCTTCTGGGAAAAGGCATGCTGCTGCGGCGCATGATCGAGCAGGACGCAGTGTCTTCCATGATCTTCTGGGGGCCGCCCGGCGTGGGGAAAACCACACTGGCGACGGTCATAGCAAATCAGACCAGGTCGAAGTTCATCAATTTCTCCGCCGTCACCAGCGGGATCAAAGAGATCCGTGATGTGATGAAGGAGGCCGATCAGAACCGTACGTTCGGACAGCGGACGCTTGTTTTCGTGGATGAGATCCACCGGTTCAACAAGGCGCAGCAGGATGCTTTTCTGCCGTTTGTTGAAAAGGGGAGCATCATTCTGATCGGTGCGACGACGGAGAATCCTTCTTTTGAGGTAAACAGCGCTCTGCTGTCGAGATGCAAGGTCTTTGTGCTGAAAGGCCTGACGGAAGACGATATTCTGACACTGATCCGCCGGGCCCTGGAGAGTCCTTCGGGTTTCGGGAATCAGAAGGTGGAAATGGATCCGGGCGTGGATAAGCTGATCGCTGCTTTCGCGAACGGAGATGCGCGTATGGCGCTCTCCACCCTGGAAATGGCGGTCCTGAACGGCGAACAGACCAGGACCGGTTTTCACGTGACGAAAGAGATCGTGGAACAGTGCACCTCGAAGAAATCGCTGCTGTACGACAAGAACGGCGAGGAGCATTATAATCTGATCTCCGCGCTGCACAAGTCCATGAGGAATTCGGATCCGGATGCTGCCGTGTATTGGCTCGCAAGAATGCTGGAAGCCGGAGAGGATCCGCTCTATGTGGCCAGGCGTGTGGTCCGTTTCGCAAGCGAAGATGTCGGTATGGCGGATTCACGGGCGCTGGAGATTGCCGTGGCGGCTTACCAGGCGTGCCATTTTATCGGCATGCCGGAATGCAGCGTGCATCTGACCCATGCCGTCGTGTACATGTCGCTGGCGCCGAAATCCAATGCACTGGAAACCGCTTACATGACTGCGCGCGAGGACGCGAATAAGATGCTCGCGGAGCCTGTTCCGATGCACATCAGGAATGCACCGACAGGCCTGATGAAGGATCTGGGATACGGAAAAGGGTATAAATATGCCCATGATTATGAAGAGAAGATCACGGATATGAGATGTCTGCCGGCGTCGCTGGAGGGGAAGGAATACTATATTCCCACGAATCAGGGACTGGAAGAAAAGTACGGTGAACGGCTGCGGCAGATCAAAGCGTGGAAGAAGAGCCGGGAGCAGTAAACAGGATTGCTGCTCCCGTTTTTTAAAGGAGGGTACTATGACCGGGTTTAAGGATTCATTCCTGAAACTGAAGAACGGCAATGATGTCAGAGGCGCCTTTATTGCCACGGAGGAGGAAAAGCAGACATTTACGCCGGAACTGGCTGCCTGGATCGCGAAAGCTTTCGCGGCTTTCCTGGCAGGGAAAGAAAACAAACAGGCCGGTCAGCTGCGGATCGGTATCGGCCATGACAGCCGTGTGAGCGCGCCGCAGCTGAAGGCGGCAGGGATCACGGGCCTTTCGGGATGCACCGTATATGACTGCGGCCTGATCACGACGCCCGCCATGTTCCAGTCGGTGATCCTCCCGGACAGCAGCTTTGACGGGGCGATCATGCTGACCGCCAGCCATCTTCCTTTTAACAGGAACGGCATGAAATTCTTTACGAAGAGCGGAGCGCTGTCCTCGGCGGAACTGACCGGGATCCTGGACTGTGCCGTAAAAATGGCGGAGGAATATGCGGATCAGAACGGTACAGCGTCACTCCTGATGCCCGCGTCTGCCGGCGGACAGGAACCGGTGCCGTTCGATATGAAGGGAGTCTATTGTGCGCATATGCGGCAGCTGATAAAGGAAAACACGCATTCCGGCGATCAGGAGGCTCCGTTAAAGGGACTGCATATTCTGGTGGACTCCGGAAACGGCGCATCCGGCTTTTTCGCCACGGATATCCTGGAAGCGCTGGGCGCGGATATTTCGGGCAGTCAGTTCCTGGAGCCGGACGGTATGTTCCCGAACCATGTGCCGAATCCGGAGAACAGGGATGCCATGGCGTCTGTGAGAGAAGCAGTGCTGAATGCAGGCGCGGACCTGGGCGTGATCTTTGACTGCGACGGAGACAGAGCCGCTGTGGTATTCTCTGACGGAACGGAAGTAAACCGGAATGCGCTGATCGCGCTGCTGGCCGTGATCGTCTCTGAAAAAGCGCCGGGAAGCTGGGTGGTCACGGATTCGGTCACTTCGGATGAACTGGGCGTGTTCCTTACGGAAAAGCTTGGCCTGAAGCACCTTCGTTTCAAGCGCGGATACAAGAATGTGATCGACCGCGGCATAAAGCTTAACGAAAGCGGAGAAAGATGTGAGCTGGCAATTGAAACGTCCGGTCACGGTGCCTTTAAGGAGAATCATTTTTCCGACGACGGCGCATATATCGCCCTGAAGATCATCTGCCGGATGGCTGACCTGATGCAGGAAGGAAAGCGGATCGAAGACCTGACAGCGGCGCTGAAAGCACCGGCGGAAGCCCGCGAGATCAGATTTAAGATCACGGAAGACGATTTTGCAGCGTATGGAAAACAGACCCTGGAGGATTTCCGTACTTTCTGCGAAGATGCTCCGGCCTTTGAGATCGTGGAACCGAATTATGAAGGCGTCAGGGTCAATTATAATATAGAAGGAAAGACGGGCTGGGTCCTGCTGCGGATGTCGCTGCATGATCCTGTCATGCCGATGAATCTGGAATCATCGGTTCCCGGAGGATGCGACGCTGTCATGGCAGCGCTGCAGTGCTTCTTTGACAGGAAGACAGCGCTCAGATAAGAGAGCATCAACAAATCGGGGAAGCCGGGAGACCGGCTTCCCGCAAAAAAAGGCGGTGTGGATGATTCCACACCGCCGTACTTCTGTCATATCCTTATTATGCACGTTCTACTTTGCCGGATTTCAGACAGGAAGTGCAAACATACATTCTCTGGGTGGCCTCGCCAACCTTTACACGGACAGACTTAACATTAGCTTTCCACATCTTGTTGGATCTTCTGTGGGAATGGCTGACATTATTTCCGAAATGAGCGCTCTTTCCGCATACTGCACACTTTGCCATAATCGCACCTCCTTATTTAAACTAATGCTCATTCATACGCATCATTCGCAATGATAACAGATGTTTCACGCTTTTGCAAGGGGAAAATGTGCGGCGGAGAAAAAACTTTCACAGGGATGGAATATCCCTGTAAAACAATTTGCTTTTCCCGGGAAAAGGGTATATACTTCAAAATACGAATGCTCGGAGTATGTCCGCGCGTTCGGCGGCGCGATGCGGCACTTCCGCAGGATGCGCGGCACCGACCAGTTGGATCTTCTCTGAAGGAGGTTTTCGTGAAGTACAGATTAAGCAATGAAATGGGCGAAGTTGTACTGGATACCGATGTGGTTGCCAGTTATGCCGGCACCATCGCCATCGAATGCTTCGGCATTGTCGGAATGGCTTCCATCAGTATGACAGACGGCCTGGTAAAGCTTCTTAAAAAAGACAGCCTTGCCAAAGGAATAAATGTAACGATAGTAGATGATCAGTTCAACATCGACTTCCATGTGATCGTTTCATACGGCGTCAATATCGGAGCGGTATCGGATAATCTTATGGAGACAGTTCGTTATAAAGTGCAGGAATTCACAGGAGTTCCTGTCGGAAAGATCAATATTTATGTGGAAGGAGTGCGGGTGATAGACTGATTTTTTTACCCGGTTTAAACTATGGCAATACCTACAATGGATGCCGCTCTGCTGAAAGCGGCATTCCTTACGGCAGCAAAGAACCTTGAGAACAGCAAGGAATGGATCAATGAACTGAATGTTTTTCCGGTACCGGACGGGGATACCGGCACGAACATGACGCTGACGATACTGTCCGCGGTCAAAGAGGTCAATTCCGTGGCGGATCCGGATATGGCATCCGTTGCCAAAGCGATATCATCTGGTTCCCTGAGAGGCGCACGCGGCAATTCCGGTGTTATCCTGTCCCAGCTGCTCAGAGGGTTTACAAGAGAGATCAGGGAGAACGAGGCGATCACGCCCGCTATTGCTGCAGCAGCATTTAACCGCGCGGTAGAGACTGCCTATAAAGCTGTCATCAAACCGAAGGAAGGCACGATCCTTACCGTTGCCAGAGGCATGGCGGAAAAGGCTTCGGAGATCGCCGGCCAGTCGGAAGATCTCGTAGTCATGCTCGAGGAGATCGTAGCTTACGGTGATGAAGTCCTCGCACAGACGCCGGAGATGCTTCCCGTGCTGAAACAGGCAGGCGTTGTCGATTCCGGCGGCCAGGGCCTGATGCAGGTCATGAAGGGCGCGCTTGCCGGTATGAAGGGCGAGATGCTTCCCGAAGAAAGCCATGAACCCGCAGCGGTCAGGACCGAGGGGCTCGTGATCCCGCAGGGCGATGAAGAAGAGATCAAATTCGGATACTGCACCGAATTCATCATCAACCTTGAAAAAGGCAATTACGACGACGACGAAGCCGTCCGCTTCCGGGAATTCCTGGAGTCTCTCGGAGATTCCATCGTCATGGTCTCCGATGATGATATCGTGAAGGTCCATGTTCACACAAATGATCCCGGTGTGGTATTTACCAGAGCGCTTACCTACGGAAGCCTTTCCCGCATGAAGATCGACAACATGCGTGAAGAGCACCAGGAAAAGCTGATCCGCGACGCTTCCGCCATTGCTGCAAGAGAGAAAGCGGAGCGGGAAGCAAAAGCGCAGGAAGCGCAGGCGAAGCAGGAAGAAAAAGAGCATAAGGAAGTAGGCTTCATTTCCGTTTCCATCGGCGAAGGCCTGGCGGAGATCTTCCGCGGACTGAATGTGGATGAACTGATCGAAGGCGGACAGACGATGAATCCCAGCACGGACGATATCCTGGAAGCGGTGGATAAAGTGAATGCCGATGTGATCTATGTCTTCCCGAACAACAAGAATATCATTCTTGCCGCCGAGCAGGCAGCGGAACTCTGTAAGGAAAAGAAACTTGTTGTCATTCCGTCAAAGACGATCCCGCAGGGCATTGCAGCGATCATTGCCTGCTCCCCGCTGGATTCCGTGGAGGACAATATCGCGGGTATGACGGAGGCAATGGAGAGTGTCCGTACCGGACAGATCACCTACGCCGTCAGGAACACCATGATCGATGACAAGACGATCCACGAGGGCGATATCATGGCGCTCGGCGATCATTCGGCACTGCTTGCTGTCGGAGAACAGCTGGATACTGTTGCTGAAGAAATGGTAGCCGCCATGGTGGATGAAGATTCCGAACTGGTCAGCATCTATTACGGCAAAGACATCGAGGAAGCTACGGCGGAAGCACTGGCGGAGCGCCTCGGCAGGACATATCCGGATCTTGAATTTGAGATCAACTACGGCGGACAGCCGGTCTATTACTATATCGTTTCTGTTGAATAACAGCCGATCAATGGTCGGATGACAGGGGAGCCGGCATGTGCCGGCTCCTGACTTTTTATCTTGCTGAACGAATAATCATTGCCCCGGCCTGCAGGCAGACTGAAAAAGAGTAAATATGAGAGAATCAGATCCGGCAACAAACATAAAAGGAATCGGAGAAAAAAGCGCCAGAGCCATGGAGAAGATGGGGATCTTCACCGTGGGGGATTTTCTGCGCCGATTTCCGAGACGGTATGTCAGGTATACAGCCCCCGTGAAGATCTATGAAGCCCGGAACGGAGAAACAGTGACGCTTGCCGGAACTTTTTCGTCTGCCCCCGTGAACCGGAAAGGACGCCGGCTGACCGTCACTTCCGCTGTATTCTCCGACGGCACCGGAAAGGTGAAGCTGTCGTGGTTCGGCAATCCTTATC
Organism: uncultured Lachnospiraceae bacterium; assembly: GCA_946631165.1. Classification (GTDB taxonomy): domain Bacteria; phylum Bacillota; class Clostridia; order Lachnospirales; family Lachnospiraceae; genus UBA3305. The sequence goes on along the minus strand of CAMOZZ010000047.1, from coordinate 7,926 downwards.
TCTCAAAGGTCATTAAGCAGGGCGAAGGAGCACTGATCTGCGGCCGGCTCCTCCGGGATGAATACGGCGTTCACATGGATCAGCCCCAGATCATTTCTCCCGCAGAGTATGATGAGATGATGAGACGGCTGCAGCCTGTCTATTCTCTGCCGCAGGGCATGTCCGCGAAGAACTGGAGAAAGTGGATCAGAAATGCCCTGTCGGAATGCACCCTGACCGATATCCTGCCGGAGGAGGTGCGGAGAAGAGAGAATTATCCGGATATAATGGAGGCGCTCATCGAGATCCATTTTCCGGAGGATATGGAGAAACTGAAAGCTGCCCGCAGAAGGCTTGTGTTCGAGGAATTCCTTCTGTTCATCCTGCAGATCAGATCCTTAAGAGGCGGGGGTGTGAAGGAGAAGAACGGGTTTCTGTTTCCGCGGGATTCCTGGCGGAAGCAGCTGAAAGCAAGCCTTCGGTACGATCTTACCGATGCGCAGAAGCGCGTTGAGTCTGAGATCGTTTCGGATATGACCGGCGGCAGCAGGATGAACCGCCTGGTGCAGGGAGACGTCGGATCCGGAAAGACGGTGCTGGCCCAGCTGGCTATGCTGCTTGCGGCAGAGAACGGTTATCAGAGCGTCCTGATGGCCCCGACGGAAGTTCTTGCGCATCAGCATTATGAGAATACAAAAAAGGCGTTTGAGGCTGCCGGCATACCGGCCCGTGTCGGATTGCTTACCGGATCGATGACAGCTGCGGAAAAACGGAAAATGACCGAAGTGATCCGGCAGCACGAAGTGGATGTGATCATCGGTACCCATGCGCTGATCACACAGAAAGTGGAATATGATTCGCTGGCGCTTGTCATCACCGATGAACAGCACCGTTTCGGCGTCAACCAGAGGAGCATGCTGGCGCAGAAAGGCGTGCTTCCGCATACGCTGGTCATGAGCGCGACGCCGATCCCGCGGACGCTCGCGATCATCATTTACGGCGATCTGGATATCTCTGTCCTGGATCAGGTGCCGGCGAGAAGGCTTCCGATCAAAAACTGTGTGGTCGATCCCGGATGGAGACCCAAAGCCTATGATTTTATCAGGAAGCAGGTCGATCTCGGCCATCAGGCGTATGTGATCTGCCCGATGGTGGAAGAGGGAGACGATCCGGATATCGTGAATGTGAATGCCTATACGGAAAAACTTCGCGAAGCGCTGCCGCCGTACATCAATGTAGCGATGCTGCACGGGAAGATGCGCGGCAGGGAGAAGGATCAGCAGATGGAGGATTTCCAGTCCGGAAAGACACAGGTGCTGGTCTCTACGACAGTCGTGGAAGTGGGTGTAGATGTGCCGAATGCGACCGTGATGATGGTGGAGAATGCCGAGCGCTTCGGTCTTGCGCAGCTTCACCAGCTGAGAGGCCGCGTGGGAAGAGGCGATGCGCAGTCCTACTGCATCTTTATCGACGGTTCCGGGAAGGAAGAGGAGAATAAGAGGCTGTCTGTTCTGAATTCCACCAATGACGGATTCAAAATCGCTTCCGAGGATCTGAAGTTAAGAGGTCCGGGAGACCTGTTCGGCATAAGGCAGAGCGGGGATCTGCATTTTGAACTGGGAGATATCTATTCCGATGCACCGGTGCTGCAGGCGGCAGCGGATACGGCCGACCGCATTCTGGCTGATGTCAGGGCGGGAAAGACGGCCGGTTATGAGGAACTGCTGGAAAAGGCCAGGGCGTTTTCCCCTGGAGAGAAAGAACTGGGATTGTAAAAGCATGAAAGCTTCGTACAGATTTTTTGAAAACAGGGACTGTGAGTATTATCCATGTCATAAAGGCATTGACGAGATCAACTGCCTGTTCTGTTACTGCCCGTTTTATCGGATGACGGACTGTCCGGGACATCCGTCCTGGATCGACAAAGGAAACGGCAGGATAAAGAACTGCACGGGATGCACCTACCCGCACGTGCCGGCACATTATGATGAGATCATGGAGAGGCTGAAGAAATACCCGGACTGATTTATACTGACGCGGAGACGGTGTTCGGGAAGTACAGCTTTTTATAGACCAGATCCACGAGATAATCCAGATAGGCATTATCCGTGATATCATATTCGCGGAGAATGTAATCCTTCAGGAGGGTGCGCCGGAGCGAGGCCATCTCTGCTTCCGGCAGATCCGCGTCATGACCGGCAGCTTCAATGACTTTGTCGATATGTTCGGCGGAGTATGTTGTCGTGCACCAGTTTACGATCCGGTCGTTGAAAGCGGTCTCTTCCATAATGGCACTGCGCAGCATCTTGACTTTCTGCTGGGAGGACATACCGAATACCAGGAAGACAGAGCCGAAAATGAGCTCCGGGATGCAGTCCGCCACGACGCCCGGCACCGCACGGCGCAGTATGAAAAAGAAATGCACGACTGCCATAACAAAGATCACGGCGCCGGCCAGCATGAAAGCGACGGATGAGTTGGTCTCATAACGGAATTTTTCCTCGGAAGGAACAATATCGGGAGACGGAGACAGAACGTGGGAACGGTATTCATTTTCCTCGTTCTTCATTTCCGCCTTGTGCTTCCTGTAGGTTTCCATGAAACCGACGGAAGCATATTCCTCGTCTTTCGGGACCAGCACCGCGTAAAGATCGCTGTCCGGATCGGTCGAAACAGTGGCGGAAAGGCCGGAGCGGTTCAGGAAATCCGCGATGCGGTTCGCTTCATCAAGCGGCTCGAGTGCGGCGATGGCACGGCCGATGGCGTCCCAGTATGTCATAAAAGCTCCTCCTTTCCGATAATAACTGATTATACCACAGGAACTTATTCTTAGTCTATCAGGTTTGTCCGGATACGGATCAGGTGAGAGGAATGAAAATAACGGTTATTGCAGTTGGTAAACTGAAGGAAAAGTACTGGCGGGCTGCCATGGAAGAGTATGCAAAACGGCTGGGAAGATATGTTTCGTTTGAGGTCATTGAAGTCGCGGACGAGCAGACTTCCGAGAACGCGTCTGCAAAGGAAGAGGAAAATGTGAAGCGGACCGAAGGAGAACGGATCCTGAAACGGCTGCCGGAGAACAGTCTGAAAACAGCGCTGGCGATCGACGGGAAAAAGATGGATTCCGTCGGATTCTCTTCCTGGATCTCGGACAGTATGCTGCGCGGTGTCAGCCATATCAGCTTCATCATCGGAGGATCGCTCGGTCTGTCTGACGAGGTGCTCGCGAAGGCGGATATCCGGATCTCCTTTTCGGATATGACATTTCCCCATCAGCTGATGAGAGTGATCCTGGCGGAACAGATCTACAGAGCGTTCAGGATCATGAAGAACGAACCGTATCATAAATAAGAAATGGAGGAACGGCGATGATCGTTGGGGTCGGTATTGATGCCGTAAATACAGAACGGATAAAAAAGATGCTGGAAGAGGATGAAAACGCTGCTTTTTTCAGACGTGCTTTCACGCCGGCGGAGAGAGAACTTGCGCCGGCGACCGACAGGGTGAAGCCGAAGGCGGAATATTATGCAGGCCGGTTTGCCGCGAAGGAAGCCGTTTTCAAGGCGGTATCGCCTTATTCGGAAATCCCCCTGGATCTGCGGAAGATCGAGACGCTCCGGGCGGAAGACGGCCATCCGTATGTAAATATGAACGAAGATATAAAACCGGCGCTTGATTCCGCGGGGATCAGCCGGATCCACATTTCCATAACCCATGAAAAAGAATACGCGGCAGCTTTCGCCGTCGCGGAGCAATGAAAAACCGGGGGACTTTTCAGTCCCCCGGCGCTGTTTTCCGGCTTTATTTTTCCTTCAGCCACTCTTTCATTTTGTTCAGATTCCTGAACACCTTAATGTGTTTGCTGTCCACACCGGCTTCGGAAATCGTCAGATTATTGCCGTTCTTGTCTTCCACACTGAAGCTGATCGCCTTGAAGGCGCCGTCCTTGCTCCAGATCCCGCTCTTATCTTTCTTCATGGCGTAGCGGGACATGTACCAGCTGTGGCCGGAAGTGTTGTACGAATCATAGATAATGCTGCCATTATAGCCGAGATAGCAGTTGATGTCGATCGCTGTAAGCTTTTTCCCGGTGCAGGCGATGATGAAATTGTCTTTGCCGCCGGCAGTATAGAGATATACGCCGCACTTTGTCACCGTGCCGCCTTTATTCACTTTCAGCTGCGCACCGGATTCATTGACCTTCTTGTAGCCCATCTTTGAAACAACGGGATTATGCATTATGTAGAAGGAGAGTCCGGGATGCAGGATCGATACTTTGACGGTCACGGACACTGTGGTTTTTCCGGCTTCTGCATAGACAACCGTGGTGCCCTGCTTGACGCCCGTTACCTTGCCGTTCTGGTCGACCCTGGCAATGGATGTATTCCTGCTGGACCATTTTATCTTACGCTCCCGCCCGGTTATTTTTGACGTAAGGGTCTTGCTCTTTCCGACATACACATTCAGCGGATCGGGAGACACCGTAAGGATTGTCTGATTCTTTTTGGAAGGCGCCGTTACGGTCACCGTGCATTTTAATGTCTCGCTGCCGAGGACAGCAGTGATCGTACATGTGCCTTCTGCGACAGCGGTCACTCTGCCGTTCCTGCTGACGACAGCTGTCTCTTTGTCATTGCTGCGCCAAACAGGCTTGGCAGCTTTTCCGTTCTGCGTCACATAGAGAGTTGCGGATGCACCGGCTTCCAGCGTAAGCTTTTTCCTGCTGATGACGGAGGAAGTCATCGAGCCGGCAATTTTGGTCAGTACGCTGTCAAAATCAGCGGCTTTCTTTATCGTGAAATATTTTCCGGCGGAAGCAGCCTCCTTCATTACCCGCATGCCGAACGCGGCATGTTTCTTCGGCGTCTTCTGATAGAATCCCAGTGTATAGACAGTATAGTTGAGATTCCGCAGGACCTCGGCACTGTGATTGATCTTGTTCGCAAGGATATAGTACTGCTTGCTGTCTTTTGCCGTATACGGACCTTCCTTACGTTCCATGCCGGTCTCGCTCAGTCCGTCGGAACAGATGATGACATTCTTGATCACATGACTGCCGTCGCTCTCTTTTTTGAGAAGCCGCCATGCACAGGCAATGCCGCCGTTTATGTTGACTTTTCCGTCGCATTTTTTCTGCGCGGCCAGGACATTGGCAATTTTCTTCCTGCTGGAAGTAAATTTACAGGCATAGCCTGCCGATCCGTCCTTATTGTAAACGACAATGGAGACATAGTTCTTTCCGTCAGCCTGCAGGACTGTGTCACAGAATTTTTCCACAGCCGCTTTTTCTTCTTTGAAGGCAGTGCCCTTCATTCTTGCGCTGTTGTCAAGAACCACGACCGTATAGCGTGTGACTTCTCCGCCGGTGTGCTCGGTTACCGTAACTGCGCATTTATATCTCGTCCCTTTGTAGGTTCCGGTGACGGTCGTTTTGCCGGCGGAAAGGCCGGTCACCTTGCCCTCGTCATCTACTTCGGCAACAGAGGGATCAGCGCTTTTCCATTTCACGCCGGAAACCGCTTCACTGCTGTCCGTGATCTGCAGCGCAATGGTCTCGCCGATCTCCACGCTGGCTTTTGTTTTGTTCAGTTTGTATTTCGCGGCGGCAGATGCCGGGAGGGCAGGTCCCAGTAAAAGCACTGCGGCCAGAACCAGTGACAGGATCCTCTTCATGTATATCGCCTCTCTTTATGAATTGTAAGTGAAGTCAATTGAAGGCGGTTTTGCCTTAATTTGCTATTATAGCTCATTTCGGAGATTTAACAAGTGATTCCTGCTTACAGATTAAGAGAAACAAAGATCAGCAGTAAATCTCTTTTATTACAGATATAATTATGTTATAATATACAGGCTGTTCCTGAATGGAAGCAGCGGAAAGGCGGAAACTGAAATGAATTATACAGAAATCTCTGATGCGATCCGTTATATCGGCGTGGATGATGACACGATTGATCTTTTTGAGAGCCAGTATGTCGTTCCCGAGGGCATGGCTTACAATTCATATATCATTCTGGACGAGAAGATCGCTGTCCTGGACACCTGCGATAAGCGCGGTTCAGAAGAGTGGCTGGCAAATCTGGCAGCAGCGCTTAACGGCAGAAAACCCGATTATCTGGTAATCCATCATCTGGAGCCGGATCATGCGGGAACGCTTGCGCAGTTCATGGAGAAGTATCCTGATGCAGTGCTTGTCGGAAACGCCAAGACCTTTAATATGCTTCCGAATTATTATGACGCCGGGAACATGGAAAAGCTTACCGTAAAGGAAGGCGATACGCTTTCCCTGGGCGCTCACACGCTGCAGTTCTTCATGGCACCGATGGTGCATTGGCCGGAGGTCATGGTGAGCTTCGAGCAGACGGAAGGCGTGCTCTTTGCAGCAGACGGATTCGGAAAGTTCGGTGCAATCAAAAACGAAACGGATGACTGGGCCTGCGAAGCAAGAAGATATTATTTCAATATCTGCGGGAAGTACGGCATGCAGGTACAGGCACTGCTGAAGAAGGCTGCAAAGCTGGATATTAAGGTGATCTGCCCGCTGCACGGCCCGGTGCTGAAGGAAAATCTCGGCTATTATATCGGCCTTTATGATACCTGGAGCAAGTATGAGCCGGAGAATAAGGGTGTTCTCATTGCCGTTGCTTCCATTCACGGCAATACGCTGCAGGCAGCAGAGTATATGAAGGAGCAGCTGGAAGCGCTGGGCGAGGAGAGAGTATCACTCATGGAAGTGCCCAGAAGCGACGTGGCGGAGATCATCGAAGATGCCTTCCGCTATGACAGGATGATCCTGATGGCTTCCAGTTATGACGCCGGTGTATTCCTTCCCATGGAAGATCTGCTCGTGCATCTGCGCGCGAAGGGATATCAGAACAGGAAAGTCGCGCTGGTCGAGAACGGTTCCTGGGGCCCTACAGCTGCGAAGACCATGAAGGGATATCTGGAAGGCATGAAGAATATCACCATTCTTGATCCGGTGGTGACCATTAAGTCAGCGGTGAAGGAAGCGGATAAGGAAGCGCTTGCTGCACTTGCAAAGGTCGTAAAAGACGCATAACGGAGGAAGACCATGGATGTTCAGAAGATCTTGAAAGAGCTTGACGCTCTTTACGCGGCGGGAGACCGCGAAAAGACGGAAACATTCCTTACAGAAACGGTAAGAAAAGCTGAGGAAGAAGACGATTGGCAGACGCAGATCGTTCTGAACAACGAGATGATGGGCCTTTACAGGGAGCTTGGCCAGATCAGGGATGCGGTCCGCATCTTCGGCAGGACAAAAGCCATCTTCGATGAGAAGAACATGATCGGTACAGTCCCTTACGCCAGTACATTGCAGAATGCGGCCAATGCGTACAGAGTCGGCGGATTTCCCGCGGAAGCGATCAAACTTTTCGAAGAAGCGCTGGAGATCTACAAGGCATACCTTGATGACGGAGATTTCCGCATCGCCGGCCTGTACAACAATCTGAGCCTGCTGTACCTGGAACAGGGGGCGGCATGGAAGGCGAAGGAGTATTCCGAAGAGGCCCTGAAGATCATTGAAAAGCTTGCCGGTACCGAGATCGAGCAGGCGACCAACCATGTAAATCTGGCCAATCTGTACTGCCAGACGGACGATCTTGCCACTGCGAAGAAGCATCTGGATGATGCAGCGGCACTGTTCGCGACCGAAGAGAATGAGGATCCGCATTATTCCTCGCTGCTTTCTGCCTGGGGACAGGTGTATATTGCAGAGGAGAAATATGCAGAGGCGGAGAGGTCATTTAAGGATGCGAGAGCAGAAGTGAGCAGGTACTTCGGGAAGAACAGGGCGTATGCTTCGATCACGAAGAATCTTGCGCTGGCGCTGGAGCGGCAGGGAAAACTTGCTGAGGCGAAGGAACAGATGGAACTGGCGGAGCAGGTGCTGAAAGACCTGAATGCGTAATGCCATGTCCTGCGGGTCCG
>CAMOZZ010000046.1 GCA_946631165.1 uncultured Lachnospiraceae bacterium | reverse complement strand
ATACATTGATGGTGTTAACAAGTGCGGTCTTTACGCCGGGCAGGTTCCTGGCGGAGAGCACTACGTTAAGATCGTTGTTGTCCATGACTACCAGCGCCTTCTCGACTTTGAGGTTGTCAAGGACTTTCTTCAGCTCTTTCGTCTTTGCGTCTTCCATCTTCAGCGCGTCCAGAACGACGAACTTGTCATCGTTGACACAGGATGTAAGAACGGACTTCAGGGCGAGCTGTTTTTCCTTCTTGTTCATCTTGAAGGAATAATCTCTGGGCTTGGGAGCGAATACTACGCCGCCGTGTGTCCACTGAGGGGAACGGGTCGAACCCTGACGGGCATGTCCGGTACCCTTCTGTCTCCAGGGCTTTCTTCCGCCGCCGGATACTTCCGAACGGGTCTTTGCGCTCTGTGTTCCCTGACGGTTGTTCGCAAGCTGCTGTACGACTGCCAGATGAACCAGATGCTCGTTTACTTCTACGCCGAAGACTGCATCGGAAAGTTCAAGTTCTTCGACCTGATTTCCTTCCATATTATAAACGTTTACTTTAGCCATCTATTTGTCCTCCTTTCCGCACCCGTCAGGCTTTCACTGTCTCTTTAAGAGTGATCAGAGACTTCCTGGGTCCGGGAACAGAGCCTTTTACAAGAATGATATCGTCTTCAGGCATTACGCGGACAACAGTCAGATTCTGTACTGTTACCTTCTTGCTTCCGCCGTGTCCTGCCATCTTCTTTCCCTTGAATACCTTGGAAGGATCGGAGCAGGCGCCGTTGGAACCGGCATGACGGTGATACTTGGAACCGTGTGCCATGGGTCCTCTGTGCAGGCCGTGTCTTGCGATCGCGCCCTGATATCCTTTACCTTTGGAGATCGCGGTAGCGTCTACCTTGTCTCCCTCGGCGAAGATGTCAGCCTTGATCTCTTTGCCAAGTTCATAAGAAGCGGCATCTTCAAATCTGAACTCGCGGACATATCTCTTGGGCGTGGTGCCGGCTTTCTCGAAATGTCCCTTAAGGGGCTTTCCGACCAGCTTTTCGCGCTTGTCTGTGAATCCTACCTGAACAGCTTCATAACCGTCGTTCTCAGCGGTCTTGACCTGTGTTACCACACAGGGGCCGGCTTTGAGGACTGTGACGGGTGTAAGTGTTCCGTCCTCTGAGAAGACCTGGGTCATTCCCACTTTTGTTGCCAGAATAGCTTTCTTCATACTTACCTCCTACAGCGGAGCGCGGTGCGCGCTCATTCTAGTGTGATGGATTACTTGGTTTTCATCTTGATGTCAATGTAGACACCGGCAGGCATTTCCAGACGGGACAGGGAATCCACTGTCTTCTGGTTCGGAGCGATGATGTCGATCAGTCTCTTATGAGTTCTCTGCTCGAACTGCTCTCTGGAATCTTTGTACTTGTGTACGGCACGAAGGATCGTGACTACTTCCTTTTTCGTGGGAAGCGGAACGGGGCCGCTGACCTGTGCTCCGGTCTTCTTCACCGTGTCGATGATCTTCGCCGCGCTCTGATCCACCAGCTGGTGATCATAAGCCTTCAACATGATTCTCATTACCTGACTTGCCATAAAAAAAGTCGCCTCCTTTTCGGTTTGCTTCGCATTCCGACAAGCGGTGACTGTACACACACCCGTGTGTGTCCTAAAGACTCTCACACGTCATTTCTGCTTCCCGCAGATGATTTGGTACAGTGACCTGTCGTCAGTTTCTTGACTTGACATTCGCTCCGCCGGAGTTCCCTGCCCACCGGGGCAGCAACATCCGACTTCACAGCTATCACGTCACAGCAAAAGACATAATACTACACGGAAAGCTCGATTGCAAGTGTTTTTTTGAAATTTTTTCAGGTTTTTTTGGACCGAAAAACCGCGGATTTCCGCGGTTTTCCCATGCTTTGCGTAAATTTATGGCAAATGTTTCAGGCATCCGTAAGAAAGCTGCAGAGTTCCAGCAGCTGTGCATACGTGCTTACGGTATTGCTCATTCTGCGGATCGATGCGGAATGTTTCATGCCTGTGGTATACCAGCCGATGTGCTTCCGCATCATGCGGATTGCGGTGTCCTCCCTCCTGGTCTCCATCAGTCCGCGGGCATGTGCCAGGATCATTTCCGCGACAGATACAACATCTGGTGCCGAAGGAGTTTCTTCCTTATATATATAGGCTCTGATCTGCTCAAAGATCCAGGGATTGCCTCTCGCGGCTCTGGCGATCATCAGGCCGTCGCAGCCGGTCTCCTCAAGCATGCGCTTCGCATCCTGCGGCGTTTTGATATCGCCGTTGCCGATTACCGGGATGCGGACGGCTTCCTTTACTTTCCTTATTATATCCCAGTCGGCCTGTCCGGAATAATACTGCTCTCTGGTCCTGCCGTGGATGGCAATGGCAGCAGCGCCGGCGGCTTCCATTCTTTTCGCGAACTCCGGTGCATTGATATGCGCCTCATCAAATCCTTTCCTGAACTTGACAGTGACCGGCTTCTTCAGTTCCTTCGTCATGGCGGAAATGATGCGCTCCGCCAGTTCCGGGTCGAGCATAAGCGCGGAGCCCTCGTGATTCTTCACCACTTTCGGGACCGGGCAGCCCATATTTACATCCACGAAATCAAAGTGCCCTTCGATCTGCGCAGCCTGCTCCGCCATCAGTTCCGGCTCGTTCCCGAAGATCTGCACGCCGATCGGATGCTCAGCCTCGCGGTGGTACAGCAGCTCTGCCGTATTCTTATTTTTGTAGTACAGTGCCTTTGCGCTTACCATTTCCGTGACACACACGTCCGCACCATGCTGTCTGCAGATAAGACGGAACGTCTCATCCGTCACCCCGGCCATCGGCGCGAGGAAAAGCGGTATGGACGTCCCGGCAAATAATTCGTTAGAATTCATTTCTGATCCCTGATCATTTAACAGTCACTTTGATCTTCGCGAACACGCCGTTCTGCGCATAAGCATAGATATAGCAGCTGCCCTTTTTCTTCTTTGCTTTTATAACGCCTTTTTTACTGACGCCAGCGATACTCCCGTCCGAAGTCTCATAGGCGATGCCGCGGTGCCTTCTGACCTTCAGTTTCTTCGCCGCAGCGACCGGCTTTGCCTGCAGTTTGAACGTTTTCCCCTTTTGGAGGGTAATTCTGTTTTTCTTCTTCGCTGCAGCTGTGGTCACCTTCCCGTCATTGCCGTATTTATTGCCCTTCGCCGCGACATGAACGCTCTTGGAAGCAGTAACGACTTTGCTGTTCTGATCAACCGCAATGACCAGGAATTTATAATAGCTGTTTGCCTTTACTTTCTTTCCGGCGACCTTCTTCAATGTCAGAGACCGCTTCGCGGTGGTCGTCAGCTTCTTCATTCTGTTCTTTTTGCCGCAGGCGTTGCCGTAGACAACATATTTTGCCGTACCGGACACCTTCTTCCAGGAGAGCTTCACGGAAGTTTTCTGTGTGCTTGCGGCTTTCAGCTGCAGCAGGCCGAACCTGCTGCCGGCAGGCGCTTCATCATTTTTCATGCCGGTAATGGCCTGATCGGCAAGTGTAAAGGATGCGCCCTTGCCGACCGGCGTACCGTCTTCGGCTTTTCCGCTGATAGTGAACGTGACGGCCGTATTTCCCGTAAAATTGCCTTTTCCGGTAATGGTCACCGTGGCGGTACCGGCGTCTTTGTTATTCGACCAGGAAAGTGTATAGTCGGTCCCTTCCTGCAGGGTCATCCCGTTGAAAGTGACTGACGGAGCGGGCTTTAATTCCGCGCCGGTATACGTCTGTTCCGCAATCGCGCCGACGGATGCAGCAGTGATGGATGCCGGCTTGATCGTAAATGTCTTGTCTGCCTGCCCCAGGTATTTCCCTTTGCCGGTCACTGTCACAGCCGCCGTCCCCGCATTGATATTATTCTTATAGGAATCCACCGAATAATCTGTTTCCGGCGTCAGCGTTTCTGCCTTCCATTTCAGTGTGATGGGCGGGGTAAGCGCGGAGCCGGTATAGGTCTGCTCAGGGACTGCGGCGATGCAGACGGAATCGGATATCCGCTTTCTGGCGATGACTGCCTCCTTCACCCACGAATTATCGGGATTTGCCAGAAGATCCCTGGACTGTCCGTCAACTTCCTGTTCCAGCGTCTTATAAACTGCCGGTGATTTCACATAATTATTGCTGTAGAACAGCATCCCGTCCGGTTTTGAAAGAATGACGGTCCGTCCGCCCTTTACTGTCACCTCGCTCAGGTTAAAAACGACTTCTCCGCCGAAGACAGCGATGCCGGAAGCGCCTGTCCCTGCGATCGTGCCGGTCGTATTCTCAACGATGACCTGGTTGGTCCCGGAGAGCGCATTCATTTTGGCTGTAATATTGATGACGGCGTTGAACAATCCGATATTATAATCCGCTTCCATGCCATATCCGTCTGCCTCGATCTTCAGATTGCCTCCGATCACGACAGCGCTGCCATGATCGACTGCAATGCCTGTCCCGACAGCGGTTATCCCAAGCTCGCAGAAATTGAGATTCACGCTCTCTGACCTGATGCCGTTGCCGTTCACTGCCGCTATGGACCCGGTAACGCTGTCCATGCTGACCGCACCGCCGGGAGCGGTCTCCATCCCGTGGATGCTCCGCAGATCGATGGCGGAATTTTCTATTGCAATCTCCGAATTTGCATAGAAACTGCAGGATCCGTCCGGGGCTTTTACGGCGATTTTCTCACAGTCCCGGATATCCAGGCTTTCATAGGCAGAGAACACTGCACCTTTGGATTTACTGTCAATCGTTATACGGCAGTTCTCAATGGTGGTATAACCGCCGTTGATTACATTTTTTATCCCGTCATATTCCTGCGCGATATTCAGATTCACGTTTTTTAAAGACAGGCTGCCGGAAGCACGGAGCACCGTATCGTGCCAGTACAGCGTAAGCGTATGAGGAGCAGCGCCTTCTTCGTTTCTGATCTCGAGATCCCCATCGCAGAGGATGCTGCCGCACCGCATATCCGCATCGAGAATGATGATCGTGTCACTGGAGAACTGAATGTTTTCATAATACATGCCGAAATCGCTGGCCTTGTATTCACCCCCGGGAAATCCGTCTCCGGCCCATGCCTCCTCTGCGCAAAACAGGGTCAGCAGGAACAATACTGCTGCCAGAACCAATCCGGTTTTTCCCTTTAAAACCTGTTTCATACCATTCTCCTTCCTGCGCCGCGTATCGTTCTTTGTCGGATCTCACGGCTTCGTGTATCTGCCGGGCAGTCTCACCCTGCAGCCCGCTTTCAATATTCCGTCCTCTTTGCAGCAAAGCGAAAACGCCTGTCTGCCAGGGATTTTCACGAACGTCACGGATCAAACGCCGTCCTTCCCTTCGTATGTTATCATTGCAGCCATTTCTGCGTCAATCGGGAACACAACGACCGGCAGAATTATGCTTTCAGGAAGAACATCCTGTAATACAGTTCCAGATTGTTCAGCAGTTCTTCCTTCTCTTTCTGGATCTTCCGGATGGCAAGTTCGCTGCCGATATCGTCGAAGAGCACGTCCGCATCATCTCTCGTCACATTGAATCTCAGCGTGCCGTCCCGGTCGAAGGTCAGTGTAATGATGCCGCCGTTTTCTTCCGTGAACATCACGCACATGATCTGCAGTTCCTGTTTTATATGCTCCGGAAGATTCCCGAATTCATCATTATTGAAATAGAATTTCTGAACGTATGAATTTGCCCCGCAGAGGGTTCTTTCTTCAGACATATCCGTTCACTCCTCTCACACTCACTTCACCGGCGATGATCTCCTGCTCCTCTCCGCCTGCTTCGACCAGGAGCGCACCGGTATTGCTGATGCCGTGCGATACGGCAGTCTGCGATCCGTCCGGCCGGATGATCACCACTTCGCTGCCGATCCCGACAAGATGATCGTTATACGCCCGGACAAGTCCGGATAGATCACCGTCCAGCAGGAACCGGTCATACAGCGGGAAAAATTCCTCCATCACATGGCAGGCAAGCTGCGCACGGGAATACCGTACGCCGGTCTCCATCAGGAGCGATGCCGCCTTGTCCGCCAGTTCGCCGTCAAAGGAAGGCTGCGAAACATTGAATCCCATGCCGACGACGATGTGCGCGATCTCACCTTCCTCCAGCTTCATCTCGGTGAGGATTCCGCAGATCTTTTTCCCGTGCAGGATGATATCATTGGGCCACTTGATCATCGGCTTCGTACCGGTCAGTCTCTCGACAGCATTTCTTCCGGCCATCGCTGCAATGATCGTGATCATGGAAGCGGTCTGCGGGGAAATATCCGGCCGCAGGATGAAGCTCATGGAGAGACTCTCCCCTGCCGGACTGGACCAGGATCTGCCGCGGCGGCCTTTGCCGCCTTCCTGCACATCCGCCACGAAAAGAGAACCTTCCGGCGCTTTTTCCTCTGCCTTTGCGAGCGCACGGGTGTTGGTGGAATCCGTGACGTCATAGCAGAAGAGCGGCGCATCCTTATATTTATCTTTCCTCCGGCTGCCGACTTCAGCCTCTGTGAGGACATCCGGGGAGGAGGCAATCCTGTAACCTACACGCGGAACCGCTTCTATCTCATAACCGTCGGCGCGGAGGGATTCGATCACCTTCCAGACCGCGGCACGCGTTACGCCCAATGTTCCGCACAGCTCCTGCCCCGATATGCTGCCTTCGGCATTCCTCAATATTGTCAGTATCTTTCTCTTCATTCCTCTGTCACTTTCAGTTCATATGTCAGCCGGAACTGATCCGGATCCCGCTGCCAGATCAGACATGAACCTTCCCTGAGATGCCACATCTGTCTTCAGCACTCCTTTTATAGGTTCTTTTTTCGGCGTTTTTTGCTTCACGATACCCTCCTGATCTCGTCGGTTGTCATTCTTTTTATTTCCAAATGGGTGGATTGCAGTCTTTTTTTCTGCACGATACCCTGCTGAAGCACTCCATTGGAACTTTTTCTTTCAAGAAAGGGTATCACCCAAAGGAAACTGATCGATTTACGCAAGAAATTTCCTTCAAAACGTATTTTCAATGAATAAACAGGGTATCTTCAACGGAATAAAACTCATTTACACCCAACACTTATCCTGCAGCCATTTTTTCTTCTTACCACACCAGCAGCATGGACGCCAGTGCAAGAATGATCAGAAATATGCCGACAAGCATTTCCGCGATTCCCCGGCTGCGCTTGTTCCTGCCGCGGATATCCTTCCTGAAATTCAGTTTCGCGGTCAGGAAATGAACTGCCGCGGCAAGCAGGAACAGCAGCGGAAATGTCTGCATGTTGGCATGCCCGCCGGCAAAAGAAGCGGCAAAAGCAGCCACGCAGGCAAGTCCCAGTACAATATAAATAATATTGATCAGCCTTTGAAAGGCTCCCGGATCTCTTCCCATAACAGTATTCCTATCTCACATTCTTCTTCCATCTGTAAATTGCAGCAAGCCTGCCGGCGCATCCATCTTTCCTCTCCGGAACTGTGTGTGAAGAGCGACAGTTCACGGCGAAATTGCCGACGGAGGGCAAACACGCTCTTTGTTTGACCGGAGGAGTGCATATATTTCGTCCGCGAACGAAGCAATCTGTGGACCCTGTTCCGGAGAGGAGCGACGGATGCTCCGGATGACAGTCTTATCTCCTGTATTTTTTACTGCTGTACAGCAGCACGCCAAGCAGGAAACCGAACAGCAATCCCGAAAGGTGCGCCGCGTTATTCGTCTGCGGGCTTGAAAAGCCCGAATACACCGACAGTCCCACGAGCAGCAGCATCCTCTGCCAGCCGATCCCCATCAGTCCGCTCCGCGCTCTTGCCATGCACCCAAGCATGCCGCCCATAAGCGCGAACACCGCGCCGGATGCGCCGGCAGACACCGCATGGATCTCCAGCATTTCGTAAAGGCCCACTGTAAAAATGTTCGCAAATACGCCGCCCAGAATATAAATGATCAGCAGCTTCCCATGCCCGATGACATATTCCAGCCGGTCTCCGATCACATACAGCATCAGCAGATTGTTCATCAGATGCGCCGCCCCGTAATGCAGGAACATCGACGTGAACAGCCTGTAATATTCTCCGTCCGTCAGCACCGACTCGCCGAACAGAGCCCCGTGGGCAAACATGAATCCCACATCCTCTGTCGATCCCAGCACCTCCAGTACCAGGAACACCAGCAGATTCGCCGCGGCAAGCGCTATCGTAACATATGGTCTCTTTTCCCCGAAAAAATTATTCATTCCTTATCCGCCATACGCAGTCACCCGGCTGCGTCCGATTGTTCTTTTCTTATCTGCATGATACTGTACACCGCTGCCGTGCCAAGCAGAATGACAGTACCAATGACCGACATGACACTCATGGTCTCCCCGTAAAACAGCGCTACCCAGATCGGATTCAGCACCGGCTCCAGCATGGTAAGCAGCGCGCCGGTCACCAGCGGGATCCGGTCAAGTCCGGCTGAAAGGAAAATGTATCCCCAGAAGCAGGATACCGTCCCGAACAGCACCACCATCAGCACAGGGACCGGTCTCCAGTCCGTCTGCAGCGGGATCTTCCATCCGCATGTCACAACATTGATGACTGCCGAAAGCACTACCGACGACAGATAATCGCTGCCTTTCATCTTCTTTACAAGCATGAAAACCGCATACACCAGGCCGGAGAGGATCGCGACAATATTTCCCGTCATTCCGCCCGGCGTCAGTTTATCCATAAAGAAGCAGACGATACCTGCAAACGCAAGGAAGATCGCCAGAATTTCCGCCCTCTTCGGCCGTTGTTTATAAATCAGCCACAGCAGCAGGATCACAAAGAAAGGCTGGGTATACTGAAGCACGATGGCGTTCGCGGCGGATGTCGCGCGCGTAGCGATCGTGAACATCAGGCTGATCAGCGACAGACAGACGCCGCCCAGGACTACCGATTTATTAAAAATGCATCTGTAATGCTTTATTTTCAAATAAACTGCAGCCACTGCAAGCGTTGCCGCGCTCTTCCCGCTGAGTATGGCCATGCTGTCCCATGTCGCCAGCTTCACGAAAAGCCCTGACAGGCTGAGCGCTGTCGCTGCGAGCAGGACAAACAGGATTCCCTTTATTCTCTCATTCATCAGTCGCTCCGTCCGGGTTCCGCAGAAATAATTCCCGCCGCACGCTCCCGGCGGGAATTTACGCTCCTCATTATAATAAAAGCGCCGCCGGAACGCAACGCTCCTGTATATTCTTTTACCCATTAACGGAAATAATACGAAAAATTCCCAATGATTTTATATATTTTTTTCCATAATGCGTTATACTCTAGAATGAACATAATTCTACTTTGATAAATTGCGCATAGTATAATTCTGAATGCCCGGGAGATGATGCAATGAGAGAAAAGATGCGTTCTTTTATGACAGGAAGATACGGAACAGACCAGCTCGGCAGATTTACCATGGCAGTGGGTGCTGTCTCTCTGCTTTTATACATGATATTCCGTTTCGACATCTTTTACTATCTCACCATTATCTGTCTTGTCAGTTATTATTACCGCGCATTTTCCCGCAACCATGCGCGCAGATATGAAGAGAATCTGAAATTCCTCCAGTTAAAGAACCGGTTCACCGGAAGGTTCCGCGGATTCAGGGCCCACATGGAGGAGCGGAAAGTCTACCGTTTCTACACCTGTCCGCAGTGCAGCCAGAAGATCCGGGTGCCGAAAGGACACGGAAAGATCTCCATCACCTGTCCCAAATGCCGTTCCGAATTCGTCAGAAAGAGCTGAGCCATGTTCGGATACCTGATCACCAACCGCGCCGAGCTGAAAGTGCGCGAAGACGAAACCTATAAAAAATTCTATTGCGGCGTGTGCAGATCTCTCGGAGAAAATTCCGGCTATCTCTCACGCTTCAGTCTTACTTATGACATGACTTTTCTGGCAATCCTGCTTTCGGATCTCTACGACGAACCGTATGTTTCCGTGCGGGAACGCTGTCCTGGCAATCCCCTCAGAGTGTGTGAGAAGGTCCTGTCCTCCGGCGTTGATTACGCGGCGGACATGAATATCCTGTTGACATATTATAATCTTCTGGATAATGTAAGAGATGACGGAAAAAAGTCATCCCTTTTTGCTGCGCGTGTCTTAAGGAACCCGTTAAAACGAATCAAAAAGCAGTATCCCAGACAATACAACGCTGTCCGCAGTTATGTCCGGAATCTTCGGAAATGCGAGCTGAAAAACGAGCCGGATCCGGATCTCGGCGCCGGGCTTACCGGAAAGATGCTCGCAGAGGTATTTGCCAGAGACGACGATATATGGGCGGAACGTCTCCGGAACCTGGGCTTCTATCTGGGAAAATTCATCTATCTGATGGATGCCTGCGAAGACGCGGAGGAGGACAGGAAAAACGGCTTATACAATCCGTTCATCCCCCTCTGCATGGACAGTGATTACGAAGAAAAATGCCGGGGCATGCTCACGCTGATGATGGCTGAAGCAGCCAGGAATTTCGAAACACTGCCGGTCGTTGAATACGCCCCGATCCTCCGCAACATTCTCTATTCCGGTGTCTGGACCGCCTTTGAAAAACACTTTTCACCGGCAGTCCCCAAAAAAGATCAATGCATGAAGGAGCAGCCGTTATGACGGATCCATACAGAGTTCTGGGCGTAAAATACGATGCCTCGGACGATGAACTGAAAAAAGCATACCGGTCTCTTTCCAGGAAATATCATCCTGATGCGAATGTCGGCAAAACCGATGCGGAAAAAGCACAGGCAGAGGAGCAGTTCAAGGAAGTCCAGCAGGCTTACGACCAGATCATGAAAGAACGGGAGATGGGTTACAGCGGCCCTTACGGAAGCAGCGGATCCGGCCAGGGACCTTACAGCGGCCAGTATTCCGGAAACGGCTACGGTGGGACGGCCTACAAGGAAGCTTACAACGGCTGGGGCTTCTACGGCAGCCCTTTCGGAAATGCGCAGTATGAACAGCCGCATGCCGGCAGTCAGTCACAGGACGATATCAGGATGCAGGCAGCGGCCAATTATCTGAACGCGCGGGCTTATAATGAGGCCCTGCACGTTCTTGACGAAGTGCAGGACCGTACTTCCGAGTGGTATTATCTCTGCGCCATTGCCCACAACGGGATGGGCAATAATATCAACGCCCTGAATTATGCACGGCAGGCTGCTTCCATGGCGCCGGACAATATCCGGTACCAGCAGCTCATCCAGATGCTCGAGTCCGGCGGGAACTGGTACCGCGGGATGAGTGAATCTTTCGGCGGCACGCCTTCCGCAGGCAGCAATCTGTGCTGCTATCTGTGCCTTGCGAACATGATCTGCGGCAGCGGGTGCGGTGTACCGATCTTCTGCTGCATCTGAAAGAACACATCCGTGTCATTCCATAATCAAATGATATGCTTCCCTGTCCACACGGTATGCGGGAAGCATTTTTATGCCCGTTTTTCCGGAAATGAAACTGCCGTCCGCGCTGCGGCTGAGGTTCTCCGGAAACGGTGCTGTCATATACTCCGCTTTCTCAGACAGCGCAGCCAGGAGATACGGACCATACGCAAGGCTGGTTTTTCCGTCTCCTGATCCGATTCTTCTGACAGTGTAACGGAAACTGATGCGGATCTCATCCCCTGCCGAAAAGCCGCCCGGCACAACAGCGTAACCGTTTATGATCTCCGGCGCACACGCCGAACCGTTCACTGATACGGCAAAATCTTCCCCGGCCCATGCCGGAACACGCATGCGCACTGCTTTCCGGCAGTCCGTGACAAATGCCAGGACAAAGGTGCCTTCCGTTTCCTCCTTCAGGCACAGCTCTGACGCATCTGTTTTCAGCACGGAAGGAACGTACAGATTGACATACAGACTGCTGCCGTCAAAGGCATAAATGTCCCTGATATACCGGAACCGGCTTTCCATCCCGGTCCCGTGACAGCACGTATTCTCTTCCGTGGAATATTCCTTCTTTCCGCCGGGACGCAGCGGCATGAAATAGGTGGTCCCGCCGTCTGCTGCATGACTAGCGCTCATCAGGATATGGTTTACCAGCGCGTTCTCATAGATATCCATCAGCCTGCCGGATGGTTCCTGCCTGAAATACGCGGCATACAGCCTGTTCATATTGTACGTGGCGCAGCTCTCTGCGTTTTTATCCGTAAACAGCGTCCGCGCACTGCCGGGATGATGGAACATTTCCGTCTCTCCGACGCCGCCGTTCACATACAAATGGTCTTTTATGGTGAATTGCAGGAAATGTTTCACCGTCAGGAAGTACCCCTGCCTGTCCTGCGCCATCTTCTTCAGCGCCTCCGATTCCGTTTTCCCGGGATCAAGACTGCCGAGCGCCCCGTAAAAGGCCAGCAGCCCCAGGATCTGCGGGATATGCTGGTTCGCATGCATATCCCCGAGGATATCCCGTCCCGCTTCCAGCGGATCAAAGAGCTTCGGATTCAGGAAAAACGAGGCGCAAAGCAGATGCTGCTCCCTGCGGGTCAGCCCGAAAAGGCTGACCATCGTGCCGAGCATGCCGCCGTACTCACCGGCGATGTACATGCTCCACATCTTTTCCCGCACAGCGGGCGCAAGCCTGGACAGGCGGTCATAGACCCAGTCCCCCATCCTGCCTTCGATCTGAAACGCTGTTTCATTGCCGGCAAGCGTATAAGCATCATACAGCCCGGACATGATCTTATCGAGGGTGTAATACGGCGCCCAGATCTGCGGATAAGGGGTATACACTTCCAGAAGATCGAACTGGGTCTCGTCATAAGCCGACAGGAAGCCCGGCGCCGTCCGTCCGCCTGCCGCAAATGCTTCCTGGCATTCTGCCAGCCCGTTTACCAGTTCCGCGATCTTTTCTTTAAAACGCGGATCTCCCGTTACGGAATACGCCAGTGCCAGCCCCGAAAGAAAATGGCCCGTCGTATGTCCTCTCAGATTGCCCTCCGGCGCATCCCAGCCCGTCATGGGCTGTGCGCCTTTCGGATCGAGTCCGGCCGCCCGCCTGAAATTGAAGAGCATCTGATCGATGTCTGCCGAAAGGAGCCACGCCTCCATCCGGACAGCGGCTTCGTAAAAGCAGCTGCCGGGAAGCAGCTTCACGCTCCCCGCGTCAGGATAAACGGCTGCAGGCATTGCCGGCGCCGCAGCATCCGCGGCTCGTTTTCTGATGCAGAGCTTCGCAGGCACATCCGTCCCTTCGGCCGATCCCGCAAAGACCCGCTCTCCGGCGCCGTTTTCTTCAGATTCCTCATTCCACCTGACAGGAACGGACACCGTCCTGCCATCAGTCGTGAAGGCAGCCACGTAACGGGGAAGCACCGGAAGCCCCTCTGCCGAAGTGTACTTTATCACCGGCGGGATCTCCGTGATGACCGTATCCTTTTTCTCCTGCAGTACATTGGCTTCGAAAACACGTTTCTCCGTAAATCCGTCCAGTGCTGCCGTGACAGTCAGATGTACTTTTCTGTCGCCCATACCGAAAAGAGGGCGGTGCACCCGTCCCTCTTTATCAATAAATCTTTCCTCATCGCTCTCCCAGGAGAAGGCTGACCCGTGCGGGCCTGAAACCGGAAGCGTCAGCGATCGTTCCACTGTATTCAGGTTCCCTATATAGACCGAAGCCAGATCCTCCGCCAGAAGCGCTCTTGTATCATTCATCTGCGCAGCCTCCTGCGTGAGCAGTGTTTTATTTTCTGTATCCGTCAGGGTTGTTCTTCTGCCACTTCCAGGAATCGCGGCACATCTCATCGATCGAGAACTTCGCCTTGAAACCCAGCTCCTCTTCCGCAAGCGCCGGATCGGCATAGCACTGTGCAATATCGCCGTCGCGTCTGGGATCGATCTGGTAAGGCACTTCCTTCCCGCAGGCTTTTCCGAAGGCGTCGATCAGCTCGAAAACACTGGTGCCTTTGCCTGTCCCGAGATTGTATGTGTAAACGCCGGCCGCGCTTTTCTCCATTTTCTGAAGTGCCAGTACATGGCCTTCCGCCAGGTCGCAGACATGGATGTAGTCCCGCACGCCGGTGCCGTCCGGGGTATCGTAATCGTTGCCGAAAACATGCACGCGCTCCAGCTTGCCGACCGCCACCTGAGAAACATAAGGAAGGAGATTGTTCGGGATGCCCTTCGGATCCTCTCCGATCCGGCCGCTCTCATGCGCGCCGATGGGATTGAAATACCGGAGGATCATCACGGAAAGATCCTTGTCCGCTGCAGCAATGTCGCGCAGCATTTCTTCCTGCATCAGCTTCGTGCGTCCGTAAGGATTGGTGACGGAAAGCGGGAAATCCTCCCTGATCGGCACGCTCTTCGGAAGTCCGTAAACCGTCGCAGAGGATGAGAACACGATCATATTGCAGCCGTGTGCCTTCATGACCTCGAGCAGCACGAGCGTAGAGATCAGGTTGTTCTGATAATACATCAGCGGCTTTGCCACGGATTCGCCGACCGCTTTCAGGCCCGCGAAATGGATGACCGATGAAATGTCTTCCGCCGCAAAAATGCTGTCCAGCGTTTCCTTATCCCGCACGTCCGCTTTATAGAACTTAACCGGCTTTCCGGTAAGCTCTTCCACCCGCTTCAGAGATTCCTCGCTGGAATTCAGAAGGTTATCCACGACTACAACTTCATAGCCTGCTTCCAGGAGCTTCAGGCATGTGTGACTGCCGATATATCCTGCACCGCCTGTAACCAAAACTGCCATGTTCTTCCTCCTTATAGATAAATCCTTATTTTACGCTCATCTTGAATTCGCGTTCTGCTTCCCGCTTCATATCCTTCTTCGCGGTGGCTTCCCGTTTGTCGTACAGCTTCTTGCCTCTGGCCAGACCGATCTCCACCTTGATCAGGCTCCCCTTCAGATACACTTTCAGGGGAACAATGGTGTATCCTTTCTGTGATACCGCGCCGGCCAGTTTGTTGATCTCGCCGCGATGGAGAAGGAGCTTTCTGGGACGAAGCGGATCCTTGTTGAAAATGTTTCCTTTCTCATAAGGACTGATATTCATGCCGTAAATGATCAGCTCTCCGTGCTCATCCCTGATATAAGACTCCTTCAGCGAGCACTTGCCCATGCGGAGCGATTTCACTTCCGTTCCCGCAAGGGATATGCCTGCTTCATACGTCTGATCGATAAAGTAATCATGCCACGCTTTTTTATTGTTGGCAATCAGTTTCACGCTTTCTTTCGCCATTTTCTTTCTCCTGCCGGAACTTCCCGCAGTCTCCTTTTAACGAAAAAGGCGCATGGACAAGCCACACGCCGTAATTCACATCAGTTTCCAAGCACATTCAGAACAATGGATATGATGAAGAGGGCAGCGATCAGATAAGCTGTGTATCTCTGCATCTTTCCTTCCGGAGTATCCTTCCTGTGCTTTCCTACATATGTCTGCGAATAGCCGCCGGCGATGCCTCCGCTAAGTCCGTTATTCTTGCCTTCCTGCAGAAGGATGATCACCATAAGCGCAACGCAGATCACGACCATGACCAGTTTAAGAATCCTGATAATCCAAAGCATTTTATCTATCTCCTCAAGTGCCCCGGGGGCATTTAATCATTTCCGCCAAAACGGCAAATGTCATATTAACACACGCATTGGTAAAATGCAAGCGGTTTTATGACATATTTCCGGCAT
>CAMOZZ010000045.1 GCA_946631165.1 uncultured Lachnospiraceae bacterium | reverse complement strand
TAATTGTTCCGGATCTGCATCACCTTGTCGCCTTCCCGGAAGACCGCGTGCGGGAATTCCTTCTCCCGCTTGCTGCCTGCCGGCGGATTCAGATGCTCCTGCAGCACTTTGTTCAGATGCTCTACGCCCAGCACGCCTTTCCGCATCGGCGTGAGCACCTGGATCTGCGATACATCTGTCTGCAGATAGCCGGGGAGCTTCTCGCTGATCAGCGTCTTTACCGCAGCGACGATATGGTTCGCATCATATCTCTTAACGAACAGGAAATCCCTGCTCCTCGCATTGCTGTCGATCCGTTCTCCGGACAGGATCTTATGCGCATTGACGACAATATCGCCGGCTGTATCCTGTCTGAAGATCCTCGTCAGTTCTGTCCGGTGGAATTTTCCGGAATCTATGATGTCCTTCAGTACATTCCCCGGTCCGACCGACGGTAGCTGATCCGCATCTCCGACAAGCACGAGCCTGGTCCCCGGCGTGACTGCCTTCAGAAGGGAATGCATCAGGTTGATATCCACCATGGACATCTCATCGATCACGATCACATCCGCCTTCAGGGGATCATTTTCATTTTTTTCGAACCGGTAAGCGTTAAGATCAGCCGGATCATCATCCTCCTCCGGCTTTCCGTTGAATTCCAGCAGCCGGTGAATGGTCGCGGCGGGCCGTTCCGCCGCCTCAGACATCCTTTTTGCCGCGCGTCCGGTAGGCGCGGCCAGAAGAATGACCGCTCCCTGCCTTTCAAAATAGCGGATAATGGTCCGGATCGTTGTCGTCTTTCCGGTGCCGGGTCCGCCGGTGATCAGGCTCACGCCGTTTTCCACGGCTGCCCTTACCGCTTCCCGCTGCAGGGGATCCATACTGACGCCGCTTCGGTCTTCCATATCCGCAACGGCTTCGTCGATCTCATCCTGATCCGCCGGTTCATACATGTCCAGTTCGATCAGCATCCGCGCGGTATTGATCTCCATATAGTAGAACACAGCCGCATAAACCGCTTCCGTACCGTCGGCAAGTGTCCTGACCATGATCCTTTTTTCCATGATCAGTTCCATCATGGGCTGTTCCAGATCGTCTTCCTCCACGCGCAGCAGATCCATCGCGCTCTGTTTCAGCATCGGCAGCGGCAGATAAACATGTCCCGCCGAAAGTGCCCGCATCATGGTGTAATAAATACCGCTTTTGATCCGGTAAACGGAATCCGCACTGATCCCTGCCCTGGCAGCAATCTCATCAGCCGTCTTAAAGCCGACGCCCGGAATATCATCGGCGATCTTATACGGATTCGTAAGCAGAAGGGTATAGATCTCCGGGCCGTACTGGTTGTAGATCTTAACGGACAGGTTCAGCGAAATCCCGTATTTCTGCAGGAAGATCATCGCTTCCCTGAGTTCGCGCTTCTGCAGCACCTGTTCGGCAATTTGTCTGGCGCCGTTCTCGCTGATCCCCCTGACTTCGGCCAGCCTCTCCGGTTCCTCGTCAATGATCCGCAGCGTATCCGCCTTGAATTTTTTTACGATCCTGGCGGCGATCGCAGGACCGACGCCCTTGATGGCGCCGGACCCCAGATAACGTTCGATCGATACGGTATCTTCGGGAATCGTGACCGAAAAGGAAGTGACAACGAGCTGTTCCCCGTAAAGCGGATGGTTAGTAAAAGACCCCTCGGCTTCGAGGGGTTCTCCTTCTGATATATCCGGGAGCGAGCCGACGAGCGTGATCTTCTTCCCGCCGCTCACCACTTCCATGACGGTATATCCGTTATTCTCATTTCTGTAAACGATATGCTCAACATATCCTTTTACTGTAGACATGCTTCTCCCCGGTCAGTAATTATAATAGGAAAGAACAGGTTTTCCGCCCTGCATCAGGAATCCAGCAGGCCGCGGTTCGAATGAATGAACTCGATGAATTTCCCGGTGCCGATTGCAACTACACGCATCGGATCATCCGCAATAATGGTCTGGATTCCGGTCTTTTCTTCGATCAGCTCGTCGAGTCCCGCGAGCAGGCTTCCGCCGCCCGTCATGACGATGCCGCGCTCGTAGACGTCCGCAGCCAGTTCCGGCGGCGTGCGTTCCAGCACGTTCAGCACGGCTTCCACGATCTGCATGGCCGGCTCCGTCAGCGCATCCAGCATCTCATCGGAAGTCAGCGTCATCGTCTTCGGAAGTCCGGTGACCAGATTGCGGCCCCTGACATCCATCGTGATCATCTCCGGTCTGGGATAGGCACATCCGATGCTGATCTTGATCTCTTCTGCTGTTCTTTCACCGATCAGCATATTATGGCGCTTGCGCATATATTTCACGATCGCATCGTCAAAATTGTCACCGGCAACTTTTACGGAGGTACTGACGACAGTTCCGCCGAGGGAAATGACCGCAATATCCGAAGTGCCGCCGCCGATATCAACGATCATGTTTCCGCACGCTTTGCTGATATCGATCCCGGCACCGATCGCAGCGGCGATCGGCTCCTCGATAATGCTTACCTCGCGGGCGCCTGCCTGATAGGTCGCATCTTCAACAGCCTTCTTCTCCACTTCCGTAGCGCCGCTGGGAATGCAGACGCTGATGCGCGGTTTTCTCAGTGTTTTCCTGCCCATCGCCTTGATAATAAAGTACTTGAGCATTTTTTCGGTAATATCATAATCAGAAATAACGCCCTGGCGCAGCGGCCTGATGGCGACGATATTTCCCGGGGTACGGCCAAGCATCTTTCTTGCTTCTTCGCCGATTTCCCGGATCTCGTTCGTATCCCTGTCATAGGCTACCACGGACGGCTCCTTCAGGACCACACCGCGGCCTTTGATATATACCAATACACTGGCTGTTCCAAGATCGATTCCCATATCCATTGAAAGCATTCGGATTCCTCCTCATGTCCGGCTGAATTGCCAAAGCGCTTTTATTATAAACGAACTTCCTGCAAATTCAAAGTGTTTTTTGACAGCGCTTTTGTTTTGGACCGCCGCCATCTTCTCTGCTCCTGCTGCCGGCGCTGTTTTCAGACCAGTTTCCGGAAAAACCCGTCTTCGTACAGCTCCGCACGCACCAGACTGTCTTCTTCATATTCCAGAAGAAGGGAAAAATACGGCTGGTCCGGATCGGCTATCTTCTGCAGAAAGATCTTATCGCCTTCCCAGGCAGGCAGATCATATACTTTTTTCTTATCAATAAACGCCAGATCGCCCTCGTCGCATTCCTTCAGGCTGCCGGAAAAATCATCACAGGTGAACAGATACATCCGTTCGTCATCCTTCCCGGACAGGAAGGTGATCACTGCCCGCAGCTTCAGCCGTCCGGCAGTCAGTCCGGTCTCCTCGAAGATCTCTCTTTTCGCACACTCCTCCGGGCTCTCCCGCCCTTCCAGCTTTCCGCCGACGCCGATCCATTTGCCTTCGTTGATATCATTTTTCTTTTTCACGCGGTGGAGCATCAGATAAGCGCCGTCTTTCTCCAGATAACACAGCGTTGTCTCGGTCATTCTTCCGCCTCCGCTTCCAATACGGCCTGATAGACGTCTCTCCGGCTCATATGCCGGTCTTTTGCGATCTGCTTCATGGCACTTTTCTTATCCATGCCCGCTTCCATGTATTCCGAGAGCTGTTCAAGAAGCGGTTTATCTGCTGCGGCATCATTTTCTCCGTTAAGCAGCTCTTCTTCGGACGCCGGCTCCAGGATCAGCACATATTCACCTTTCGGTTCCGTTTCTTCATAAAAAGAGACTGCGCCGGAAAGGGTGAATCGCCGCCTCTCTTCATGCACCTTGGTCAGTTCCCGCAATATGATGATGCCGCGGTCACCGAGTGCCGCGTACAGATCCGCAAGCGTTTTCTTCAGCTTGTGCGGCGCTTCGTACAGCAGAACAGGCATCTTCTCTTTTTTCAGATCCGCGATCAATTCTCCTCTTTCCCTGCCCTTGACCGGCAGGAATCCGTAGAATGCAAATCTTCCCGCATCGATGCCTGAAAGGGTAAGCGCGGTGATTCCCGCGCAAGGGCCCGGAAGCGATGTGACCGGGATACCGTTTTCATAGCAGCGCTGTACCAGAACATCCCCCGGATCCGACACGATCGGGGTGCCCGCGTCGGTGATGAGCGCTATATTCAGGCCGGCGGCCAGTTTTCCGACCAGTTCTTCCGCTTTTTTTACACGGTTGTGCTGGTGATAGCTCGTGACCGGCGTATGAATATCGTAATGGGCGAGCAGGATCCTGCTGTGTCTCGTATCTTCACAGGCGATCAGATCCGCTTCTTTTAAAACGCGCAAAACCCGGAGCGTAATATCCTCCAGGTTTCCGATCGGCGTTGCGCATAAATACAATGTTCCGCTCATTGCTTCTCCCGCGGGCGGGGATTCTTTTTCTCCCCGTCAGGCTTCTTTTCCGGACGTTTCTTCGCGTCCTGGTTTCTCCGGCGTCTGTATGGTCTTCTGCGGCGTTCGCCCTGTTTCTCGCTGTTCTGTCTGCCGGCTTCCTCAGAAATTTCAATGATCTCTTCCTCGATCACGAATTCTTCTTCCGTCACGCGCTCCCTGACATAGCCCTTTCCCTGCTTTTTCCCGGACAGTTCCGGCAGCGGCCGCTTCTCCACAGGTACCGGCGGTTTCCTGTCCGGCCCGAAATCGAGATCTTCCACGTGATATTCTTTCAGTTCGATATCGTCTCCGTCAGTCTTTATGAGGACCTTCACCGTCTGGCGAAGGACGTTCACACTGTTCACGGTCCCTTCCACGCCGTCGGCTTCCGCCGTCACCATTTCTCCGACCGAAGGAAGCCTGCGGTTGAGATACTCATAGGTTTCCTCTTCATTCTTCAGGCAGCACATCAGACGGCCGCACACGCCGGAGATCTTGGAAGGGTTCAGGGAAAGATTCTGCTCTTTTGCCATCTTGATGGAGACAGGGGCAAAGTCTGACAGATAGGAATGGCAGCACAGAATCCGTCCGCAGATGCCGATCCCGCCGAGCATCTTGGTCTCGTCTCTTACACCGATCTGCCGAAGCTCGATCCTGGTCTTGAAGACGGAAGCCAGATCCTTTACCAGATCCCGGAAATCGATCCTCCCGTCCGCAGTAAAATAGAACAGGATCTTATTCCCTTCAAAGGCATATTCGACATCCACGAGCTTCATTTCAAGCCCGTGATTGTTTATCTTTTCCCTGCAGATGCGGTATGCTTCCTTTTCCTTCTCCTTATTCGCCTTCAGGATCTCAAAATCCTCATGCACGGCGATGCGCGTCACGGTCTTCAGCGGGGCTGTCAGTTCTTCCTCATCGATCTCCCGTTCCGGCATCGAAACAATACCGATCTCGGTACCCCTGGCTGTTTCCACCACAACGCTCATCCCGGGAGAGAGTTCCCATTCCCCGGGATCAAAATAATATGTCTTACCGCCTCCTCTGAAGCGGACTCCGGTCACCTTTACCATGTTTCCTCCAGTTCTCTATCTCATCCGCGAAAGAAGCATCTCATACTGCCAGGCGGTATTCACCCCCGATGAAATGCGCTCTTCCGCGGTATCTGTCACAGCAAGTATATCATTGATCTGCTTCCAGGTATAGTCTTTCGCTGCAGATCTGAGTACCGGCAGCGCTTCCCTGATTACCGTGTGTTCTTCCGCCCCGGAGAGTTTGAGCACCATGATATCACGGATCCAGGTCCGCAGCCCTCCGATCACCTGTTCCGGCGAAGGAAAGGCAGCCGCCAGCTGTTCCGCCGCAGCATTGATCCCGGCCGTATCAGCCCCTCTGGCGCCTGCAAAAATCCGGAAAAGCCTGAAGCGTTCCTCTTCCGGGATCCGTTCCCATCCATGGCCGCCGCTCATTGCCTTCAGCCGCACGCTCCGGGAAATGATCGTCGGCAGAAGCGCTTCCGTATTGCAGGACAGCAGCAGGATCACACCGTAGGATGGCGGCTCTTCCAGCGTTTTCAGGAGCGCGTTCTGCGCCTGGACGTTCATCCATTCGGCGTGCTCCACGACATAGATCTTATAACGGCTCCTGTACGGGCGGATGCTCATATCTCCGACCAGGCCGTCCCGGATATCGTCCACTTTTATCACGCCCGGTTTTTCCGGTGTTACGCGGATCAGATCCGGATGCCCGCCTTCCGCGAGGAATCTGCAGGAGAGACATTTCCCGCAGGCGTCATTCGTTTCGCACAGAAGCAGTCTGATAAAATAGTCGGACAGATCCCGCAGGATCCGTTCATCTTCTCCCTCTATGATATACGCATGCGAAGGCGTCCCCTTTGCCGCGGCGGCAAAGCCCGTTCTCAGCATCCTGTCATTTACAGCAGTGCCTGTTGTATCCACGCCGTCTCCTTCCAAAAGCAGGCCCCCTGCCTTAACAGGAGGCCTGCATGTCTGTCAGTGGCAGCCCCTGTCACGGCACTTGTAAGCCATGTTCGGGTCTGTCGGATCCCAGGTATGACCGCTCTTCAGCTTCAGCGGAGAGGGCTTTCCGAAGGGATTCCTTGCGTTATGTTTGATCGTGACTTTTGTTCCGAGTTTGCAGTTGTCATAGATCCACTTTGCATCCCTGCAGCAGAGCCTGACGCAGCCGGCAGAGCATTTCGTGCCCAGCTTATTGTAAGCATAGACCTTCAGATTGTTATTGCTCTGTGTATAATAAGGAACGGAATGGAACAGGACACCGCCGTGGATACGGGTGCACCACTGCCCGTAGCAGGGTCCCATCAGCGTATGCCAGCGGTATTTTGCGGGTGTACTGAATGTTCCGATCGGCGTTGCCTTTCCGGTAGAACAGACAAAAGCCTTGACGGGCACATTGTAATTCCCGCTGCTGCCCTTTGCATACACCGTAACAATGTTCCTGTCATAGTCGATCTCCAGCTTGTAGGAGCTCTGCTTGCCGATGATCGACTCCGTATCCTTGATCAGCCGTCCCGCATCATCATAGTAGAGGACAAGTCCGTCAACGACTTTGGAGGTGACTTTTGTGCTGGATTTAACACCGTTCTTATCATAGGGACTGAGTGTTGTCTTTCCGTCTGTCTGGACCGCGGCGCGGACCGTATAATAATAAACGGTATTGGCTTTCGTGGTCTTATCGGTGTATTCAACCGCCTTCTCGACTGTCTTGAGAAGCTTCCACCGCTTCGCCCCCTCCGTCTTGCGGTATACCTGATAGGTCTTTACGCCGGTAATGGCTTTCCATGTCACCCTGATACCGGATCTGTTATCGACCGGTTCCGCTTTTCTAAGAACAGGAGCAGTCAGTTTGGGCGTGCCCGTTATTCCATCATCATCGTAATCGGAGCTTCTGATGATCTCATCTCCGTATTTGCGGAAAGCACGGACCGTATAGGTATATTTCGTGCCGACTCTGCATTTGGTATCGGAATAGGTCAGCTTCGCCGCGCCTTTTACTTCCGCGATCTGTCTCCAGTATCCGCTGGCATTCTTTCTGTAAATATAATAGCCTTCGGCTTCCGGTGCGGCTTTCCAGGCGATTTTGACGGTCGTCGGATTAATGCCTTTGGCTTTTCTGAGCCTGGGAGAGGCAAAAGCGGCTTCCGCCTGCTTCTTTGAAAGTGTCTTACCGGTGATCTCCTCTTCATCCACGCTCATGAACTCGGTATTATTGACTTTCTTAACCGAGCGTACTGTATAAACGGTATTCTTTGCCGTCGGCGCGGATTTATCAACGAAGGAAGTATCCGTCACCTTTTTGCTGATCTGTTCCCAGGTGCCGTCCGCTTTCTTTCTGAAAACATAGTAGTAATCGGTATCTTTCGATTCTTCCCATGTGATCTTAAGGCTGGTCGGAGAAACGGAACCGGTCTCTTTCAGTACCGGCTGCGGCGGAACTGCTGCTGCCGTAATGCCTGTTTTGTCATAATCGCCCGTCTGATCCCCTTTTACAGCGCGCACGGTATAAGTATAGGACGTTCCTGTCTGAAGATCATCGCCGTCGGTATACTCCGTTTTTTCCGAAACATAAAAGTCAGAACTCCAGCTGCTGCCTTCCTTCTTTCTGAAAATATTGTACTTTTCGGCGCCGGGGACTTCCTCCCAGGTGATCTTTATGCCCGCGGCGGTGTTCTCTGCCGCAATCAGTTTCGGTACAGCAAGCGTATCACCGGGATCTCCTGCAGGCACTTCGTCTGCCTTCGCCGGTTCGGCTGCCGCGGCATCCTTCTTTTCTTCCTTTTCCCGGACAGGCGCCTGTGTTTCCGCCGGGAGCAGGATCTTTTCCTGCGTCTCTTCCGGCTCTTCCGCGCTTTCGGTCTCCGCAGGCGTTTCCGCATTCTCACCGGCCCCGGTCTCCTTCTCTTCCGGCTGCTCCGCTTCTGTCTCTTCCTCCGTCGATTCTTCCTGCTGCGTGTCTTCCGGTTCTGTCTCTTCCGGCTCTGTCTCTGCAGCCGAAGTCTCCACGGCCGGCTGTTCCGCCGTTTCAGGGCTGTCAGCAAAAGCGGATGCCGGCTGGAGCATCATGACGGAAACAAGGAGAACCGCCAGCATTCTGACAAGGAATCCGTATTTTTTTCTCATGTAAACCTGCCTTTCTTAAAAGACCGGAAACCGGTCTCAGTTTCCGGATCGTTTATGTTTCAGTTCCTGGCGCCGGCTGCCTTTCCCGACGCCTGCATACTTTCCAATGCCGTGAACGGCATAGGAGCAGAAGTATATTGCCGACCGGAACACGGAATATCCCATATACCGGTATACTTTATAAGTCATGACTGCCGACCGGAGCTTATTTCCCGATTTGCTGTTCTCCGACATACGATATTTCAGATACGGTTTCTGGATGCCGATCGCGCTGCCATAGCGCTTCAGGATCTTCAGCCACAGGATATAATCTTCGTGCGCATCGTCGTGCTCCATGGGGAAGATCCTTGCCACGTCCCTGCGGACAACGACAGAGGAACACGCGATGGAATTATGTTTCAGCAGTTCTTTATAGGTAATGTGTTTTTTTACGGGAATGATCCTGCCGAGAGAAACGCCGTCATGGCTCATGAGCTCTCTGGCGGTCGAGCAAAGGACTGCTTTATTCCGTTCAAGTTCGTCGATCTGTTCAGACAGTTTTCCCTGATCCCACCAGTCATCCGCGTCCAGCAGGGCTACATACTTCCCCGCAGCATTAATGATCCCGTGGTTCCTTGCTGCCGCCACGCCGAGATTTTCTTCCCGCCTGAGGATACGCAGCCTGGGATCAGAAAGAAGGTCTGAAAGCACCTCCGATGCAGGCAGCACGGAGCCGTCATCCACCACAATGACCTCCAGTGACACCCCCTCCTGCGAAAGTGCGCTCATAACCGCCTGTCTGATCGTTTTCTCACTGTTGTAACTCGGTATGATGACCGATACCTGAAGATCTTCCATTCCTAAAAGCCCCCGTTAACCATCCGGTCAGAAAACGCTTTTCTTTTTCTCCGGCTCTCCTGCCGCCGTACGCTGTCCGGGATCCACGCCCTGGGTATTTTCCTTCTGGAAAAGGATCTTGAACGTCAGCATGCAGAGCTTGATATCCATCCATATACTGTAATTCTCAATATAATAAAGGTCAAGCTTCAGCTTATCGTACGGCGTGGTATTGTACTTCCCGTAGACCTGGGCAAATCCTGTAAGGCCTGCCTTGACTTTCAGACGATAATCGAATTCCGGGATCAGCTCCCTGTATTCGGCAGCGATCTCGGGTCTTTCCGGTCTCGGACCGACCATGGACATGTCGCCTTTTAATATATTGATCAGCTGCGGGAGCTCGTCAAGGTGAAGATTCCGGATAACATGTCCCACGCCGGTCACTCTCGGATCGCCTTCCGCGGCCATCCGGATTCCCTTCTGTTCGGCATTCACCCGCATGCTGCGGAACTTGTAGATCATAAAAATACGGCCGTCCTTCGTCAGGCGCTCCTGTTTATAGAAGACAGGACCGCGGTCCGTGGCCCAGATCAGAAAAGCGATAATGATCATGACGGGAGAAAAGACCACCAGCATCGCAAGGGACATTACGATATCCATGAGTCTCTTCAGCGCCTGCTGCTCGGCAGACAGCCCTCTGTTCCTGTTGAGCTGCAGAACGGTGTCAAAGAAATTCAGCGTCTCAGAGCTCATCATCATGATATCGGCGATCTTCGGGACCGAATAGCAGCGGATATCCTTGTCATAGCAGTACTTCAGGAAATCATTTCTTCTCTGGGAGGGAATATCGCCGATCAGGACGGACTGTGCGTGATCGATCTTCGCAAAGATCTCTTCGTCCGTTTCAAATTCTATGCAGGCTGTCTCCCGGATATGGAATTTGTCTCTCCTGCTGGAGAGCTTCTTCATGATGCTGCGGGGGCTTCTGTCTCCGTAAATAAGCAGAAGGTCCCGTGCCGGATAAAGGGTGCTGTAGATCCATTTGGCGAGGAACACCCAGCCCACGACCAGAACGAGATCCAGGA
This sequence comes from uncultured Lachnospiraceae bacterium, assembly GCA_946631165.1. Classification (GTDB taxonomy): domain Bacteria; phylum Bacillota; class Clostridia; order Lachnospirales; family Lachnospiraceae; genus UBA3305. The sequence goes on along the minus strand of CAMOZZ010000045.1, from coordinate 5,205 downwards.
CAGTCATGCGGAGCAGCGGAAGGATGTGCCTTCCGAATGTCCAGCGTCCGATCAGGGCCAGCTGAATATACGTAATGGCGTTTACAAAAATAACAGCAATGAACTGAGAAAATAAAACGTCCATCGCCCGGAGATATCCCACTTTCATCGCCCCGTAGACACTGGCGAAAAAATAAAGCAGGACCGCATACAGAGTCAGAATGGCATAATGCCCCCATTTGAAATAGAGGACACCGATGATCTGTCTGTCATGATAATATGAAAACCAGAAATATGCGTATACGCCTGTAAGTACGGCCACATTCAGCAGGGTGAGTGCAAACCGCAACAGGCGTTTGTATTTTTCTTTGTATTCCATTTTTTTCAGAATAGGCGGCCGGGATGTGCTCCCGGCCGTCTTTTCCTTTCCCATGAAATCCACAGTCCGCCGCAGAAAAGCGGTATGCGGTATTTATTTAACAGTCACGCTGACGCCTGCTGCATTGTAATCGCTCTGTGCGATTTCTCCCTTAAGTGTCCAGTAACCGCGAACGGTAAATGTATATTCTGTACCGGTCTGCAGTCCCTTGAGTGTTACGGAGGAAGCCTTTGCTGAGCACCTGGCTGCTTCTTTCCACTTTCCGCCGTTTGTTTTGGCGTATACATAGTAACCCTTGGCGCCTGCGGCTTTTGTCCAGGCAATGGTTGCCTCTCCGGCTGCATTGGAAGCGGCCCCCTTCAGGGCAGGCTCTCCGGGCCACACGGTCACGGAAATGCCCTTCTTGCTGTATCCGCCGAAGATCTTTTTGGTTCCGTAGCGGTACATGGCACGTACAGTATAAGAGTACTCTTTATGGAAGTCAACATCCGTATCCACATAACGGTTTGAATAAGTGGTGGCTACTTCCGTCCATTTACTCCTGCCGGGCGCTTTACGGAAGACTTTGTAAGTGCTGACGCCGCTGACTTTCTTCCACTTTACAAGTACCTTTTTCTGTGCGGAAGGTGTTGCGGACTGCAGCACGGGTGTGCCGGGAAGCGCTTTGCGGCCGATGCCGTTCGCATTATATCCGCCGAGCACCTGCTTGCCGTTTGCCGTAAAGTAGGCTCTTACAGTATAGTAGTATTTCACATTGGGCGTAAGGCCTGTTGCCTTGAAACTCTGTGATGCGGTATTTCCAAGCGCAGCCCATTTGGTCTTTGCCGTTCTCTTGTAAACAGTATATCCTTCTGCACCGGGTACTGCATTCCAGCTGATCGTCTGTGCCGTAACGCCGCTCATGACGACTTTCTTAAGCACCGGGGTGTCAAGGATCGTTCTGCAGCTGACGCCGTTGATATTGTATGTGCCGGCGGCATTCGAGCCGTCTGCCTTCTTCACCAGTCCTCTTACGGAGTAGGTGTAAGTGGTATTCTTGGCAGTGCTGCTGTCAGTGTAGGAAGTCTTTGCCGTTGTTCCTACGGTGACATAGGCGCCGGATGCATCTTTTCTCAGTACTTCATATCCCTCTGCGCCGGCAGATGCCTTCCAGGAGATCTTTACGGCACCGCTTGCTGTGGCCTTTGCAGCCTTGAGAACTACTTGTGCAGGATGGACATAGACCATGGCTGATGCGGAAACGCTTCCGACCCAAAGGGTGATCTTTGTGCTTCCGGCGCTGACAGCCTTGATCTTTCCGGTACTGTCAACGGTCGCAACGGAGGTCTTCTCGCTGATCCAGCGGGGTGATCCGGCTGTGCCTGCTCTGTAGGTAAGCTGCTTCTCGCTCCCGAGCTCAAGTTCAACAGCAGACTCGGAAAGCGTGACCGAAGAACCGGCGTAGCTGGGAGCGGCGCTGCCGTCATTTCCGTCGATGACAACAGCCGTGCTTGCCCTGAACTGGACATTGTCGCGGGTCTTGCTTCTGATGAGGCTGTAACCCTTGCCGAAGTATTTTCCGTAAAGCTCGGAAAGAGGCTTGGTTCCGCCTTCTCCCCAGCGGGTGTACTTCGTCTGCGGAGGCGTCTGCTCCATGATGTCGATATAAACGATCTGGTCGCCTCTGTAGCCGACATCGCTTACCATGACGACATGGCTGCCGGGCTTGCAGAACGCATCTCCTACCTGTGCGCTGTAGATGCTCTGGGATTCAACCAGTGTTGCATAAGCGCCGATCGATCTGGTGTACTGTCTGGAAGGAAGATCCCAGGACCATGATACGAAGGAGCTGCAGTCACAGCTGTAATAAGGAGCGGAACGGTTATAGGAAGATCTGGCCGTGTACATCAGGCTGCCGCCGTCGTTTACGGCAGCAATAAACTCTTCGAGAGAAGCGGCCCAGGGAACATACTTGGCTCTTACGGGCTGGCCGTAAGGAAGGCCGCTGTAGGTAACGCCCGCCTTGAAAGTGGAGCTGTTTCCCCAGGAAGAGATGTCCTTTACGGGCGTCCATCTGATCTCATGCTGCTGGCGTGCACGCTTGACCATGTTCTTCTGGCCCTGCGATACCTTGTCAGTGGTGAGGATGGATGTGATCCCCGATGCGGAGGCGGACTTCACGGCTGTGGAATCCGTTCTCGAACTTGCGGAAGCGATCGCGCCGGCTGCGGCTGCAGCCCTTGCATTTGCCTGGCACTCTTCACAGTCACAGTCGTCTTCCGCCTGCGCGAAATTGCTCAGTGCAGCGGCATTGTTCCCAAGGGTGTAGGCACGGATCTTTGCGGATCCGGATCCGCCGAACAGATCGTGAACGCTTACCTGGTAATCCTTCTTGTCCTTTGTGAACAGAAGGTAATTGTCATATACATAGAAGCTGAATACATTCGCGCTTACTTTCTTTCCGTCGGCGTAGACGGTGTAATTCTGCTTGCTGCCTTTGGCATAGATGATTCCGTGGGATGTGGGAATGAAGTGGGTGATGTTTCCCTTCGCAAGCACCTCGCTCTTTGCGGAAGCGCTCTTCTTAAAGTAAACCTTTCCGCCTGCCAGGATATAGAAGCTGCCGTCCGAACGGACATACATTTCTTCGATGGCCTTTTTTGCGGTGAAGAGCTTTGTCCTGTTCTTTCCGGCGGTGGTTACGGAATAAACAGCTGCGCCGCTGCCGCTTCTGGTGCTGTAGTAAACGGTATTGCCGATCACATTGATATTGGATGCGGAATCGGACGAAAGACGTTTTTCGCTGTCATTGTAAGACACATAAAGCGCGCCGTTCTTTTCCGTTTCGGAATAATAGACGCGGCCCGATGCGTCTGCAGCGATCACTCCTCCGTTAAGGATGTTCTCACTGTTGTTTCCCCAGCTCACCGCCGATGATGCAGCCATTGCAAGAGAGGCTGATCCGAGGACGAGCAGGGCGTATACAGTTAAGACATAATTTAGTAATTTTTTCATATTATTTTCTCCCGATTCCCACCAAATTAGGATCAAAAAGTGTCTAAAAAACTTAACAATCAGTGTCCCGCACAATTACATGTAGGATACCATTTTTCTTTCGAAACGTCAAGATATTACGCATTTTTTACATAGTTGTTACTGTTGGATTTTTCAGGGTTTAAAGGCAAATTAACTCACTATTGCCGATATATTTTCTGTATTTATTCCGTTTGAGGCGCAAAAGAACGCTTTTTCGGTGATTATATTTCCGGCAGCGATAACGTATTTTAAAAATAGTATATAAGCGGTTCTGCCGGTGCCGGCCGGCCGGTCCGCCGGTCTGTTCCCGCCCTGATATTTTTTCGTGGAAATTACATCTTTTATGTGCTATACTCTCCTGCAAATACGCAGATGATAAGGAAGGTTCCCCTGATGAAATATTCACAGATGATCCTGCTGGCGCTTTCGGTATCCTGTGCCGCAGCGGCAGATTTCGCCCCGGCCATGGCTGCCGCAAAGCCGGACGAGAACACCGTGCTGGAAGAAGGCATCACGGCTTTCGGCGAAGATCTGGGCGGGCTCACGGTCTCCCAGGCGATCAGCCGGATAAACGACCATTACACCGACAGAGCAGGCCGCAAAATAACCGTAAGCTTCGATGAACAGGCCGCCGAGACCACAGCCGGGGCGTTCGGACTGTCCTGGGACGCCGAAGGGCCCGTTTATGAAGCGGCGGCGCTCGGAAAGAGCGGAAATCCCATTGAGATCTACAAAGCCAGGGCCGATCTGAAGGCTGATAATGTGGATCTGAACATCGGCTATACATGGGACAGCAGCCTGGTAAAGGATTTTGTGGAAAAGGAAATCGCGTCCCACGATACAGCGCCCGTAAACGCCAGCCTGAAGCGAGAGGACGGCACCTTCATCGTAACGGATGACGTGCACGGCCGTGTCACGAATATCGAATCGACCGCCGCCAAAATCGACGAAGCCCTCGCCGGCGATCTGACAGCCGATCTGACCATTGAAGCGGACACGAAGGTCTCCATTCCCGAAGTGACCGGCGAGATGCTCTCTGAGGTAAAAGACAAGCTCGGCACTTACCATACCGACTATTCTTCCAGCAGCGGTTCCCGGAAGACGAACATCAAAATCGCCTCCGGACGGATCGGCGGCACGCTCCTGATGCCGGGCGAATCCTTTTCCGTAAGCGATACGATCCTTCCGAGAAATGCAGAGAACGGTTATGAGCTTGCGCCGCAGTACGCGAACGGGGATTCCGAAATGGCCTACGGCGGCGGCGTCTGCCAGGTGTCGACCACCCTGTACAACGCCGTGATCAGAGCCGAACTGCAGATCGACGAGAGACATCCGCATTCCATGATCATTCATTATGCGCCGTATTCCTCTGATGCTGCTATTGCAGAAGGGAACAAAGATTTTATATTCACCAACAACAAAGATTATCCGGTATACATTGCCTCGGACGCAGACGGCAGCACGCTCACCTTTTCCATCTACGGAAAGGAAGACCGGCCTGCGAACAGAACGATCGAATTTGAATCCAATACGCTCTCCTATCAGGAACTGTCCCCCGAGGTCATAGAAGACAGCAGCCTGGCCGCGGGCGAAGAAGTAACATCCGGCTCCTCCCATCCTTCGGTAAGCTCGGAGCTGTACAAGGTGATCTACATTGACGGCGAAGAGAGCGAGAGGATCCTGATGAACAAGGACCACTATAACGGCACCAGAAAAAAGATCCGCCGGGGCGTAAAACAGCCGGAGACAACGGCTGCCGCGGAAACAGAGGCCGCCGAAGAAACGAAGAAAGAGACAAAGGCCGAAGAACCGACCGAAAAGAAGAAGGAAAA
>CAMOZZ010000044.1 GCA_946631165.1 uncultured Lachnospiraceae bacterium | reverse complement strand
TCGATGCTGGTCTCCAGCAGCGGGCTGGAAACGGCCTGCTTGACAGCTTCCAGAGCCTTGTCGTCGCCCTTCGCGGAACCGATGCCGATATGGGCGATGCCCTTGTCGATCATGACGGTCTGTACATCTGCGAAGTCAAGGTTGATCAGTGAAGGTACATTGATCAGATCGGTGATTCCCTGTACAGCCTGCTGAAGGACTTCATCAGCCTTCTTCAGCGCTTCAGGCATAGTGGTACGTCTGTCCACGATCTCAAGCAGCTTGTCATTCGGAATAACAATAAGGGTATCAACACTCTCTTTGAGATTATCGATTCCGTTGATCGCATTGGTCATGCGGACTTTTCCTTCAAAACGGAAAGGCTTTGTCACAACGCCGACAGTCAGGATGCCCATATCCTTTGCGATCCTTGCGATCACGGGAGCAGCGCCTGTACCTGTGCCGCCGCCCATACCGCAGGTAACGAACACCATGTCCGCGCCCTTCATGGCGGAAGCAAGTTCTTCCTCGCTCTCCTCGGCAGCCTTCTGTCCGATCTCCGGCTGTGCGCCTGCGCCGAGTCCCTTGGTCAGTTTCTCGCCGATCTGGATCGCAGTGGGCGCCTTGCAGAGCTGCAGCGCCTGACGGTCTGTATTGATTCCTATAAATTCAACGCCGACAACATCCGTATCGACCATTCTGTTTACTGCATTATTTCCTGCGCCGCCTACACCGATCACAATTATACGCGCGGCGCTCTCCTGTTCATTAAGTTTAATCTCCAGCAATGTTGGATCCTCCTCCCCTTAAGGGTTTCTCACAATCGTTCCTATTGTATTTTATTTCTTACAAAATATCAAGCGGATATTAACGGAATTTTACACGAAAACGAAATTTTATTTATTTGAACACGTAAGCAGGATCTTCCGCATGCTCATTATAGGTGTTCAGATACAGCGTTCCTTCGCGTCCGTAAAGCTCCGGGAGGATGTCCGCCATCTCCATCAGTTTTGCTTCCATATCATTCTGTCCGCCGAGAAATACGGATACATTCCCAAGCTCGCAGGTAATATTTCCATGCTCATCCACATCGATCGAATCCACGCAGGCATACAGCGGTGCATTGACGCCGCCCCACTGGATTTCCTTATTCTTCAGGAACTGACTGACCTGGAGGATCTCCCGCAGCACTTTCTCTTCTGCAGGGATCTTTTTGTAGAGATCTATGCCCTCGGTATCCAGGCCGTTTACCATCGGTACATCTTCTCCGCTCGGATCATCCGTTATTTCGACCACCACGCCGTCCTGGTCAAAGAACATGTAGCCTTCTTCCGTCCCGACATAGCCGACGATCTGTTTTTCGTAGATGATGATGTCTATTTCCGTAAGTCCTCTGTACTCAATCTGATATTTGTCGACAAAAAGGAACTCCTTCGGATCCTCCGTAGCTTCCCTGAAGCGGAACAGGAACGGATTCCAGTATGTCTCGTCCGGGAAGAACGCCTTCATGATCTCTTCTCTGGACGTATGGTCATTTCCTTCTATATTGACCTTCGTGATCTTCAGATTGACCAGAATGATCAGGGATGCCAGGATAACCGTAAAAATGACAATAAACGCCTTGAATCCTCTGCTCCCAAAAAAGTCCGAGAGCACTCTGCGCTCCCTGGAGACCTCTTCAAAATCAGATTCATCAGACGTTCTTACCGGCTCGGAGAACATCCCGTTGGGATGTTCCGCCTTCCATTTTTCCAGATATCCTTTTACGCTCAATTACTCTGTTCTCCCATCCGCTGCCGCCGCGGCGTCGTCCTCAAACGTGATCTGCCGCGACACATTCAGCACAATGCCCATCTCCACCATCAGGAACAGAAGCGACGTGCCTCCGTAACTCACGAACGGCAGCGATACACCGGTATTCGGGAAGAATCCGGTCACGACCGCTATATTCAGGAAAAGCTGGATCGCGATCTGCGACATGATGCCGGTCACCAGCATCGATCCGGTATAATCCGGCGCGTTATAGGCGATCAGCACCATGCGGTACAGCAGGAACAAAAAGATAAGGATCAGACATACAGCCCCGAAAAGCCCCAGTTCTTCACAGATGATCGCAAAGATCATATCGTTCTGTGATTCCGGCAGGAAGAACTTCTGCGCGGATCGCCCCAGGCCCTTCCCCAGGAAGCCGCCGGAGCCGACCGCGTAAAGGCCCTGCAGGACCTGGTATCCGCCCTCCTTCGGGAAAGCCTCCGGATGCGTCCAGACCAGGATCCTCTTCAGTCTGTACTTGCTCAGCAGTCCGAGATTGATAAACTGATCAGTAAAGAACCGTGCAAATATATAGACGGCAACGACTGCAAAAGCGACCAGCAGGAACAGTTTCCTGTCCCGGCAGGAAATAAAATACATGCTCGCGACAATACCGGCAATGATGATTCCCGAACTCAGATTGTTCATTGCGACCAGTACGAACAGCGGGACCGTAAAGAAATAGATTACAAGTCTCGCCCGTCTTTTGGAGAGATAGCGCATCATCTTTGTACACAGCACCGCCATGACGATGATCAGCGCGATCTTTACGATCTCCGCAGACTGGAACAGAGGACGACCGCCGATACCAATCCAGCGTTTGCTGCCGTTCCTTTCCACACCCAGCGGCGTAAAGTTGGTCGCGATCATAAGTCCCAGGGAGAGCAGCCAGCCGAGTCCCCACAGTTTCGTGATCCACTGGTATTTGAAGAAAGCCATGAAAACCATGGCAGCAATCCCCAGCAGAAGATAAGCAGCCTGTCTTTTGACAAAGTACAGGCTGTCCTGGAATTTCAGCTGCGCCGTAAAAAAGGACGCGGAATAGATCATTACCAGGCCGAAAAGCGAAATAAAGAGTATGACAAAAATAAGATTGTAATCAAAGAGATTCTCTTTCTTTTCTCTCTTCGCCATACTTCTCTCCTTCCGGCATTCTCCGGCGCTTTACAGCGCCATAACAAGTTCCTTGAAAAGTCTGCCTCTGACTTCATAATTGGGGAACATCCCCCAGCTCGCACAGGCAGGGGAAAGCAGCACCGCATCCCCGGGCTCGGAGACGTCCGCCGCTGTACGCACGGCTTCTTCCATACTTTCCACCATGGTGATATCCGTGATGCCGTACCTGATGGCGGTCTCTCTGATCTTTTCAGCCGTAGCGCCCATCAGGATCAGATGCTTCACCTTGCCGGTACAGGCTTCGATCCATTCGTCGAACGAACCGCCTTTATCATAACCGCCGCCCAGCAGAACGGTAGGTCTTTCCATGGCTCTGATCGCCTGAATCGCCGCATCCGGATTCGTGCCTTTCGAATCATTATACCAGATAACGCCGTTCTTTTCCACAACACGCTCGATCCGGTGCTCGACTGCCTGGAATTCCCGCAGTCCTTTTCTGACATTGTCAAGTGAAACGCCCATGGCCACCGCCATCAGGACTGCCGCCATGGCGTTCTCCACGTTATGTTTTCCGAGGATCTGCATATCATGTATATTTATCACAGCTTCATCGATGCCGTCAAGTCTCAGCCAGATCATATCGTCTCTGCAGAAGGCGCCCTCATCGAGCGTATGCTCGCTGTCGAACCAGAGCACGCGGGCCGGACAGTGCGGCGCATATTCCCGCAGCCATTCATCATTCGCATTCAGGATGCAGAAATCATCCTTTTTCTGATTCATCGCGACGTGCAGCTTTGCCGCGCAGTATCTCTCCATCGTACGGTGCCGGTTCAGATGATCGGGCGTGATATTCAGGATCGCGGACACGTGCGGTCTGAAGTCCTTCACCGTCTCGAGCTGAAAGCTGGATACTTCAGCGACCGTTACGGAATCATGGTTGGTATTTCCCGCTTCCGACGTATAAGCCCTGCCGATATTTCCGACAATGAAGACATCGCGGAATTCATTCTGCATGATCTGTCCCAGAAGGGCGGTCGTTGTTGTCTTTCCGTTCGTTCCGGTGATCGCGGCGACTCTTCCCTTGTCGACCTGATAGGCGAGTTCGATCTCGCTGATCACTTCTATGCCCTTCGAGATCACGCTGTCAACAACAGGTGCATCCATGGGGATCCCCGGGCTGACAACGCACTCGCGTACTTCACGGAGCACTTCAGCCGGCAGATCTCCGAGAACGATCTCGATCCTGTCTTCCTTATCAAACAAAGCACGCAGCGCTTCCCTGTCCTTGGAAGCGTCTCCGTCATAAAGCACCACTTCTTCGTCGATCGCAAGAAGAAGCTTTGCGGCATTCTGTCCGCTGATGCCTGCTCCGGCAACCAGTATCTTTTCCATCCTTTACCTCCTTACACGCCAAGCGCAGCTATCAGACAAAGCATACCCGTGATCACTGTGAATACAGCCACCACCCTGGTCTCGGACCATCCGCCGAGTTCAAAGTGATGATGGATCGGCGCCATACGGAATATCCTCTTTCCATGCGTCATTTTAAAGTAGAATACCTGGATCATGACTGAAAGCACTTCGACCAGGTAGATAAATCCGATCAGCAGTATAATGAGCGGCTGTCCCAGTTCGCACGCCGCGCCGGCCACGAATGCGCCGAGCGCCAGCGAGCCGGTATCGCCCATGAAGACCTTCGCCGGATACACATTGTACAGCAGGAATCCTGCCAGCGCTCCGATCATGGCACCGGTCACGGGCTCAAGTCCCGCACCGTATTTTGCGGAAAGCCAGGTAAGGAACGCTGCCACAACGATCGTTACGGAACTGCACAGCCCGTCCAGTCCGTCGGTGAAATTTGTCCCGTTATCCGTTCCGAGCACCACCAGAAACACAAACGGAATATACAGGATCCCCATATCCCACTGTACATGGAAGAACGGGATCGAAATCGTCGAACCTGCAGCGGAGAACCGCACCATGTAAAAGGCAAAAGCTGCGGTAAAAAGCAGCTGCATCGCGAGTTTCTGCTTTACCGTCAGGCCCTCCGACTGATGCTTTTTGATCTTCAGGAAATCATCCAGAAAACCGACCAGCCCGAAACCGGCTGTGACCAGCAGCACCGGCAGGATCCCGGGATGTCCCGGCAGGAACAGAAGTGACGTGACGATCATCGCGGCCAGGAAAAAGATCCCTCCCATCGTGGGCGTCCCGGCTTTCTTCAGATGCGCCTGCGGTCCGTCATCCCTGACATGCTGGCCGAACTTCAGCCTGTGCAGGAACGGGATCATCACCTTCCCGAACGCCGTGCTCAGTGCAAAAGAAATCAATATGGGCAATACAGTCCCTAACTCTGTCTTCATAAAACCTCCGGATCAGACTTCTTCTTCGCCGCCGTCTTCAGCGTCTTCGTCTTCATTCTCATCATCAGCGTTTTCATCGCTGTCGCCGTCTTCATCCTCTTCGCCGTCTCCGGCTTTTTCGCCGTCTTCGCCTTCCGCCTCACCGTCTCCGGTATCTTCACCGTCTCCGTTTTCGGCGTCTTCTCCTTCTTCCGCATTGCCGTCCGCATTATCTGCAGCGGCATCTTCCGCAGCTTCTCCGGGTTCGGCCTGTTCTTCCTCTCCGTCCTCAGCCTCCGCAGGGTCGGTCTCCTTTTCCTTCGGCGGTCCTTTGTCCTCCCCGTCCATAAAGCCGCCATCGACCATCTCATCGTCAGCGTCATCATCCGCGTCAGTACCCTCTTCCGCCTTTGCCGGCACTTTGTTCAGCGGTTCAATCACATCGCCGTGATTGATCCTGCCGTTTTCATCCGGTTTTACAGCCGGCTGTGTTTCACCGGTTTCCTCATCAGTGATCATGGCCGGCGTAACATTCAGATAATCCAGAAGAGAGACCATGATCTTCCGCTCAAGCGGTACGGCAGACTCTTTCACTGTGTACACGTGCGTCTTGTCCGATCTCATCTTGGCATTGTCAACGACCACATAGACAAGCAGCTCGGGGCTTTCCACCGGTGTAAATCCGATAAAGGAAAGCACATAGTTCTTGCTGCCTCTGGGGTATTTTTCAGCCGTACCGGTCTTGCCGCCGACAGAGTAGCCTCTGATCCTGGCGTCCTTGCCGGTACCGGATGCAACGACCATCTCCAGGCCCTGCTTCAGCACTTCGGATGTCGCGCTGCTGACTGTATCCTTCACGATGGTATTGCTGAAATCCTGCAGGATATCTCCGTCGGAATTGATGATCTGCTTGACGATATGCGGGCGGTAATAGGCGCCGCCGTTCAGGATGGAGCAGTAAGCCGCAGCCATCTGCACCATCGTGCAAGTGTAGTTCTGTCCGAAGGAGTTGGTCGCGAGATCGACCTGGCTCATATCTTCCTCCGAATACAGGATACCGGCGGACTCGCCGGGAAGATCGACGCCTGTCGTCCTTCCGAACCCGAACAGATCCTGATAACCGCAGAACACAGTCTTGCCCATCTTCTTGGCCAGCTGCATCATGACATCGTTGCAGGATTTTCCGAGCGCGGTTACAAAATCCACCTCTCTGTGCGTGTGTGAGCAGCGGATATAGCGGTCCACGACCTGCTCTCCGCCGTCACATTCGTATAATGAATCGCCTTCGGCGAGATTTTCCTCCAGGGCCGCGGCCGTAGTGATCACCTTGGCCGTCGACCCGGGTTCAAAGCTGTCGGATATGGCGAAGTTGCGCCACATTCCGTTTCGCGCATCCGACTTCTCACTGTCGCTCATTGCGCTTATTTCAGCTTCCGTGTACATGTGTGACAAATCATTCGGATCATTCAGATCAAATACATCGTTCGAGGCAAGCGCCAGGATCTCTGCATTTCTGGGATCCATTACAAGCACGGCAACATTTTCAGCCGTATTCTCTCTCATGAAATCCGCGATCGCATTTTCGACGATCCGCTGGACAGAATAGTCAATGGTGGTAACGATCGTTGCACCGTCCACAGGGTCCTTCGTCGTCCGGTCTACGGATCCGTCTGCATTCACGTATCCATAGCTGCGGCCGTTCGTCCCTGAGAGAATATCGTTGTAATACTGTTCAAGCCCCCAGTTTCCCTTTGTGCTGTCCACGCCGGAGAAGCCCATAATGGTACAGGCCAGGGTGTTGTAGGGGTATACTCTGCGGTATTCCGGTTCGAACCACACGCCGGTGATCTTCCCGGAAGCCTCCTTGTCGCTGTTATGCGCCGTCTGGTATGTCTCAAAGGCTGCACGCTTATCGTCCGTCATTTCCCTTTCATAACGGACATATGCGCTTGCCGGGTTTTCATTGATCGCATTCTCCACGTCTTCTCTGGGATAACCGAAGACAGTGGTCAGGGCTTCGACCGTCGCTTCTATGTCATCCTCATTCCCCTGATTGATCACGGACGGATCCAGGATCAGATTATACACCTGTTCGCTCGCTGCCAGCACCGTCTGGTTCCTGTCCATGATGGTGCCGCGCTTGAACGGGATCACGGTGGAACTGTAGCTCTGCTGGGACAGAACGACTTTGCTGTAAGCCTCTCCTTTTCCGAGGATGAGGCTGATCATAACCCCTATAAGCACAAATAAAGCTAACGCCGCGATGATGTACGCGTACGCCAGCTTTTTCTTCATGAAACCTTTTATTTTTTTGGTTTTTTTATTTCCCCTCTCCGGGTCATTCTTCCGGGATGTCTTCATATTGCCGCACGTACTCGCTTTCTGTTCTGTTGTAACGGATAACCTGCTCCTCAGTAGGATATACCATTCCGAGGTCTTTGGTGGCCACCCTGTATACGTAGTCCAGATCCGTATAGATACGCACTCCGTCCTCTATAGCGTTGTTCGACATCCTGAGCGCGTCCACAGATGACTGGAGCGCAGCTATCCTTTTCTTGGTCTGTGCCGTGTGTGAACTGATCTGAAGCATCTGACAGCACAGCACGACTGTAACAGCCATCGCCACGGTGAGCATCATAACATAGGGAAGGCTCATATGTCTTGCTCTCTCGCGGTTCAGTCTTACCTGATAACTGACCCCCTGCTTTTTCTGTTCCTGCTCCTGCGGTCTTTCCTCGGGGACCACTTCTGTCCTGCGGACGGTATTCCCATCGATATACAGAACAGTCCCGGATCTTATTTCTTCCTCCTCCGGAAATTGTCTCCTCGCAGCTGCCATTTTTCTCCCACCTTCACAACCGGGCTTCAGCCCGTTCCTCTTTCAAACACCCTGAGCTTTGCGCTTTTCGCTCTCGGGTTGGTCTCCCTCTCTTCTTCATCCGGCAGTATGGGTTTTCTGGTGACCATCTTCCCCATACTGACCTTTCCGCACACGCACACCGGGAAATTTTTCGGGCAGGTGCACGGATCCTCCGCTCTTTTCATTTCCGTTTTCACGATCCGGTCTTCCAGACTGTGAAATGTGATCACCGCCAGCCTTCCTCCCGGCGCCAGGTGCTGTATCATCCGGCCGAGCACGTCCTTCAGGACATTCAGTTCGTCATTCACTTCGATCCTTACGGCCTGAAACGTTTTCTTTGCCGGATGGCCTTCCGTCCGGAGGATCTTCATCGGAACGGATGCTTTGATCACCTCCACCAGTTCGCCGGTGGTCGCGATCGGTCTTTCTTCCCTTCTCTTTACGATGTTCGCTGCGATCTGCGGCGCGAATTTTTCTTCCCCGTAATCTCTCAGCACCCGGACCAGTTCACTCCTGGAATAGGTGTTGATCACATCCGCCGCGGTGATTCCGCCGGATCTGTCCATTCGCATGTCAAGCGGTGCATCGAACCGGTACGAAAAACCTCTTTCTGCGGTATCCAGCTGATAGGATGAAACCCCCAGATCCAGCAGTATGCCGGAAAGTTTTTCGATCCCGTACTCCTTAAGAGCACTGTCAAAGTCTCCGTAATTCGACTTTACAAAGGTTACTCTGTCAGCAAACGGTTCCAGTCTTTTTCCTGCTGCGGCAAGCGCTTCCTCATCTCTGTCAAAGCAGAAGAGCCTGCCTGTTTCAAGCCGCCCGGCGATTTCGTACGAATGGCCGCCGCCTCCTGTCGTACCATCCATATAGATCCCCGCCGGATCTATATGAAGGCTTTCGATCGTCTGTGCAAGCATGACCGGAACATGTGAAAAATCTCCCATCAGTCCCACAGTCCTTCCAGGATTTCGGCGATCTCGTTCGAATCGTCATATCCGCCGTCATTCTCCCATGTCTGTGTGTTCCAGAGCTCGATCCTGTTCCCTACGCCGAGGAGGGATACATCTTTCGTGAGGCCCGCCAGGTCCCGCAGCTTCCCGGGGATCAGGATCCTCCCCTGCTTGTCGGCCTCCACCTGTACGGCGCCTGCCATGAAGTAACGCTGCAGTTTTCTGCTCTTCTCCGACCCGAAGGACGTATTCTTCAGCTTTTCGGCAAAGGCGGCCCAATCTTCATTTGTGTATATAAACAGACAGCCATCCAGCCCTTTTGTAAGGACGAACGTGTCGCCGAGCTGTTCTCTGAATTTCGCGGGAATGATCACTCTTCCCTTGTTGTCGATACTATGCTCGTACTCACCCATGAACAACGGAACCACCTCCCTTCCGGTCGTATTCATGAACAGAGAGCCGATCGAATCAGGCGGCGGATCGCAGAGTGCAAAACAGACCTTGCCGGTCTGTTATTCGCCACTATCTACCACTATCCACCACTTTCCCCCCTGTGAGAACTATTTTACGGCATAGTTTGCCAAATAGCAAGCATAAATTCAACAACTTTTGCAGTTTTTTTCAAAGCGCCGACAACATCCAAACAAATGTTCCCGCATCCGAACATTTGTTCTTTTTTCAGACAATTGCATCCCCTGCAGCGCCGGAGGTCAGTCCGGACCGCTAAAAAAAATTCGATCTTTTTTCAAAAAAACATTTGACAAATCCCTCTGCATGGAGTAATATATGTTTTGTTCGTCAAGCGCGAGTGGCTCAGTGGTGGAGTATCGCCTTGCCAAGGCGAGGGTCGCGGGTTCGAATCCCGTCTCGCGCTCTTAACCCGGTACCGGATGGTGCCGGGTTTTTTGTTGTACAGCCCGCCGACTGTTTGTTCCTGCGCGGAATTCCCGCGTGACAGATGCACCCGGCTGCCTGTATAATATATCCATCAGAAAAACAAGAGGAGACAGATCCATGCGTATACCCCCCAATATAAAAAGAAACGATACGGCAGCTTTCATCGCCCCGGCTTTCGGCTGCACCTTCGAACCGTATTACTCTTCCTTCAAAAACGCGCTGCGCTTCTTTGAGAACCGCGGATACAGGACCATCCTCGGTCCGAACTGTTTCTCCGACTGCGGAACAGGAATCAGCAATACGCCTGAAGCCTGCGCTGATGAATTCATGCAATACTATACGGATGATCATTCGAGTGTTCTGCTGTCCTGCGGCGGCGGCGAGCTGATGTGCGAGATCCTGCCGTTCATTGACTGGGACCGGATCAAAGATGCGCCGCCCAAATGGTTCATGGGGTATTCCGACAATACAAATATCGGTTTTCTGCTTGCGACGATCTGCGACACGGTCTCCGTTTACGGTCCGAATGCACCGGCTTTCGGCATGAAGCCGCTTCACAGATCACCGAAAGAAGCGCTTGCACTGATGGAGGGAAAAAAGAAGCTGTTCCGCGGATATGATCTTTACGAAAAGGAATCCCTGAAGACACCGGAGAATCCGCTGGCGGCATATAATCTTACGGAACCGTCCGTAAAACGCGCTTTCCCCGGTCCTTCAGCCGCTATGAGCGGCATGCTGCTGGGCGGCTGCCTGGACAGTCTGTCGAACCTTGCAGGGACAAAATACGATCACGTCAGCGCCTTCCTGAAAAGGCACGCCGATACCGGGATCCTCTGGTTCCTGGAAGCCTGCGATCTGAATGTTTTCTCAATCCGCAGGGCGCTCTGGCAGCTCCGGGAAGCCGGCTGGTTCAATACCGCTGCCGGTTTTATCATCGGCCGGCCCCTGAACCCGGATGAAATGTTCGGCCTGGACAGATTCCGCGCGGTCACCGAGATTATCGGGCCGCTGAACGTCCCGATAATAATGGATGCCGATGTGGGACATGTTCCGCCCATGCTGCCGTTTGCGAACGGACTGTGTGCGGATATTGCGCTGTCCGGAAATGAATTTACACTTTCATATCATTGAAGGTTCTTTACATTCTTCGTTTAATCTGCTATATTCTGTAATCAGTTTAGAGAAAAGAGGAAAGATGCGCATGGAACATCTTATCATCCCCGAAGGTTATAAACCTGCCCTCAGTATTCACGATACCCAGGTAGCTATAAAGACGGTAAAAGACGTGTTTCAGAAGACCCTGGCGAACCAGCTCAATCTCCGCCGCGTTTCCGCCCCCCTGTTCGTCACACCGGAATCCGGCCTGAACGACAATCTGAACGGGGTAGAGCGTCCCGTTTCTTTCGGGATCAGGGAACAGAACGAAAGGACAGCCGAAGTCGTTCATTCCCTGGCTAAATGGAAGCGGTTCGCCCTTTACGAATACGGTTTCGACATCGGCGAAGGCCTCTTTACCGACATGAACGCAATCCGCAGGGATGAAGAGACCGACAATATCCACTCGATCTACGTTGATCAGTGGGACTGGGAAAAGATCATCGAAAAAAACGAACGCACCTATGAGAAGCTTCAGGATACCGTAAGAGCCGTCTACCGCGCGCTCAAGAAGACCGAGAAGTATATGGCGATCGAGTATGATTATATCGAAGAGATCCTGCCCAAGCAGATCACTTTCATTACTTCCCAGGAGCTGCTTGACCGCTGGCCGGATCTGACGCCGAAGGAAAGAGAATACAACGCTGCCAGGAAGTACGGCGCCGTATTCATTTCCCAGATCGGGGGACCGCTCTCAAACGGCAAGCCGCACGACGGACGTGCGCCGGATTATGACGACTGGAAGCTGAACGGCGATATCATCGTATACTATCCTGTTCTGGATATCGCGCTTGAGCTCTCTTCCATGGGGATCCGTGTGGATGCCCTGGCACTGGCCCATCAGCTTGCCGCATCCGGCTGCACGGAAAGAGTCGACCTTCCGTTCCAGCAGGCCATCATGAACGAAACGCTGCCTTATACGATCGGTGGCGGCATCGGGCAGTCCAGAATATGCATGTTTTTCCTGCGCAAAGCCCACATCGGGGAAGTACAGGTATCGATCTGGCCGAAAGACGTTGTAAAGACCGCCCGTGCAAACGGCGTCTACATCCTGTAAAGCAGGCGCCGGACAGCATCAGCCTCAGGAAAGCAATATAAAACCGCCGCAGTAATAAATACCCCCTTAACCGGACGATACCGGTAAAGGGGGTATTTATCATTGCAGCATTTTTTATTTTACAGTTACGCTCAGTGTTTTGCTCCACGCACCGGCGAGTTTCTTTCCGTTTACCATTTTATAGGCCCTGATCCGGAAATAGTATGTCTTCCGGCTCGTCAGTTTCTTAATAACGGAGGAGGCTTTGTTCCTGTGCTTTGTCGTATAAGTCGCTGTCGACGCCTTTTTAAAGCTCTTTGATGAGGAGACCTGCAGATCATATCCGTTCGAGAGCGGATCCGCGTTCCATTGCACAAGCACTCTTTTTTTGTAATGCGATTTTACAGAGGCCAGCTTTGCCTTCGCCGGGATCACTTTGTACGCTATTCTGACCGTTTTATCATTAAAACCGGCTTTCGCTGCCGTGATCGTGATCACCGTTTTCCCGTATCCGACGGCTGTGACATTTCCTTCCTCATCAATCGAGGCAATGTCCGGCACACTGCAGGAATAGGTCAGCTGTCCGTTGCTGTCAGCCCTCAGATTCATGCGGCCGTCCCCGTAAGTCGCGGTAAGCGCAGTCTTCGGCACCTCCAGATAAAGGGAATTGTCTGTCTTCACTTCCGGCTTCAGAAGCGGCGAGTCATCATCCGCTTCAAAAAGTCTGACGAACTGCAGCTCGTTCTGTACCGTATCCGACACCGTTATCCCTGCGTTCTTTTCGAGCGTATCCCTGACCGTCAGGCATCTGTCCGTATGCGACTTCGGGATCAGACAGTTCAGTATCCCGCTGCCGTTAATGAACTGCCAGAACTGTCCGTCGGAAGCCTCCCATCTGGCAAGATGCAGCCTTCCGTCCGGCTCGAGCGTAAGATATCTGTTCTCAGAGATCGACCTTACGGAATAATATCCGTTCGTAAATCGCACGAACTGGAAATGGGTGCTCTCCGCCTTCACATCGTCGGTAAGGGTGAGGACGCCGCTGCCGGAGGGATCCGGCGTCAGCATCAGGTTCTTGTTCATCGACGGCGCGATCTCATAGTTTCCCGAATCCAGTTCTCCCGTCCGGGCAAGCACCGTGATATTCTGCGCGGCGACCTGTTCTGTGCCCGCGGCATTCTGAACCGTCAGGATGAACAGATAGACCCCCGGTTCAAGCTTCTCAGAGCTGATCATTTTTGAAACATCCGCCAGTTCGCAGCTCTTGCCCGAAGGATCGACACTTTTAACAATGACCGCATTCTCATCGATATGATAAAAGCCAGCCGTCACCTTGCGGATCTCGCTCGGCGATGCCACTGTGCCTTCAAAAGCCAGCCGTTCTCCGGCTGTGATCACAGCCGGGATCGAAAGGCCGCTTACATGCGCCGGCGTGACCGTATCTTCCTCTTCTTCAATATCGTCATAGGAGACCGTCGCAGCCCCGAATCTCTTCCAGTATCTCGTCTTCGCAAGGTTGCCTCTCGTCACCGATCCGGTCAGATATTTCGCCGGCCGCTCAAAGTGATAGCACCAGTAATAGCCGGCCTGGTACGCGCCGTAGGGATCATTGGAAACATGCTTCAGGAAACGGAGCACGCCGGGATAACTTGTCTTCAGCTCATATCTGAGATATTTCAGCTGCCCCGTGATCGTCCTGTAATCCATCTTGTATTTTTTGCAGTATCTCTTAAGCGCCGTAAATCTGGTCTTATGCCACTGGCAGATACCGTAACTCGTACCGTTGTCTCCGGTCGCATGGGGATTGAAATCGGATTCCTTCTCAATATTGGCCAGAACGCCGCATGCTGCCGCCGGAGGCAGTTTCATTGTCTCCGTAAGATATCTGAATATGATCTTCTGATTTGTTTTGCTGGCTGCTTCTGCGGTAAGCGACGGTGCCGGCGACAGAAGCCCGGCCGCCACGCATACCACCAGAAGAAAGCTCAGGAACTTTTTCCCGACAGTCATATCAAATCTCCGTTCAGGTAGTCATTCTCAGAATGAGATAATAGAATATTATACACCCATTCTCCGGATCTGTACAGTTATAAGTATTTATGGAAGCGGCCGAGATAAGCCACGCCGTTGCTCTTTACCGCAAACACATGCTCATCATAGTTTTTGAGGAACGCATCCAGCTTGCGGGCGTCATATTTTGAGACGACTGTATAAATGATGTATTCCTTGTCATGGGAATAGGCGCTGATGGCATTCCAGTAATTTGCCGAGTGATGCAGATCGTCTGTGATGAACCGCAGGATCCTTTCGGGGTCTTTCTTGGTGAAGATCGTCATTTCCGTGCAGATATTCTGTTCGTGGACACGGTCGATCACTGCATTGTAGCAGACCGAATAAATGATCGAGTAAATGGCAACAGTCACATTCATCGTTATTGCGCAGATCGTATAGATGCAGGCATTGATGATCAGGGAAAGTTTTCCCACCGTGAGATTCTGGTGCTTCTTTGTAATATACATTCCGATAATATCGGTACCGCCCGCAGACGAACGCGACCGGAAAATAAGGCCCGCGCCGTAACCGGCGATCAGTCCGCCGATGATGGCCGATGTGATCTCCGACTCGACCAGCAGTTCCCTTGGTGTAGGGATCAGTGCCAGCGCGATCGTTTCCACGGTTACGCACATAACATTCCGCAGAAAGAAATTTCTGGAGAAGCCTTTATATGCGAGAACGAACAGCGGCAGGTTCAGCAGATAGTACACGATACTGGTGATGTTGAATCCCGCATTCATAGATGTCATTCTGTGCAGAAAAGTATTGATCAGCTGGCTGATACCGAGGACGCCGCCGTTGTAAATGCCGGACGGAACTACGAACCAGTTGATTCCGGCAGCCATGATGATCGCACCTACCGCGGACAGGACGATCTCCTTCGTGGTAATATTTACCTTAATATTATGCTGCCATGCGTCTTTTGCTATGCCCATTATTATCTCCCTTTTGATGTTGTGAAACCTGCATGGTATACCCTTCAGGCTGTCTAAAGGATGCAATGGTTGATATTACCACATCTGAACGAAAAAGGCACCTTTTTTTTGCAGAAAAGGTGCCTTCATTATTATGATATCAAATTTTTATATCACTGTTCTTTCTTATTCACCGATTCCGGCTGTTTCCAGGATAAATCTGACCGATCCCTTCATATTATCGGCTTTGCCTGTAAATGTATCGTAAGCACCGTCAGCTTCCTTCAGGGCTCTGAACCTGTCCACCGCATTTTTAAGATCGTCTCCGAAAGCATCCGTGATCTTCTGAATGCCTTCTTCATCGAACTTCTGCATGCCGTCCTTCAGTTCAGAAGCACCGTCAGCCAGTTTCTTTACGCCGTCCTTCAGATCTCCCGTTCCGTCAGACAGCTTCTTTGCGCCGTCCGTAAGCTTCACGCTTCCGTCGTACAGATCGCCGGCGCCTTTAT
>CAMOZZ010000043.1 GCA_946631165.1 uncultured Lachnospiraceae bacterium | reverse complement strand
ATCCTCACCTTCTCCGACGGTTCCATGTGCAACATCATCGGCACCGACGCCGTGATCGGCGGTTCGGCAAACCATGTGACAGTTGCCTGCAATGATATGAAGTTCCAGATGAATCTGACCCAGAACGATCTTCTGAAAACATACTGCTGCAACGATAACGGACTGGACGGCGTTTACTGGGGCGAGCTCAACCCGCCGAAGACCGGCTGGAACAATGTCTTTGTAAGCGATGAAGTCATCAGGGGTTACACCGGCGAAATGAAGGCATTTCTGGAAGCCATGGAATACGGAACAACGCCTGAAACATCGTTTGAACTGGCTTATGAGATCATCCGTGTTGTCTATGCAGCCTTCCGTTCTGCGGAAGAAGGCAGAAGGATCGAGCTGTAAACAGATTGTATGCGGCCGTAACCGGCAAAGCTCCCCCCCCCGCTTCGGTTGCGGCTGCATCCCATAAAAGGAGTGTGCGCGTCATGGGAATGAAATTCAGTATATGCACAGTAGACCGTCCTCTGGAATCGACCTCTCCTTTTCCGCTCAGAGGCAGCAGCTATGAAGAATGCGCCGCCATTGCCGAAATGCTTGGCTACGACGGCATTGAACTGCAGATCCAGGATCCCTCCAAATACGACGCAAAGGAACTGCGGGCAAGCCTTGACCGTCACGGGATCCGCTGTTCTGCCGTCACCACCGGCCTTGCCTATCTGTTTGAAGGGATGAGCATGGTACATCCGGATGAGAAGATCCGGCTGGCGACCGTGGAGCGTCTTCACAGGCAGCTCGATCTGGCAAAGGAACTGGATTCACAGATCCTGATCGGGTATCTGCGCGGACGCAAGAGCCCCGGACAGACGGACCAGGAATTTGAAGATATCCTGACGGACAGCGTCGCCCGCGTCCTGGAATATGCGGAGGAGATCCGGACGCCCATGGTCATGGAACAGATCAACCGCAACGACGGTGATGTTTTCTGCTCTACGGACAGGACAATGCGGTTCCTGGAGAAATTCAATTCCGATCTCCTTCTGTATAACGGTGATACCTACCATATGATCACTGAAGACAAGGATGTTCCCGGTGCGATCCGCAGGTCGCTGAAAAAACTGGTGCTGTTCCATGTGTCGGATGAAGGCCGGCTGCTGCCGGACGACTCTCATTTCGACTTCCGTGAAGCAGCGGATGTCCTGAAGGCGGAAGGATATGACAAATGGGTAAGCATAGAAGCGAAGCCCGAACCCACAAGCTTTGAAGCAGCGCGCAGGGGACTGCAGTATCTGCGCAGCGTTTTCGGATAAGAAGGAGGCAGTGATGGTCGAAAAATTATCCTTTGGGGAACCTTTTATTGAATCCCGTTATCTTGTAAATGAATTCGGGTATACAACGCCCGGCCACTGCAATCTGATCAATCTGGATACAGAGCAGGCGATCCTCGTAGAGGGAGAATATTCGCTTCCGCCGCTCTGCGCGATGAGGACCTGCGGTGCGAAGATCGATGTTCCCGGAAAAGCACTCCTGATCTGCAATGCCGGCACCCTGGATCTCAACGACCTGCAGACGCTCGACTGCTTGAGAAAGATCTGGAAATCCAACTGGGAACTGACGCATCTGGAAAAACACCGCGGCGTTCCGTATTATAAGTCTTCCCGGATCACGATCGATAATGTGACCATGAATTTCTGCCTGGTCTCCGAACCGGACCGCCCCTCCGGCATCCACCGCGAACATGACGGAAAGATCAAAGAGCTGCATGTCCAGCTGGTCGGAGAAGGCGCTGTGGATCTGATGCGTTCCGAAGATCCTTCCTCCATGTACGCCTCTTTCCCGCTTACTGCAGGCTGCACCCACCTGCCGACGTGGGATGAGAACGGCGAATACCCCTGGCACCGCTTCCGCAGCAAGAGCAGATGCATTTTCCTTGGCGTGGAAATCCGGTGACAGCAGGATGTACCCGTGATTTCTTTCCATACAAAGCCGCCTGACTGATTTACCTTCCCCCCGGATAAATCAGTCAGACGGCTTTTTGTTTATCGGTTATACCTCCCTGCTTCCTTCTTATCTCTTTGCGATACCAAGCGGCAGTTCAAGATGATTCGCTTCCAGCAGTGCTTTGTCACGGAGGATCTCCTCTGCAGGCCCGTCCGCGGCGATCCTTCCGTTTGAAAGAAGGATCACCCTGCTGCAGGTATCCATGATCATATCGAGATCGTGGGATGTGATGATCTTCGTCTGTTTAAGATCTTTTATTGTATTGATCACGATCCGCCGGTTGTACGGATCAAGAGAGGCGGTCGGCTCGTCCATCAGTACGGTTTCCGGCTCCATCGCCAGGATGACAGCGATCGCCGCCATCTTTTTTTCTCCGCCGGAAAGTTTGTGGTTGTGACGGTGCTTCAGGTCTGTCAGATTCAGCTTCGTGAGCACTTCATCCGCTTTTCTGTCCGCTTCCTCCCTGCTCATGCCATAGTTCACCGGCCCGAAGATCAGATCTTCATACACGGTCGGCATGAACATCTGGTCATCCGAATCCTGCAGGACAAAACCAAGCTTCTTTCTGATGTCCGCCAGATTGTTCCGGCTCATTGGCATTCCATCGATCAGGATCTCTCCGTCCCCGGATACCAGTCCCAGCAGCAGCTTCATGACGGTCGATTTTCCGGCGCCGTTCGCGCCGATCAAGCCAACCGACTCGCCTTTTTCAATTTGAAAAGAAAGCTCCTGCACCACAGGTTTCCCGTTTTCATATTCAAAACTGACATTCTTAAATTCGATCATATTTCTACCTCACAAACAACCTGCCGACCAGTTCCGCTGCATTGCCGTACCGCACAAGCAGGAAGAATGCTGCTGAAACAGCCAGATAAACCGCGTCCCGTTCCGCAAACTTTGTCCGAATCGCATAATGGAACCGCCCGTCATACCCGCGCAGCAGCATGCTCTCATACAGGCTCTGCGCTCTGTCCATGCTCCGCAGCAGCAGCTGTCCGAGGAACGATCCCCAGGCGGAAATATGGATTCCTTTCTGGCCCGGCGCGCGCAGATGATAGGCGTCTGTCATGACTGCCAGTTCCGACGTCAGCACGCCGACATAGCGATACGTCAGCAGCAGTAATGTCACCAGCATCTCCGGCACATGGATCTTCCGAAGGGCGGCGCAGATACTGTCGATCGGCGTCGTTGCGGCAAGAAGAAAAGAGGACATCAGACAGAAAACGCCTTTCAGCATCAGCGTGATCATGGAGATCACACCGCCGGTCACAATGAATCCGCCAAGCCGGAACATCGGCGTATGGTCAAAGAACGGATTGAACAGCCCGACCGCCATGACCAGAGGAAGAACGATGCGCAGTTTGTAAAAGCATGTCCGCACCGGGATCCCGGCAAGCGTGAACAGCAGCACCGGCCAGATCACCATTGGGATGATCCCGGAAAGATCATATTTATGAAAAGAGAGAACCGCCAGGATATACAAAACTGCCGCAGCCAGCTTCGCGCCTGGGTTTAATGAATGCACGAAAGAAGAGCCTGCAGCAAGTTCATCCATCGCCGTAAGTTCATGCAGGGCATGTTCGATTTTGTTTCCGGGCTCTCTTTTCATAATGCCTTTCATAAAACCGCATCTTATAAGCGGTGGATTCTTCACGGCTAAAGCCGTTCAGAATGACAGGAGAGACAATTCTCACCAGGGCTGGCTGGTACATACCGCTCTGAATGACAGACGAAGCAGTTCCCAGGCAGGTTCCACCAGGCTCCTCTAAATGGCAGCGAAGGAATCTCCCTTCAGGCACGCCGCTCTGAATGACAGACGAGACAATTCTCACCATGGCCGGCTGGTACATACCGTTCTGAATGACAAAAGAGGCATCTTCAGATACCTCTTTTTCTAACACACAATGATGATCTTTCCGCGAAGATTTCATCCCGCAGAATGCAGACTGCCTCCTTTTCGCTTCCGGAAGAAGCCGCCCGCCATGCAGACCAGTACAGCAATCCCTGCGACGATGGCAGATCCGACAATGCCTGAAACCGTCGTTCCGACAGCCGCATCATTATCAGGAAATGCATAATCCGGCAGGAAAGAGGTTGCCTCCTGGATCGATCCGGCTGTATCTGCCGCCGCACTCGAAACGCCGAAATTCTCCTCATCCAGTCCCATGTTCTGGCTGTATCCGGCTTCTTCATTTCCGAACAGTGCCCACTCCAGACCATCCGGATTGCTGCTGGCAAGCAGGCTTAAGCCGCCGCCGACGACCACGACAACAGCCGCCAGAATTGCAAGCGTCGTTCCGAGCGTTCTCTTTGCCGGCGCATGTTTCATATCCTCGCTCTCCAGAAGTTCCGGTCTGGATTCATGCACGAATACCAGGACCGCCGAAGTGATCAGGCCTTCCACCAGACCGATCGCCAGATGGATCGGCTGCATCAGCGCGCAGAATGCACCGAAGGGAAGCTCTGTGATTCCGGAAAGGCTGGTCTCCAGCACAACGGAAAAAGCGCCTAGCTGCAGGGTGACAACGCATCCGATGATTGATGCAGCAATGATGCGCAGTCTCTCCGCATTCCTGCCTTCGCCGAACAGTTTGCTCTTCATGATCGGCCGCCAGATCAGATAATATCCGACGAAACAGCCGTAAAACGCCATATTCCACACATTGGCCCCCAGCGCCATCAGGCCGCCGTCCGCGAAGAACAGGCACTGGACGGCCAGGATCACAATCATGGACAGGAACCCCGCCTGCGGTCCGAGCAGGGCCGACAGCATCATGCCGCCGCACATATGCCCCGAAGAACCGGTCCCCGGGATCGTATAATTGATCATCTGACCGGCAAATACCAGTGCAGCCGTAACAGCCATTGTCGGCAGTTTCTGCGGTTCCTCATCCAGTTTCAGTTTACGGATCGAAAGGCCTGCGGTCGCACCTGAAGCGACATACATTGTTGCTGCTACAGCCGGAGCCAGCAGCGCATCTGCCATATGCATACTCTACCTCTTTCAAATTGGAAACCGTCAGGCGCGCTTCCCTATACGGAAACACCGCCGTCCGATTTATCACTTTTACCATAATCAAGTATACGTTCGAGAAAACGCTGCCGCAAGCCCCCCAGGGGGTTGAAAAGCTTCCGCTCCCAGCAAATCATCTCCCTTCACCGGCAGAAATGTCTTCCCGCCGACAACAGACATTTGCACCTTCCGGGCATCAAAAAACCCCGCCGTACGGCGGGGTGCATCTGTTTTCCTTATGGCGATCAGTCTGTTACGTAAGGCATAAGCGCTACGTGGCGGGCTCTCTTTACAGCTGTGGTAAGAGCTCTCTGATGCTTTGCGCATGTTCCGGTGATACGACGGGGCAGGATCTTGCCTCTCTCGGAAACATACTTTCTCAGTTTTGCTGTATCCTTGTAATCGATCACGCAGTTCTCTTCACCGCAGAATACGCAGACTTTTTTTCTTCTGCGGATGCCGCCGCGTCTTCTCATAGGGCCGTCTGCCTTGTCACCTTTATTAAAAGCCATTGCTGTTTCCTCCTGATTGTAATGTAGAAAAATTAGTTGAACGGCAGTTCCTCGTCGTCCACACCGTCCGGGATATTCATGAAACCGTCTCCCACGGGAGCGGCCTGCGCCGGATTGGGATTTACGGGAGCATTGTAGGAGCCGCCCTGTGCAGCGTTATTGCTCTGCTGCCTGGGAGCGTAGCCTCCCTGTCCGCCGCCCTGAGCATTCTTGCTCTCGGCGAACTCGATCTCTTCCGCGATGATCTGTACGGAGAATACTCTCTGTCCTTCGCGGTTCGTGTAGTTATCATTCTGGATGCGTCCGACAAGAAGGATCTTTGTTCCCTGATGAAGATACTTCTCAACGAACTCGGCCTGACGGCCGAACGCCGTGCAATTGAAGAAATCAGCTTCCGCGCTGTCTCCCTGGCGCTTGAATCTTCTGTCGACCGCGATGGAAAACCTGGCTATAGCCATGGAGCTGTCACCGTTCGAATAGCGGATCTCCGGGTCTCTGGTAAGTCTTCCCATCAAAATGACTTTATTCATTTTCCTCTTTAACCTCTTCTGCTTCTTTCACCGGTTTTACAGGTGTTTCAGTCTCTTCAGGCTTTACGATCAGGAAGCGGATCACAGGTTCCATAACTCTTACATGGGACTCTACCTGTGCGGGGCATTCTGCATCGGCCTCGAAGGTGATGAAGGTGTAGTAACCCTCTTTCATCTTCTGGATCTCATAGGCCAGTCTCTTCTTTCCCCAGTCATCCTCGCCTACAATAGTTCCGCCGTAAGTGGAAATGTAGTTACGGATCTTCTCGAGGGCCGCGGCTCTTTCATCATCCTCAAGCTTGGCGCTCAAGACCACGGCAAGTTCATACTTGTTCATAAAAAACCTCCTTATGGACGCTTGGCCCTTCGTTTCACGAAGAGCAAGGATCTGCAGTCTGATGCTGCATCTGTTGTGTCACAAACATGGATTCTATCATAAAAAAAACCGGGGCGCAAGAGTTTTTCCCGGTTTCTGCACTAAATTTATGCTTTTCCAGCTGCGGAATATTCCGCCATCTTCTTCTGGATCTTGAAGGTCGGCGAGAGCAGCCCTTCGATACTGGAATCATGGTTGAACGCGTCGATCAGCGCCGCCATATATTCACTCATATCCACGCTCACATAGTACTCTCTGTTCAGGATCTCCGGCGGCTGATAGATCAGATTGGTGGTATATACCTTATCGATCAGGCCGGCTTCGGTCGCCTTGTCAAAGGTCTCGATGCCGGAGGTGAACAGACCGAAGGTCGCACAGGCGAACACCTTTCTGGCCTTGCGTTCCTTGAGCTGTCTTGCCACATCGATAATGCTGTCTCCCGAAGCGATCATGTCATCCACGATCACGACATCCTTGTTCTCCACAGAGCTTCCGAGGAACTCATGGGCGACGATCGGATTCTTTCCGTTCACGACCCTCGTATAGTCGCGCCGCTTATAGAACATGCCCACATCAAGGCCGAGCGTATTTGCGAAATAGATCGCTCTTCCGATCGCGCCTTCATCAGGGCTGATTACCATCATGTGCTCGGGATCGATCGTAAGATCTTCGGTCTCCATCAGCGTCTTCATGAACTGGTATGTCGGCATGATCGTTTCAAAACCGTTCATCGGAATCGCATTCTGTACTCTGGGGTCATGCGCGTCAAAAGTAATGATGTTGTCAACGCCCATCGCGGCCAGCTCCTGCAGGGCTACGGCGCAGTCCAGGGATTCTCTCGCCTGGCGCTTGTGCTGTCTTCCCTCATAAAGGAACGGCATGATGACATTCACGCGCTTGGCCTTGCCGCCCACGGCGGCAATGATGCGCTTAAGATTCTGGAAATGATCGTCCGGGGACATCGGGTTCTTCTCCCCATACATCGAATACTCCACGCTGTAATTGCTCACATCGACAACGATGAAGATATCCAGACCCCTGACCGAGGCGTTCAGCACGCCTTTTCCTTCACCCGACCCGAAACGCGGAAGCGTTACGTCGAGGAGGAAGGAATCCTTCCTGTAACCGGCTACCGGCAGCTCCCTGGTGCGTCTCCATGACACCAGATAGGAATTCACATGGTCCACCAGTTCCTCACAGCCCGGCAGGGCAATAAGGGCCAGCGGGCCTCTGGGGAGCCCTGTAAGATCCTCGTGTTTCTCGTAGGCAGACATATAATACCTCCTGTATGCAGGATCGCTCCTGCGTATTACGCTTTGGCCCTCATGGAAA
Organism: uncultured Lachnospiraceae bacterium; assembly: GCA_946631165.1. Lineage (GTDB taxonomy): Bacteria > Bacillota > Clostridia > Lachnospirales > Lachnospiraceae > UBA3305. The sequence goes on along the minus strand of CAMOZZ010000043.1, from coordinate 8,198 downwards.
GAACCGGTCTCAAATCATCTCCCGGGAATCTCCGGATGCGGAAATTGCCCAGAATCCTGGATGTGACGCGCTCCGAGTAGACTTCCCGCAGATCATCAAGCGAAAGATTTGTCGATATCACGGTCGATTTCCCGGACAGTATTCTCTCATTCAGACAGGTGAACAGTCCGGAAACGGTAAACCGGTTGGTCAGTTCGGTGCCCAGATCATCGATGATCAGAAGATCGCAGGCATTGACGGTATCCATCTTTCCGGAAGCTTCTTCCCTGCCGGAGAACGTATCCTCCGCCATTACCGAAAAGAGCTGTTCGGCGGTAAGATACACTACAGGGACGGACTTGTCAAGGAGTTCCTTCGCAATGCAGTGCGTCATGAACGTCTTTCCCGTCCCGGGACCGCCCCAGAGCAGCAGATTGCCGCCTTTCTCCCTGAAAGCATCGGTAAAGCCTTTTATAAACTCGAAGTTCGCCTTCATTATATCACGGACACTGCGTCCGGAACCGTCATTCAGGGGCTTGTCGGAAAAAACATCTTCCCGCCAGGTGGAAAAATTTTCCTTTGAAAGGATATCCCTGATCCTCGACTGATCATACAGCAGTTCTGTTTCGGCACGGCGCCTGCATTCACACGGCTTTCCGTTGACATATCCCGTATCGCGGCACAGCGGACAGTCGTACTTTATCTCCAGTTCCGAAGGATCCACTCCTGCCGTATCCAGCAGTTCACGCTTCTGCCCGGAGATCAGCGCTCTTCTTGCGGAAAGCTCATCCGCCCTGGTCCGGTCTCCCGCGGCGGCTGCCTTCGCCGCTTCAAAAGCCAGATCGGAAAGCTCTTCCTCGAGAGAGAAAAGCTCCGGCATCATCTCGTAGATCTTCTGCCGGCGGAGTTCCCATTCATACGCATGCCTGTTCCGCCTGCGGTCATATTCCCGCTCAATGATATTGTATTGCTCGTTTGACAGCGCCATCTCTCCTCCTACCAGTTCCCGTCCTTAAGAAGCGCGGCAAGATCTGCCTGGCGCTGGTCGAAATTGACAAGACGCGATCTGCTTTCCGGTTTTTCCGGCGCAGCCTGCCGTTTCCGGATGATCTTTCTGGCATTCTGGGCTTCCTTTGCCTGCGCGGTGCTCTTTACGCCTCTCTCCTGCCAGTCGGAAAGGATCCTGTCAGTATACTCAAAACTCGGCTGATGCGTTGCTGTCATCGTAACATTGATTGCTTCCACGATCACATCAAGCGGCATGCCAAGCTCTTTTTTCCAGCGCTTCACGAACTGCTTTTCCTTCATGGCAAGGGTCCTGCCGGCAATACCGAAGGCCTGCATCACCCTTCGGTTGTCCGTGCTGTACTCCTGATGGGCTTCCTTCGCTTCTTCAGCTGTTCTGATGCCCTCCGAATGCCATCCGAGCGCGACCGATTCCATATATCTGTAGGATGCATGTCCGCCGTTCACGCAGTACTCCACCAGGTATTCGATCAGCTCTGCCGGAAATCCGAGATCCTTGTACAGATACGCGAAGAGCTGCACATCTTTGGAAGAAAGCGTCCGCTTCAGGAACATCTCGGCGACATAAACAACTTCCGCAAATTCGCCGTCGCTCTGAAGGCCGGCCAGTTCATCCACGGAAATGGCTCTTACGCCCTTCGGCGCCTGCACCTGCGGCTCCTCCGCCGGTGCCGTCTCAGCGGTCTCCGACTCTGCCGCCGTCTCTTCCGGAAGCACCGTTCTCCTTTCGGGCATGGAAATCACGTCTGCTTCCTTCATGCGGGCAGACTCCTCCTGCGGAGCCTTTACCTCCAGAAGCGAAACAGAAAGAATCTCCCCATTGTCTTCCGAAAAGGCGAGGAGCCCCTGCTTCTCCCAGTATCTGAGCGCGCGAAGAACGTCCTTCTCGGTATAATGAAGACGGTCAGCCAGATCGCTTATGTCAATACCGGAAGAGGCCTGCTGCGCAGCCCTGATCAGATACAGATACACTTTTATGAATTCTCCTCCCGCTTCAGGCATATAGACGTCCAGGAATACATTCGGGACGACCGTGAAACCGGAGAAACCATTATTCTTTATATACAATTCCGCATTCTCCTTCTGAACTTTATAAAAAAGCACAGAGCATATAAGCGCCGTCCGATGCCGCAGGCCGCATCCGAAAAAGCATGCAGTCCGCGCCGCCGTCCGGCTTCCTACGGGCAGTATAACATACCATTTTTTCTCATTCAACAGCACCGGTCCGTCGTAAAAAACGGCAGGAAAATATGTGGAAAATGTGGAAAAGCGTGGAAAGAGACGTATTTCCGCGAAAATCATAACAGGCTTTTCCACTATCTGAAACAGTGGAAAAGCCTGTGGAAAATGTGGAAAACTACAGTCTGAGCATGTTTTCTCCAACTTTTACAATATCTCCGGCGCCCATAGTTATCAACATTTCGCCGTGGAAGAAATTTTTTAAAAGAAATTTTTCGATCTCCGGGAAGGTATCAAAACATGTCACTTTTTTACCCAGTGTTTCGATTTTTTCTGCCAGATCATGAGATGAGATCCCGAGATCGTCCGTCTCTCTGGCCGGATAGATCTTTGCCAGCACCACTTCATCTGCCAGGGAGAGCGCATCGGCAAACTCGTTCAGAAGCGCCTTGGTCCTGCTGTACGTGTGCGGCTGGAAAATGCAGACGACTTTCCGGTCCTCCATCTTCCTGGCTGCGGTAAGCGTCGCCCTGATCTCATCCGGATGATGCGCATAGTCATCGATCACCAGCACATCGCCGGGGAGGATCCCCTTCTTCTCAAATCTCCTGTGCGTGCCGCCGAACGCTTTCAGCGCCTGCGCGATCACAGCAGGATCTGTCCCGAGTTCCGTCATGCAGGCTGCGGCAGCCAGCGCATTCCAGGCATTGTGCAGGCCGGGCACGCCAAGCGTGATCATGCCCGCGGAAACGCCGTGCTTATAAAACGCAAAGGAAGGGCATCCGTTCTTATCAAAGGATATGTGATCCATGCGGTAATCGTCTTCCGCGCGTTCGCCCACGGTGATCACTCTGCATTTCACATCCTTTGTGATCTCTTCATACTTTTCAATATTGCTGCTGATCACCAGGAAACCGTCTTCCGGCAGCAGCATGGCGAATTTCCGGAAAGAATTCCTGATGTCCGCAAGATCCTTGAAGAAATCCAGATGATCCGCGCCGACATTCAGAATAATGCCGGCTGTCGGATAAAACGAAAGGAAACTGTTCGTATATTCGCACGCTTCGGCGATGAACAGATCAGACTGTCCGATCCTGATATTGCCGCCGATGGAATCGAGCATGCCGCCCACGGATACCGTAGGATCCATCTCTGCTGCCAGCGAAATCTCGGTGATCATGGATGTCGTTGTTGTCTTTCCGTGTGTACCGGCTACCGCGACAGAAGTACGGAAGTTCTTCATCGTCTCTCCCAGCAGCTCTGCCCTGGTCAGCAGCGGAATGCCCAGTTCTTTTGCTCTCTTCAGTTCCGGATTGTCTTCGTGGACAGCGGCGGTATATACGATCAGCTTCATGTTCTCATCGATATTTTCCGCCTTCTGGCCGATAGCCACATGAACGCCTTCGCTCTCCAGTTTTTCCGTGAGCGGAGAAGCATGCATATCGGATCCCGAAACGGTAAACCCGCGGTCTTTCAGTATCTCAGCCAGGCCGCTCATGCTGATGCCGCCGATCCCGATAAAATGCACCCATTCCGGTTTATTGAAATCTATGCCTGCCATAAAAATCCCCTTTAAATCAATTTTATTAAAACAGGAGCTCCGCGCATGCGAAACTCCCATACAATCTGTCTATCCTCGCATACCGGTGAATATAAAACTCTGAAATGCGTCTTTCCCCGCTTATTCCGCGGCGCTCTCAGCTTCCTCACCGGCCTCTGCGTCTTCCTCCGCTTCCGCTGCGGTATCTGCTTCTTCAGCCGTATCAGCTGCTTCTGTTTCCGTCACGCCTGCATAATCGGAAACGACCTGTGTCGTGACATTATAATCCGGCAGCGCATCCTCATACGCCTTGTACTGGCTGTATCCGGTAAATCCGATGGCGGCAATGATGGCCGCAGCGCAAAGCGCAAGCGCTCCTTTGGAGAGAACGCTGTTTCTCTTTTTGCGGCTCTTTTCCTTCGCCAGGTTTTCCTTGCGGTGCGTTTTCTTTTCCTTATATGCATTGACTTTTTCTACACTCATGTCAGAATACCTCAGTATTATTATTTTACCGGTCTTTCGGCGGGTCTCCGCCCCATAAGACCGTTATTTGTGCAGGCGCAAAGCGGCTTTACAGCCTTTGACCCCGTCACCATACTATACAACGAAAACTCCCTCTTTGCAAGAGGGAGCATAGCACATCCTTATTGTATCTATAGCTTTACAGATACTTCTTCAGCTCTTCGGCGCGGTCTGTCTTCTCCCAGGAAAGATCCAGATCGTTTCTGCCGAAATGACCGTAAGCCGCTGTCTGCTTATAGATCGGTCTGCGCAGATCGAGCATCTTAATAATGCCTGCCGGGCGCAGATCAAAATGCTTCCTGATAATCTCCGTCAGCTTCTCATCCGTCAGTTTTCCGGTGCCGAACGTATCAACAAATACAGAGGTAGGCGTTGCTACACCAATCGCATAGGAGAGCTGTACTTCACACTTCTCCGCAAGGCCTGCCGCTACGACATTCTTGGCGACATAGCGTGCGGCATAGGCAGCGGAACGGTCGACCTTCGTGCAGTCCTTTCCGGAAAATGCACCGCCGCCATGACGGGCGTATCCGCCGTAGGTGTCTACAATGATCTTTCTGCCGGTAAGGCCGGAATCGCCCTGCGGTCCGCCGATGACAAAACGTCCGGTGGGGTTGATAAAGAACTTTGTCTTCTCATCGACCATTTCCGCGGGAATCACGGGATCGATGACGAACTTCCTGATATCCTGATGGATCTGTTCCTGTGTGACGTCCGGATCATGCTGTGTGGAAATAACGACGCAGTCGACTCTTTCCGGCTTTCCTTCTTCATTGTACTCGATCGTCACCTGGCTCTTTCCGTCCGGGCGCAGATATTTCAGCGTGCCGTTCTTCCTGACTTCGGAAAGCTTCTTTGTAAGGCGGTGTGCAAGCGCGATCGGATAAGGCATCAGTTCGGGCGTCTCGTTCGTCGCATAGCCGAACATCATCCCCTGGTCTCCGGCGCCGAAGTTCCCGATCTCCTCTTCGCTCATCTGGTTCTCTTTGACCTCCAGCGCTCTGTCAACGCCCATTGCAATGTCATCAGACTGATTGTCGATGGCTGTAAGGACAGCGCAGGTATGTCCGTCAAATCCGTATGCGGATCTGTCATAGCCGATATCCAGCACGGTCTGTCTTACGATCGCGGGGATATCCACATATGCTGATGTCGTGATCTCGCCCATGACCAGGACAAAGCCTGTATTGACGCTTGTCTCACAGGCTACACGGCCCATCGGATCCTTCTCCATGATCGCATCAAGGACGGCATCGGAAATCTGGTCGCAGATCTTATCGGGATGCCCCTCCGTTACTGATTCCGATGTAAATAATCTTCTTTCCATGGCTTCCAGTAAGCTCCTTTCACTGTGGCGCAGAAATGTTCTGCAAAGAAAAAGCCGGACCCAGAAGGACCCGGCATAAAAACACATTGTTTAAGCACAGATCTTCTTATTGTTCGATTTCTCGCTCCGTGTTAGCACCTTCCATTTCTGGGGTTGCTGTGGCATCATCGATCCTTCGTCTCCACCACTCGAAATAAGAAATGATCCGGATATTGAATTGTTGCTGAAATAATACTACCTGTTCATGTATATGTCAACAGTGATATCATACATAATATATCAACTGTATCATCCGACTCTCATGCGGAATTTTCTGGCATCCTTCGCATCGTTCACTGTTTCGATCACAGCGCCGAGGCTTCTCAGTTTCTCATCGAAATCCTCATATCCGCGCTGGATAAATCTGATATTGTCGACCGTTGTATATCCTTCGGCCGCCAGACCTGCCATCACGAGCGCCGCGCCGGCCCGCAGATCCGGTGCCTCCAGATCCGCGCCTGTCAGACGGTCAACGCCGCGGAACACCGCAACATTCCCCTCTACTTTGATATCGGCGCCCATCTTCGCGAGCTCATCCGCGTATTTGAAACGGTTCTCAAAAATACTTTCCGTAATGATTCCCGTACCGTCCGCAAGACAGAGTGCCACGCCCATCTGGGGCTGCATATCTGTCGGGAAACCCGGGTAAGGCAGCGTCTTTACATTGCAGCTCGTTGTCTTCGGCTTGCCGACGACGCGGATGCTGTCATCGAACTCAAGCACTTCGCAGCCAAGTTCGAGAAGCTTTGAGGAAATGGCTTCCATATGCTTCGGAATAATGTTCTTTACGGTAATATCGCCTCTGGTAACGGCCGCCGCGAACATAAACGTGCCGGCTTCGATCTGATCCGGAATGATGGAATATTCCGTGCCGTGCAGGTGCTCCACCCCTCTGATCCGGATGACATCCGTACCGGCGCCCTTGATATTCGCGCCCATGGAGTTCAGCATATTGGCTACATCAACGACATGCGGTTCTTTCGCTGCATTCTCGATAATGGTATTCCCGTCCGCCAGGACCGCTGTCAGCATGACATTGATCGTAGCGCCGACAGATACCATGTCCATGTAAACATGGCCGCCGCGCAGCCTCGTGGAATCGGCAATGACCAGGCCGTGCTCGACTTTTGCCTTCGCGGAAAGCGCCCTGAAGCCCTTCAGATGCAGGTCGATCGGACGGCTTCCGATATCGCATCCGCCGGGAAGCGCGACTTCCGCATGGGAATATTTCCCGAGCAGCGCGCCGATCAGATAGTATCCCGCTCTGATCTTCCTGATGAAATCATTCTCCACGTGGACAGAATGGATGTTGCTGCCGTTCAGGCGCACCGTATGTCTGTCCGGACGTTCCACGATCACGCCGATGTCCGCAAGGGCTTCCAGCATAACGTTGATATCCCTGACATCGGGAAGATTATCTATAACTACAGTTTCATCTGTCATAATGGCGGCAGCCAGAATACCCAGAGCGGCATTTTTCGCTCCGGCTATGATGACTTCTCCTACTAACGGATTCCCGCCTTTCATTATATACTGCATCTTGTCACTCCCGGATCCCCTTAAGATTACATTCTGTAAGTCGAAAAGGAAACAATTCTGCAATAATTTTCTTATTTTTGTAATCATATGGACGCAGTGATAGCGTTCGTAACAGGTATTTTAACACGTCCGGAAGGTTTTGTAAACCATCCGCAAAATAGACAGATTATTTACAGTGTTGTAAGAGATTCATCCCTGCGCTGCACCTGCATCGCCGCAGGATCCGGCTTTCCTCTGCCTGTGCTGTTCTGTTCCTGCCGGTCCAGCTTTTTCCGCATTTTATCACCAGGACAGCGTATCTGTCTTCTTTTCTTCCCCGTCCTGCCATTCCATCACATACTGCAGCGCCTCCGGCACGCCGGGCGGATAGGCTGCTATGGAATATTTCACTTTCGTCCTGCTGCCCAGTACCAGTGCCTGCAGCGCACCAAGCGGTTCTTCATCGGGTGTGAGTGTGCCGTAACGGCACGCCGTGTCGCCGCAGTACTGCATGTGGATCTCACCCAGGTTGCCTGTGCCTTCCTGGTAAGCCATGTATCCGATATACTCATTTTCGCCGGTCTTTACGATCCAGCCTTTCCAATTGCCGTCTTCGCTGACAGCCGAAGCGACCGGTCTGTACCGCATGCAAACAAAGCCGCAGGAGACGGCTGCAGCGATCAGAGCGATCAGTATAACGAGGGAAAACTTCTTTTTCATAAGTACCTCTCATCGGATGGCAATCACTGACTATCTCCGTTATTTTTCGAACACTACGCCGCCGGCCTCTGTCGGATGGTCCATATATATAATCTCCTTCGCGCTGCTTTTATACTGCAGAAGCTTCATGATGATAAGAATATCTCCTGCTGCCGCATCCGCCATGATAATTCCCAGGAAAAGGATGCCCGGTTTTCCCAATGCGATGGCACAGACCATCGGCAGGATCCCGAGAAGAAGCAGCGGCATCACAGTCCCGAAAATATACTGTCCTTTTTTAAGCGGCGTGAGACACGCACAGTAAGGTGTTAAGGATGACTTCATGACACCGAATTCAATATCCTTAAA
>CAMOZZ010000042.1 GCA_946631165.1 uncultured Lachnospiraceae bacterium | reverse complement strand
CCGAAAAGAAGAAGGAAAAGGAGACCGAAGCCGAAAAGAAAAAGAAGAAAAAGAAAGCTGACGATGACGAGGTGGTGGGATAAGCATCCCGCCGCCCTGTCAGGAGCCGGCGTACCGGTCCGCCTCCCCGAAGGCATCAAAAAAAGAGAACGTGCACAAAAAGCACGTTCTCTTTTTTTCAGTATGCCCGGGGGGATTCGAACCCTCGACCCACGGCTTAGAAGGCCGTTGCTCTATCCAGCTGAGCTACGGACACACACTGCCTTTCGGCAATAATGCGGGCAGAAATACATCTGCCCGCAAGTCGGGGCGACAAGATTCGAACTTGCGACCTCTCGGTCCCTAACCGAACGCTCTACCAAACTGAGCCACGCCCCGATGCGGCACTTTCAGCGCCGCCGTATTATATTACATCAAGTCGTCCGAAATTGCAAGTACTTTCTTCAAGATTCCGGACGGCAAACGTAAACTTTTTATGCAAGCTTCGCTTTTGCTGTCTCAGCAAGGGCCTTGAAGCCTTCTGCATCGTTTACAGCCAGGTCAGCCAGGATCTTGCGGTTCACATCTACGCCCGCAAGCTTCAGACCGTACATCATACGGCTGTAGGAAAGGCCGTTCATACGGGCCGCCGCATTGATACGTGCGATCCACAGGGAACGGAACTGTCTCTTCTTCTGCTTTCTGCCGGCATAAGCGCTTGTAAGCGCACGCATGACGGACTGCTTCGCTACGCGGTACTGTTTGGAACGGGCTCCGCGGTAACCCTTTGCCAGCTTTAATACTCTGTTATGTCTTTTCTTGGCGCCTAAACCGCCTTTGATTCTTGCCATGGTTCTAGTCTCCTTTCTGATCAGTAAGGCAGGATCTTCTTCATTACCTTTGCGTTCGTAGGATCCGCAATGGTGGCTTTACGAAGATTTCTCTTCCTCTTGGTGGACTTCTTGGTCAGAATGTGGCTTTTATAGGCTTTCATTCTCTTAAGCATTCCGGTACCGGTCTTTTTAAAACGCTTGGCAGCCGCTCTTTTTGTCTTTAACTTCTGCATGAATACTACCTCCTTTACTGATCCTGCCAGGCCCTCCGGCATGCAGGATAACTGCGGGTTAACTGTCTGTTGTCTGTATTATTTCTTTCTGAGGAACATCACAAGGCTGCGGCCCTCCATCTTGGAAGGCTTGTCCACAACAGCAATGTCCGACAGACGCTCAGCGAAATCATCCAGCACATGTTTTGTCTGGTTCATGTGGCTCATCTCGCGGCCGCGGTAACGCAATGATACCTTGACTTTATCTCCCTTTTCCAGGAATTTCCTGGCGGCGTTGGCCTTTGTATTCAGGTCGTTCTCTTCGATATTCGGAGAGATCCGTACTTCCTTGGTGTCGATGGTCTTCTGTTTCTTGCGGGCGTCTTTCTCCCGTCTGGCCATCTCATAGCGATACTTGCCATAATCAATAATCTTGCACACGGGCGGCTTCGCAGCAGGCGCGATCATGACCAGATCAAGTTCCTCTTCCCTGGCCATCCGAAGGGCTTCCCTGGAATTCATAATGCCGATCTGTTCCCCGTGGCTTCCGATAAGACGCACTTCCATGTCGCCTATCTGACCGTTAATCATTAACTCGCTAATGTCTTTGTACCTCCACCTGAATGCCCGATTTTCATGAAAAAAGGGCGGAATCCGAATTCCGCCCGTTAAGCTTTCTGCTTAGAGAAACCCAGGTCACCGGTGTGCCGGGGTGAGAGCGGAACTCTTCTTTCTTTATTGACAGCAAACGTATATTACCACCGTGTTCCGGCGATGTCAAGTGTTAATTGCGAAAGAACAGGATCTTTCACCGGCATCCGCACGAAGCGCAGAATCACCCTCTGTAGCTGCGGATATACAGCTCATAGTAAGCGCCCCGCTTTGCCATGAGTTCTTCGTGCGTGCCGCGTTCGACGATCCTGCCGCCGTCCACCATCAGGATCACATCCGCCTGTCTGATCGTGGACAGTCGGTGCGCGATCACGAAGGACGTCCGGCCTTTCAGCAGATACGCCGTGGCATCCTGGATCTTTTTTTCCGTGACCGTATCGATCGAGGAGGTCGCTTCATCCAGCACGAAGATCGCCGGATCGGCCAGCACTGCCCTCGCGAAGGAGATCAGCTGCTTCTCCCCGGTAGACAGAAGATCCCCGCCTTCTCCGACCTGCGAATCGTATCCGGCTTCCATCCTCTCCGGAATACTGTCCGCCGCTACGGCTTTCATGGCGGCTTCCATCTCTTCCATCGTCGCGTCGGGCTTCGCATACCGCAGATTTTCGGCAATCGTGCCGGAGAACAGATGCGGCGTCTGGATGACATACCCGAGATGGGAATGGAGCCACAGCTGCGAACGCTCCCGGACATCTCTCCCGTCGATCAGGATCTGTCCTTCCGTCGGCTCAAAGAACCTGCACAGGAGGTTTACCAGCGTGGATTTTCCCGCGCCGGTCTCGCCCACGATCGCGACATTCGTGCCCTGCGGCACGTTCAGGTTAAAATGTTCAAAGATCATCTCTTCGCCGTCCGGATAATGGAAGCTTACATCCCGGAACTCGACGTCTCCGAACAGCGGTTCCCAGTTCTCTTTTTTCGGCGTAAAGGAATCCCCGTACTTTTCAATGACTTCACGGGTATCCCCGACCTCCGCAGCGGTCGCCATCAGCCTGGTAAAACGCTCGATATTGACCTGCACATTGACCAGGTCGGAAAGCGCCCTGATGATCCACTGGATGGGCTCCATCATGCCGAGCGCATACGACATGAATACCGACAGCACGCCGATCTCCATCACGCCTGCCTTCGTGATCACACCGCCCTGCCAGAGCACGAGCGCAAGCGCGCACGAAGCCGAGAAGGAGATCACCGCCAGGAACATCGCGCGGAAATGCGCCAGCCGGACCGACGTTTTTCTCATATCCTCGGTGACCTGCGCAAAGCCGGACCGCATTTTGTCTTCAATGACAAGGGTCTTGATCGTTTTTGCGCCGGTAATGCCTTCATTGTACCCGCCGGTGATAATGGAATTGATCTCCCTGACCTTCCTCCCGAGCGTGACCATTCTGCGCTGGAAATACACTGCGGCAGCGGTTGTCACCGGCACCAGCAGCAGGATCAGCATGGCCAGCCGGAGATTCAGGCGCAGCATCACGATGATGATCCCGACAAGATAGGTCATGTTCCACACGCATTCCATAATGCCCCAGGCGATCCAGCCGCCGATGCGTTCGGTATCGCTCATGACGCGCGCATGAATATAGCCCACGGAATTCTGGTTGTAATAGGAGAACGACAGGGTCTGCAGATGATCGAAGCTCTTCTGCTTCATGTCCCTGCCCACATACATTTCGATCTGGCACGCCTGATAGGCGGAGACCGCATTCGTCAGTACGCTGATAATGATGGCGGCAATGTACAGACCAATGAAAGCGCCTATGCCTTCCAGCGTTTCCTTCATGATGAAATGATCCAGCGCATAGCTGAAGAAAAGCGGCGTGACGATATCCATCAGGCTGCCGACCAGGCCCATGACCACCATGCTGCAGATGATAAAGCGGTAGGGATGCAGGAACGGGCGCAGCTTCGGAAGCCCGAAATACTTCAGTTTTACATGGGAGTCATTCGTATTTTCGTACATCAGGATGACCTCCCTTCCAAAGCAGCCTGTCCGGTGCAGGCCGCTGCTGCCGCGGCTTCCTCCGGATTCTGGATCGCCCGGATCCTGCTGTAAAGCCCTCCGGCCCGCAGCAGTTCGTCATGCGTGCCCTCTTCAGCGATCCGTCCGCCGTCCAGTACGACGATCCGGTCGGCGCCCGCGAGCGTGGAGATCCTGTGGGAAATGAGGATGACGGTCCTGTCACCCATCACACCCGAAAGCCTGTCCCTTATCACGGCGTCCGTCTCCGCATCGACCGCGGAAAGGGAATCATCAAAGATCATGACCGGCGGATCCTGCACCAGCATCCTTGCGATGGCGGCGCGCTGCTTCTGTCCGCCGGAAAGCGTGACACCGCGTTCGCCCACCATCGTGTCATAGCCTTTTGCGAATCTGCTCACGCTTTCGTCAAGCGCGGCAATGACCGCCGCACGCCTGACATGCTCGGGATCCGTGTCGGCAGCCAGCGCAATATTTTCTTTCAGTGTCCGCGAGAACAGATACGGTTCCTGCAGGACAATGCCGATATTGCGTCTCAGCCAGGAAAGCGAGATATCTCTTATATCGTTTCCGCTGATGGTGATCCTTCCGGCATCCGGCGTGTACAGCCCGTTCAGAAGATACATAAGGGTGGATTTCCCGCTCCCGGTCATGCCGAGCACGCCGACCGTGCTGCCGCCCGGGATCGTAAGCGACAGATCCTTTATGATATCCTTGCTGTCGCTGTACCCGAAACTGACGTTATGAAAAACGATATCGCCGCTCATATCCGGTTCGGCAGTGCCTTCCCATGTCTCTTCCCCCGCATTGAGGATGTAAAGGAGCCTGTCCATGGAGACGCCGGCCTTGCTCATTTCCGAAAGCATTCTGCCGAGACGCCTTACCGGCCAGATCAGCTGGTTGTTGTAAGACACAAAGGCGATCAGCGCACCGGCCGTCAGCTGGCCGTTTACGCAGAGCGCTGTGCCGATCACGACGATCAGCATGATCTGCACGAACATCAGCAGGTCGCCGGACGCCCAGTAAACAGACAGGATCCGGCAGAGCGACATCCACGCATCCGTATATTTGTGATTCTGTTTTCTGAACCGCTCGCGCTCATACTCTTCCCGGCCGAACGCCCTGACGACGCGGACGCCCGTCAGATTTTCCTGCGCAATGGTGGAAAGAACGCCTTCATTCTCGTCACACTCCAGGAACAGATGGCCGATCTTAAAATAGAAATACCAGGAATAGCCGACGAGCACGGGCACGGACAGGAACACGACCAGGGAAAGCTTCACGCTCATGAGCAGCATGAAGGTCACCGAGAAAACGATCAGTATGACGATCCTGATGACCTGCACAAGCTGTTCCGAGACGAATTCGCGGACCGTCTGCATATCAGAGGTGCACCGCTGGATGATGTCTCCGGTCTGGTTGCTGCTGTGCCAGGAAAACGGCAGCGATTCGATATGGGAATAAAGGAGATCCCTGGCGGTCTTTACCATCTTCTCCGTCCCTCTGGTGTTCAGATAGACGTTAAGATAGCGGAATACCGCTGAAACCGCCGCAAGCACCCCAACGGCAGCTGCCGCCATCCAGAGTTTTTCGGACAGCACCGTCCTGCCGCCGGCGGACTCCAGGAACGACACCACCGGCGCCGGAAGCGTCCCGGCGTTCCCCATCAGGCAGTAATCGACAACGATCCTGATGATCTGCGGGGTCACCATCTCGATCCCGGCCACAAAGGCCGAAGAGAGGATGCTGATGACAAAAAAACGAAGGCTTCCGTGAAGGAAACACAGCAGCATGGATGTTTTGGTGTATTTTCCCTTTTTCATGAAGCCCTCCTTTCTCTGTCTGTTCAGATATACCGGAACATTTCCGCTGTCTCTTCCTTTTTCGGAGATTCCTTTATTTCCAGCACTTCGGCTTTCACGGTCCGGTTGCCGAAAGCGATCTCTATGACGTCTCCGGTCTTTACGTCGTAGGAAGCTCTGGCCGGTTTCCCGTTCACCAGAACTCTTCCGGCGTCGCACGCTTCATTGGCCACCGTTCTTCTTTTGATTATCCTGGATACCTTCAGATATTTGTCCAGTCTCATTTTTTTCCTCCCGGATAAAAAGGAAAACCGGCCTCGCGGCCGGTTTCAAATTCCTTATTCGTTAACCATATCCTTCAAAGCCTTGCCGGCTTTGAACTTCGGCATACGGCTTGCAGGAATGCTCATGCTCTCACCCGTGCGGGGATTTCTTCCCTCTCTGGCCTCTCTGGCACTGGTCTCGAAGGTTCCGAATCCGACTAACTGAACCTTTCCGCCCGCCTTCAGTTCTTCCGCAATAACGTCTGTAAGAGCCTTCACAGCCTTGTCAGCGTCCTTCTTGGAAATTTCGGCCTTCTCGGCGACAGCTGCTACAAGTTCCATTTTATTCATGATCATATCCTCCTGAATTTGTTTCTTGCTCAAATCCTATGAAACTATAATCTGTAAAGGACTTTTTGTCAAGAAAATATATGAATAATTTAAATTTCAGCGCCTTTCGGTCAGCTTTGCAAGAAGCCATTCCGCAAAGATGCCCAGATACCGCATCATGGGCTCCGCAATGATCGCAAAAACGATCATCAGCATGGTGATCTGCTTTGTGACCGAAGTGATGGAGAAGAACCACTGCAGGTTGAACAGGCAGAACACAAGTCCGGCGACCATGGACAGCAGGATCGCCCAGTGCAGCTTTGTCATGGGCTTCATGATCCTGTACATGATCATAAAGCCGACCATCGATACAAGAAGCGTGCACGCTGTCGACATGCTTTCATTATCGATGTTGAATTCCATGGCAAAAAGGGTCAGCGCCAGGACAACTGCGAAGTCCGTCAGGCCGGCCGGCAGTGCGCGCAGGAACACGTTCGTCAGGAATCTGCCCCGGATCGGATCCTTATTCGGCTCCTGGGAAAGCAGGAACGCGGGGATGCCGATCGTGAACATGCTGATCAGCGACACCTGCGCCGCCTCCAGCGGATAATCCATGACCAGGATCACTGAAAAGACCGACAGCAGCAGGGAGAAAATGTTCTTCACCAGGAACAGGCTGGCGGTGCGTTCGATATTGTTGACCACACGCCGTCCCTCCAGTACTACATTCGGCATTTTTGTGAAATCCGAATCCATGAGCACCAGCTGGGCGACCTGCGAGGCGGCCTCGGACCCCGACGCCATGGCGATCGAACAGTCCGCATCCTTCAGTGCCAGCACATCATTGACGCCGTCGCCCGTCATCGCGACTGTTTCGCCCATATTTTTGAGCGCCTTTACGAACCGCCGCTTCTGTTCCGGCGTCACTCTCCCGAAGACGGTATAGCGCTTGACCGCCGCAGCGATCTCGGCATCCGTCTTCAGCGTCGTCGCGTCCACATAGTCCTCTGCCCCGGCGATCCCGGCCTCCATGGCGATCGAGGAGACGCTGACCGGGTTGTCTCCGGAGATGACCTTGACAGCCACATCCCGCTCCGCAAAATAGTGAAATGTCTTTGCGGCGCCGGCCCGGACGCGGTTCGCCAGCAGCACGGTCCCCAGAAGCCTGACCGGACGGTCGAGCATTTCTCCGTTCAGCTTCCCGTCATAGCGTCCGAACGCAAGCACTCTGTACCCGCTCTCGCCGTGGGTCTCTATATTTTCCTGATACAGTTCATAATCATCCCCCAGCAGATACTCCGGGGCGCCGAGCACATAATTCACGCCGCCGAAAACGGCGCCGGAATATTTGACGCGCGAGGAGAACGGAACGACTTTTTCCGGTTTTCTTCCTGTGGTATCGGTAAAATACTCCTTCATGGCCCGCATCGTGGCATTGTCAGCAGGCATATTCTGCGCAAAATCGGAAAGCAGCTGTTTGATCTGCGTATTGACCGGATGCCCGGTCTCACTGCCGGCATTCATGAACGTTTCCTGCGTGTCCGTCCCGTCCAGCCGGCGCACATCCTCAAAATCCTCATCGGGCACATAGAGCACTGCAGCATCCGCATCCGCGGCCACTGCCTTCAGCTGCGCCTTTCCTTTCTGCAGGACCGTGCCGACCTGGTCCGGGATCTTTTCAAGCGTGCCGGGGGATTTTATATCGGTAATGAGATCCTTGACCTCCATATGGTCTTCCGTGATCGTCCCGGTCTTATCCACGCACAGCACGGTAACCCTGGCAAGTGTTTCCATACTCTTCATGTCGTGGATCAGGACTTTTTTCGTGGCGAGACGCATGGCGGAAACAGCGAGCGCAAGGCTGGCTGTCAGATACAGGCCTTCCGGAATCATGCCGATCACAGCAGCGACCATACCGGTAATGCTGTCACGGAATGACGCGCCCACCACAAAATACTGCTGATAGAACAGCAGTCCGCCGATGGGGATGATGATCACGCCGACGATCTTTACCAGACGGTCCAGCGCGCGGATCATCTCCGACTGCTCCTTTACCGTCTGTTTCGTCGCTTTCAGCGTCAGCTTGGAGATATAGGAATCTTCCCCGACCGCCGTCAGCTTGGCCAGGCAGGTGCCCGAGATCACAAAGCTTCCGGACAGAAGCCTGCTGCCCTGCTTCTTTTCGATCTCATCGGATTCGCCCGTCAGAAGCGCTTCATTCACATTAATATTTCCTTTTACGACGACCGCGTCCGCGGGGATCTGCGCGCCGGCTTTCAGGATCACGATATCGTCCAGAACGAGGGCGTCGGTAAGCACTTCGGTCTTCCTGCCCTCCCGGACGGCGGTGATCTTCGCCGCGCTCATGATCTTAAGATCATCCAGCACCTTCTTTGAACGGATCTCCTGAATGATGCCGATGAGCGTGTTGGTAACGATAACGCCCATGAACAGCATATCCCTGTAAGATCCGACGATCAGCAGAAGGACGGCCAGGATCACAAAGATCATATTAAAATACGTGAGTGTATTGCTCAGTATGATCTGTTTTACCGTGCGTGTGCCCGGATCCACCGGCACGTTGACAAAACCGCCCCGTTCGCGCTCTCTGATCTGCTCGCGGGACAGTCCGTACCCGGGATCCACGTAAACGTCCGGGATATACACCCGCTGGTTTTTCGGCAGGTCCTGTTTCAGTGTTCTTTTTTTCTTTCTCTTTATTGCCATATTTATCTGCGCTGCTCCGGAAGACCGGAACACTTTCCTGTCAAATCTGCATTCACCGGCTCTTATTTTACTTTCATTCCCCCGCGGATGCAAGAGGGAGCATCTTTCCGGATAAAAAAGCAGCGGCGCCCCGGGGAAGAGCGCCGCCTTTTAAGGAGAAGAAAGGTGCAGATGAAAATCATCTGCTTTATCAAAAAACAAGAAATTGTCACCTCGTACGTTAAGTATTTTATCTTTTCATTCAAAATCGTTCTATGCATAATCTCGCCAAATAATCGGACTATTCCGCCAGAACTATATTCGTAGTACAAATCAGTCTTTTAAGCGAACCAATGCCCCGTCCTATACAGAACGGAGCATTGAGCAATTAACGATCGGATTCGATTTCGACTTTTTCAGCCATCCGTTCCGCTTTGTTGCGGATTCTGAGCTTTATGAAAAAATCCTGCAGCACGGCTGCACATTCCTCCTGCAGCACACCTGTGGTCAGTGCCGCCTGATGGTTGAACCGTTCATCCTGGAGGATATTGAGGATGGAGCCGGCGCACCCTGCTTTCGGATTCATCGTCCCTACGACCACTCTGTCTATGCGTGACTGCACGATCGCGCCGGAACACATCTGGCATGGTTCGAGCGTTACATACAGGGTGCAGCCTTCCAGGCGCCAGTCGCCGAGTTTCCGGCTGGCCTTGTCGATCGCGATCAGTTCCGCGTGCGCAAGGGTGGTATGTTTTGTATTGCGCCGGTTGTAGCCGCGGCCGACGATCTTTCCGCCGCAGACGATAACGCAGCCGATGGGAACTTCACCGATCAGGGCAGCCTTGGCCGCTTCCTTAAGCGCGGCGCGCATGTATTTTATATCTGGATCCATGACCTCTCCCGGCATTTTATTTCGGTTCGGATGTGAGCATCACACCGAGACGCTGGAACGTCCTCTCGTCTGTCTCCGAGAGCATTACCGTCGTATGCACCTGGGCGCCGCGCAGTTTCGGGATCTGCTGCAGCGTATAATCAGCCATTCCGTTCGTGATCGAACTGGCGGAAAGGGCGATCAGCACTTCCTCCATATGCAGCCTCGGGTTCCTGCTCCCGAGATACTCTACCTTCAGTTTCTGGATGGGCCCGATGACGCCGGGTGTGATCAGTTTTACCTTCTTATCGATGCCGGCGTAATATTTCAGCGCATTGATCAGCAGCGCCGAGCAGGCGCCGAGCAGGTCGCTGGTGCCCCCCGTGATGATCGTGCCGTCGGTAAGTTCCATGGCGGCGGCTTCTTCCCCTGTCTCTGCCTCACGCTTCAGCGCAGCGGGAACTACAGGCCTGTCGGTTTTCTTGACGCCCGCTTTATGCAGGAGCAGTTCGATCTTCTGCGCCTCTGTTTCGGGCGCCTTGCCTCTCGCGATCTTGATCAGCGTCTGGTAATACCTCCGGATGATTTCCTGTTTGGACGCTTCACGGCATACCTCATCATCAATAATGCAGTTGCCGGCCATATTTACGCCCATGTCAGTCGGTGACTGATAGCTGCATTCCCCGTAGATACTCTCAAAGATCGCCCTGAGAACAGGGAAGATCTCCACGTCCCTGTTGTAGTTTACGGTCGTAACGCCGTAGGCTTCCATATGGAACGGGTCGATCATGTTGATATCATTCAGATCTGCTGTCGCGGCTTCATAAGCCAGATTGACCGGGTGATTCAGCGGCAGGTTCCAGATCGGGAAGGTCTCGAATTTCGCGTATCCTGCCCGTACGCCGCGTTTGAACTCATGATAAAGCTGCGACAGGCACGTCGCCATCTTTCCGCTTCCGGGGCCGGGCGCCGTAACGACAACGAGCGGACGCGAAGTCTCTATATAATCATTTCTTCCGTATCCCTCTTCGCTCACGATCAGCGGAATATTGTTGGGATACCCGGAAATGATGTAATGTCTGTACACCTTTACGCCCAGCTTTTCCAGACGGCTCTGGAACATCCTTGCGGAATACTGGCCGGCAAAATGCGTAATGCAGACGCTGCCTACATACAGGCCCATATCCTCGAAGATCCCCTTCAGGCGGAGCAGATCATTGTCATAGGTGATGCCCAGATCCCCCCTGATCTTGTTCTTCTCGATGTCCTCCGCGCTGATCACGATCACAATCTCGGCCTGGTCGGAGAGCTGCATGAGCATGCGCAGCTTGGCGTCCGGTTCAAACCCCGGAAGCACACGGGAAGCGTGATGGTCATCATAGAGTTTTCCGCCGAATTCGAGATACAGCTTGTTGTCGAACCGGCCGATGCGCTCCCTGATGTGCTCCGACTGCATTTTGATGTATTTCTGGTTGTCAAAACCGATCTTCATATGGTTCTCCTTGGATCTTATTCGACCGGCGCGCCGGCGGGCATATCTCTTTCAGGGGTCAGCAGGGAAAGCGTTCCTTCGGCATCCTCGGCAAGCAGGAGCATGCCTTCGGATTCCAGTCCTGCAAGCTTTCTGGGCTTCAGGTTCGTAAGCACGAGCACTTTCTTCCCGACCAGCTCTTCCGGATCATAGGAAGAACGGATACCGGACAGGATCTGCTTTACTTCGGAACCGATCTTCACCTGCGAGCAGAGCAGCTTTTTGGACTTTTTCACGGCTTCGCAGGAAATGATCTCGCCGATGCGGAACTGGAGCTTTGCGAAATCGTCATATTCCGCCTCCGGTTTCTGCTCGACATCGATCACGTTCTCTTCTTCCGGCTCCGGCTCTTCCGGCTCTGCCGCGGGCTTCATGAACTTCTCGTTCACTTCCGCCATCACCTTCTCCATATCCAGTCTGGCGAACAGGATCTCGGGTTTTTCGGTGACTTTATTTCCGTCCGGATACAGTCCGAATGTGCAGCAGTCCGCAAGCGGTCTGACTTCGGTGTTCAGCTGGCTCATGATGCGGGCTGATGTATCGGGCATGAAGGATGTCAGCAGGGAAGCGCCGATCGTGATGCCTTCGCAGAGATTGTACAGCACCTGGGCAAGGCGGTCTTTCTTCGCTTCGTCCTTTGCGAGCGCCCAGGGCATGGTCTCGTCGATATATTTGTTGCAGCGTTTGAAGATGTTGAAGATCTCCGTGAGCGCATCCGCGACTCTCAGATCGTTCATCTTGTCATCGACCTTCTTTACAGCTGCAGCGATCGTATTGTGCAGATCCTCGTCCACTTCTTCGGAAACGCCGGTATTTCTGACGATGCCGCCGAAATACTTGTTGCTCATGGCGATCGTGCGGTTCACAAGGTTTCCGAGGGTATTGGCAAGATCGGAATTCACTCTTTCCGTCACGAGTTCCCATGTGATGACGCCGTCGTTTTCAAACGGCATCTCATGCAGTACGAAATAACGCACCGCATCCACGCCGAAGATCGACGCCAGATCGTCCGCATAGATCACATTTCCCTTGGATTTGCTCATCTTGCCGTCGCCCTGGAGCAGCCAGGGATGGCCGAACACCTGCTTCGGCAGCGGCTCGCCGAGCGCCATCAGGAAGATCGGCCAGTAGATCGTATGGAAACGGATGATGTCCTTTCCGATCAGATGCAGGTCCGCAGGCCAGTATTTTTTATAAAGCTCTCCGGAATTGCCGTCCGCATCATAGCCGAGGCCGGTGATGTAGTTCGACAGCGCGTCAAGCCATACATAAACCACATGCTTGTCGTCAAAGTCAACGGGAATTCCCCATTTGAAGGATGTCCTGGATACACACAGATCCTGCAGGCCGGGCAGCAGGAAGTTGTTCATCATCTCGTTCTTCCTGGATTCCGGCTGGATGAACTCGGGATGCGTATTGATATGCTCGATCAGCCTGTCGGCGTATTTGCTCATTTTAAAGAAATAAGCCTCTTCCTTCGCGGGCTGTACGGGTCTGCCGCAATCCGGGCACTTGCCGTCCACGAGCTGGGATTCCGTGAAGAAGGATTCGCAAGGCGTGCAGTAAAGCCCTTCATAATATCCCTTATAGATATCGCCCTGCTCATAGAGTTTCCGGAAGATCTTCTGGATCTGCACTTCGTGATCATGATCCGTGGTGCGGATGAACTTGTCATAGGAAGTGTTCAGAAGATCCCAGTTCTCCTTAATGATACCGGCGACATTGTCCACAAATGCCTTCGGGGTGACTCCTGCTTCCGCTGCTTTCAGCTCTATTTTCTGACCGTGCTCATCGGTACCGGTCATAAACCTGACATCATATCCCTGCGCTCTCTTATAACGCGCAATGCTGTCCGCGAGCACGATTTCATAGCAGTTCCCGATATGGGGCTTGCCGGATGTATAGGCGATCGCGGTCGTGATGTAATAAGGTGTTTTCTTGCAGTTCTCACACATGATGGTTCTCCTTTATGTAAAGATAAGACTTCTTAAGTATTCTATTTTTTCCAGGTGTCCGGCGCGAACAGCAGCAGGATCGGGAACAGCTCCAGTCTTCCCGCCAGCATATCGAAAATGAAAACATATTTCGACAGTGTCGAAAACCCGTGGAAGTTTCCTGTCGGACCGACCTCGTTCATGCCGGGCCCGATGTTGTTGATGGTGGCGGCAACGGATGTGAACGATGTCGTCAGGTCTTTGTTCTCCAGCGAGATCAGCAGGACCGATATGGCAAAGACCACGACATACGCCATCAGGAACACAGACGCGGAATGCAGCACTTCCTTTTCCAGGGTCCTGCCGTCCATCTTCAGCACCTTGACGGTCCTGGGGTGGAGCTGCGTCGCAAGTTCGCGCCTGATCTGTCTGACATACAGGATGATCCTGGATACCTTCATACCGCCGCCCGTACTTCCGGCGCAGGCGCCGATGAACATCACCAGCACGAGGATCGTCTTCGAAAACGAAGGCCACCTGTTGAAGTCAGCGGTGGAAAATCCCGTCGTCGTCATCACGGAGGATACCTGGAATGCTGCCAGCCTGACCGTATCTGCCACGCTCTTTCCGACAGAAACGTCTGCGCCCGTGCGCAGATTCAGCGTGATCAGCGCCACCGCGGAGGCATATATAATAAAATACCACCGGATCTCCTCCATCGCAAAGGCTTCCTGTTCTCTTCTGATCAGGATCAGGTAATAGAACGAGAAGTTCACCCCAAACAGGAGCATGAAGACGGTTATGATATTCTGCAGCAGCGGGGAATAGTTTCCGATCGAACTGTTCCAGATCCCGAATCCGCCGGTACCGGCTGTCCCGAATGCCGTGCAGACCGCATCGAAAAGCGGCATGCCGAACACGAACAGCAGCAGCACCAGAACGAGCGTCATCACGCCGTAGATCGCATACAGCAGGAATGCCGTATGTCTGAGCTTCGGGACAAGCTTGCCGACCGACGGGCCGGGGCTTTCCGCCTTCATCAGGTTCATCGACGAACCGCCTGTCATCGGCAGCACCGCCAGCATGAACACCAGGACGCCCATACCGCCGACCCAGTGCGTAAAGCTGCGCCAGAACAGGCTGGCGTGCGACAGCGCCTCGACATCTGTCAGGATACTGGATCCCGTCGTGGTAAAGCCGGAGACCGTCTCGAACAGCGCCTCCGTGAAGGACGGAATCTCGCCGGTGATCTTAAAGGGCAGCGCGCCGATAAAGCTCATCACGATCCAGCTCAGCGCCACTGCTACGAAGCCTTCCTTCGCATAGAATGTATCCTTTTTCGGCTTATGCAGTCTGACCAGAAATCCGCATACCACGCAGGCTCCCGCAAGGCCCAGGTAGATCAGTGCAATATGAAATTCACCGTAAAGGAGCCCTGTGATCATCGGCAGCAGGAAAAAAGCCCCTGTCAGCATAATGATCGATCCCAGGATCATGATTATTATGGATAGATTCATTTGCCCACCTTCTTACGGTAAGAGTCTTCCAGGATATAGGTAATATCGTTCACGTTCTTGTGTGTCGTTACGACAATAACGATATCGCCCTTTTCCATCCTGTCCCGCCCGGAAGGCGTGATCACCTTCCCGTCCCGGACGATGCAGCAGATCAGCACGCCGTTCTTGATGGGGAGATCCATCAGGGTCTGCCCGGTCACGGCGCTGTCCTCCTTCAGATGGAATTCGAGTGCTTCCACGCGGCTCTCTGCAAGCCTGTAGACTGCTTCTATTTCAGCGCTGTATGCATTCTGCTGCGACCGGACGAACCGGCTGATATATTCCGCCGTGATCTCTTTCGGGGATACCATGCTGCCGACAGGCAGATCCAGTGCGATGTCCCGGAGATCGATCCGGCTGTTCTTGGTGATCTTTTTCGCTTTCGGCGCTTTCTGGTTCGCGTAGAGCGCCAGGAAGACATTCTCCTCATCTATGCTGGTAAGCGATACGAAGGCATCCATGCCCCCGATGCCTTCCTCCAGAAGCATGTCGTGGTCGGTGGCATCACCGTACACGATCGACGCCTTTGGAAGCATCTCGCTGAGCATTTCGCATCTTTCCTGCTTCTTTTCAATGATCTTAACGTTCACCCCGTTCGCGATCAGTTTTCTGGCAAGATAGTACGAGATCGTACCGCCGCCCAGGATCATGACATTCCTGATCGGCTTGAAGGACAGCCTGATGGCTTCGCAGAATTTCTTTGCCGATTTCGGCGGCATGATGACATACATCATGTCACCGGCGGAGATCACCGTCTGGCCGTTCGGGATGATGCAGTCATCTCCTCTTTCAATGATGCAGATCAGGATCTCCCTGTTGAAAGCGACAGAGAACTGCGGCACGCTCATGCCGTCCAGCACGGAACCTTCCGGCACTTTCATTTTCAGGAGCTCCACTCTCCCTTTCGCGAACGTATCGACTTCCATGGCGGAAGGGATGCGGATGAGATGATCGATCTCCAGCGCGGTAGCATATTCCGGATTGATGATCAGTGAAGTGCCCATGCACTGCTTTATATAATCGATCTCTTCATAATACTGGGGACTCCGGACTCTGGCTACCGTCTTGCAGCCGGACGCACGGCCGGCGACGAGGCAGCTCAAGAGATTCACCTCGTCCTGATCCGTTACCGCAATGAAGATGTCCGCTTCGGAAACGCCGGCTTCTTCCTGGGTCTTGAAACTGGTCCCGTTTCCCAGGAGCGTCTGTACATCCAGCGCCTGGGCTGCTTCAAGATGCTCCGCCTTGTTGTCTATGACCGTAATATTGTGGCTTTCCTCGGTAAGCTGCCTGGCAAGCGCATAACCAACCTTGCCGCAGCCGAC
>CAMOZZ010000041.1 GCA_946631165.1 uncultured Lachnospiraceae bacterium | reverse complement strand
CCGTAATCGAAGCAATCTGAGGACCCTGTGCCGGCGGAGAAAGATGATGGGCCGGGACAGAGAGCATCCCGCCTGGATAATGCAGGAAAGCCGAAGCCTATACGGCGAAGATCCTTCGTCGCTGCGTTCCTCAGGATGACAGGAGCGAGGGAATGATCCGGGAAACCTTTGTAACTGACAGGGAAAAAGGTTACTGCGGAACCCGAATAAAACATGCACTATTCTCGGCGCAGCAGGCTTTCTCCGCCGGGACTGTGTGTGAAGAGCGACAGATTCGGGCGAAATTGCCGACGGAGGGCAAACACGTCCTTTGTTTGACCGGAGGAGTGCAGATATTTCGTCCCGTAATCGAAGCAATCTGAGGACCCTGTGCCGGCGGAGAAAGATGATGGGCCGGTACAGAGAGCATCCCGCCTGAATAATTCAGTAAACCCGAAGCCTTCAGGGCGAGGATCCTTCGTCGCTGCGCTCCTCAGGATGACAGGAATCAGAGGATTGCGCAGGATACATTATCACTTACGGAATAAATTATATTCATATAAATATTCAATCTTACTACATAGAAGGAGGAGAGATGCAGTATTATAAGAAAATACCCATCACAAAGGATCAGATCGTCCCGACCGCAGAACGCATGCGCAAGGACGGCGTGATCCTGGCCATGATCCATGGCTATCTCACGGAAGACGGCAAACCGAACATCTCCTATGAATACATGCTCGGCGACACCATCGAATCCTACACCATCGAAGGCGAAAATGAGCTTCCTTCCATCGCCCCGATTTATTCCAAGGCCGCCGAATGGCCCGAAAGAGAGATCAATGAGCTCATCGGCGTCACCTTCACAGGCCTGGACGTTTCCAAACGTCTCTTCCTTCCGGAATCCATGCTTTCCGGGCAGGGCCAGATCTTCGTCACGCCCATGGAAGAACTGATTAAGAACACACAAAAACACTAAAGAAGGAGGATAAAAGACGTGGGTTATATTGTTCCTATCGGGCCGTATCATCCTTCGCTCGAAGAGCCGGTACATGCAAGGCTCTATACGGAAGGTGAGCTGATCAAGGACGCGGAGATCTTCATCGGATACAACCACCGCGGCATCGAGAAGCTGGCCATGCAGAAGAACATCATCCAGACACTCGTGCTCGTTGAGCGCGTATGCGGCATCTGCTCCCACTCCCATGCCATGACATTCGCCATGGCCGTTGAGAATGCGGGAGGCATCAAGCCGACCAAGAAGGGTGAGTACATGCGTGTCATCACCGCTGAGCTCGAGAGACTGCATTCGCATTATCTGTGGCTCGGCATCGCGCTGCACATCATCGGCCATGACAGCCTGTTCATGCATTCCTGGGATGACCGTGAAGCCATCATGGATATCCTGGAGGATCTGACCGGCAACCGTGTCAACTACGGCATGGTCACGATCGGCGGCGCCAGACGCGACATTTCCGCCGAACAGGCACACAGAACGCTCGAGATGCTCGACAAGATCGAGGAATCCAACAAAGTCCTGTGCGACTTCCTGTTAAACGACAAGACCGTCGCGCTCCGTACCCAGGGCGTCGGCGTCCTGACAACGGAGGAGGCGATCGAGCTCGGTGCGATCGGACCGCATGCGAGAGCTTCGAATGTGCCGATCGACGTCAGGATCGATGCGCCGTATTCCAGCTATGACGATTTTGATTTCCAGAAATGCGTATGGCCGAGCGGCGATGTGTTCGCCCGTGTGGTCGTCCGTGTGCTTGAGAACTTCGAGAGCATCAAGATCATCCGTCAGGCCCTGGATTCCATGCCGTCCGGACCGATCAACAAGGGAAATTCCATCCCCGTTGTCAAGCCCGGTGAATATATGAACATGCATGAAGCGCCCAGAGGTCAGCTGAGCTACAAGGTGGTAACGAACGGCACCGACAAGGTGCAGCGCGTGAGCATCCATGTTCCCACCTTCAAGAACGCGCCCACCATTCCAACCATGCTGAGAGGCAACTCCGTGGCGGACGCCGGACTGATCATCGCCAGCATCGATCCCTGCTTCTCCTGCATGGACAGATAAATGCATGAATTAGCAATCGTGGAAGGGATACTCGGAACAGTGATCCCCGAAGCGGAAAAACACCAGGTCAAAAAGATACTCAATATCAATATGCGGATCGGAGAGCTGTCCGGCGTGGTGGAATCCTGCATGCAGGAATATTTCTCCATCGCTTCCGCGGGAACGATCGCCGAGGGATCGAAACTGATCCTGAAGCCGTCCCCGATAAAGATCAACTGTCCGGACTGCGGATATGACGGGACCATCAAAAAGGGACAGTACGCCTGTCCCGAATGCGGAAGCTTCCGGTTTAAGATCCTATCCGGCAGGGAATATTATATTGAAAGTATCGAGGCGGAATGAGAAAAATAAATTCAGGAGGTACACCTGTGAAAAAATCCAGTTTCGGATCGGTGATATCCACCGCGATCCTCTGTTATCTGTTCTGGCTGCTCATTACGGGACAGATCGTACAGATCTTCACGGGAGGCGCGTCCGTACAGGTGCTCATCGCCGGCGTGCTCGTAAGCATACTGGTCGGAGCATTCTCGGGACGGTTCTTCATTCATGAATCACCGTTTTATCTCTGGAACCCCAAGCGGTTCTTTACGTTTCTTGTCTACTGCATCTGCATTTTCCCGATCGAGCTGTTCAAAGCGAATGTGGATGTGGCGAAGAGAGCATTTTCCCCTTCCCTTCCCGTCAATCCCGGCATCGTCAAGATCCCGGTGGACGTGAAGTCGGAATATGCGCAGTCTATGGTAGCCAATTCAATCACGCTGACGCCCGGCACCATCACGATGGATATCGTGGAGGAAGAGGGGCAGACCTACTATTACATCCACTGGATCGATGTGGCGACGGAAGACGGCCGTGAGGCCGGCGACGCCATCAAGGGAACCATGGAAAAATGGATAAGGAGGATCTGGGAATAATGAGTGAACTGATCTTTTTCGCAATCTGTTTCATCGTGATGGCCCTCTGTCTCCTGATCCGTTTCATCATCGGACCTTCGGTCGCGGACAGAGCCGTTGCGGCTGACTCGATCGATATCCTGGCGGATATGGCACTCATCATTTTTGCACTTTACAGCGGACGCTCCGTGTTCCTGGATATCGCCTTCATCACCGCGATCCTGGGATTTGTCGGATCCACGATCGTAGCCCGCTATCTGGAGGGAAGATTATGAGAATTGCAATCGATGTCTTTATCGTATTCAGTATAATCTTCGCGCTGGCCGGCGTGATCGGCATGCTCCGGATGCCCGATGCCTACTGCAGGATGCAGTCCAGCACGAACATCGCCACCTTCGGCGTGCTCGGCGTCATCATCGGCGGCGTGCTCTATTCCGCATTCATCCTGCATGACGGCGGCATGACCGTAAAGCTCATCGGCATGGGCGTATTCTATATCATCACCGCGCCGATCTCCGGACACGCCATCGCGAAGGGCGCTTATCATCACCGTGTGGAAATGGATGAGAAGACTGTATGCGACGCATACGGAGAGGATATGGTGGAGGAAGAATGAACGCAGTATATGTATTAAATACAATGATCGTGGTCGGCATCCTGATCTCAGCCGTCTGCGCTGTGGCGTTCCGGAACACGCTTTCTTCCGTGATCGCGCTGGGAGTGACCGGCGGCCTGATGGCGCTCGAGTTCATTCTTCTGCAGGCGCCTGACGTGGCGATCGCCGAAGCGGCTGTCGGCGCAGTGCTTTCCACTGCGATCTTCGTCATAGCCGTAAAGAAAACTACGCCGAAGGAGGATGAAGAGAAATGAAGAGAATACTCACTATCATGTCCCTGTTCATCATCCTGGTATGCGGGATCGCAGGCGTAAGATATTCGTACTACAACGGTTCGGTCACTTACAACGGAAGCGGCACGAACGTCATGGATCTCTATAATAATCCGACCTCCTACGATGAGAGCAATCCCGACGGCGTCGCGGACATCATCGTCAAGGAGAACCTCGAGAAGACGATGGCAGCGAACAATGTCGCCGCAGTCGTGTTCGACTTCAGAGGATACGATACCCTGGGCGAGTCCTTCATCCTGCTGACGGCCATCGCCGGATCCTTCGTGATCTTAAGCAGAGTGAAGCATAAAGGAAAGGAGGAAGAAGCCTGATGAAATTCAAGGAAGGCATTACCGAAAAGAACGTCATCGTAAAGTGCGGCGCAGATAAATTCCTCCCCTTTGCGGTCACCTTCGGTATCTACATTATCATGTTCGGTACGATCAGCCCCGGCGGAGGATTCCAGGGCGGCGTGATCGTGGCTTCGGCCGCGCTGCTGCTGTATCTGGGATACGGATACAATGTCGCGAAGAGAGCGATCAGCACCGAAGTATTACGAGTCAACGAAGCATGCGGCGCATCGCTTTATGTGATCCTGGGTCTGCTGGGCATCGCTTTCGGCGCGAACTTCTGCCGCAACGTCTTCTTCAACAACGGAAATGTGGGAGACCTGATCTCGGCCGGTACCATTACCTTCATGGGCTATGCCGTCGGCTACAAGGTGCTCTGCGGCGTCGGATTCCTGCTCCTTCTGATGCTGGCCCTGCTGGCACCGGATACTGATGATGAGGAGGAGGAAGCATGATCATAGTCAATTACATCGCATCGATCATCCTGATCGTTCTCGGATTTTATACCGTCTGCACAAAGAAGAACCTGATCAAGATCGTCCTCGGACTCGGTATCGTGGACTACGGCATCAACATGCTGATCGTCAGCTTCGGCTTCAACGAAGGCGGCACCGCGCCGATCTATCAGCTTTCGGATCTGCTGAACGGCGTTGCTCCGCAGTTCTTCGTGGATCCCGTGCCGCAGGCGCTTACCCTGACATCGATCGTTATCGGTGCCTGCGTGGATGCCATGGCGCTTTCCCTTGTCGTGATGATCAACCGCAAGTACAAGACTGTCAATGCGGATGAAGTAAGGAGGTTGAGAGGATGATGCAGCATTTTCCCGTACTGGCTGTAATGCTGCTGTTCCTGGCAGCTTTCCTGGTGGAGATCTTCGGATCGAAGAATAAAGTGATCAGGAACGGCCTGACATTGCTCGCCACCACAAACGCGCTGGTCATGACGCTTGCACTGATCAAGCCGGTCATGATGAACGGCGAAGTCATTTCCTACTGGATGGGCAACTGGGCGCCTGTGTCCGGCTATGCCATCGGTATCGGCTATGAAGTGGATGCGCTCAGCCTGTTCTTCGGTATTCTCGTTACCGCGACATTCTGGCTTTCGAGCATCTATTCCATCGGTTACATGAATAAGGATCATCATCTGGGACACTACTATACGCTGTTCCTGATGCTGTCCGGTTCTGTTCTCGGTCTTGTGTTCACGGGCGATATCTTCAATATGTTCGTTATGATCGAGATCATGACATTCGCTTCCGTAGCGCTCACGGCTTTCCGGAACGACAGCGAAGGCGCGCTGGAAGCGGCATTCAAATATCTGGTCATCGGTTCCATCGGATCGTCTTCCGTGCTGGCCGGCGTGGCAATGCTGTATTCACAGTGCCATACGCTGAACATGGCCCAGCTCTCCTCGATCCTTTCGGGCGGACTGACGCCCACCTCGGTCGTGGCCTTCGGCCTGATCGTGGCCGGCTTCGGCGTAAAGAGCTATATCGTACCGTTCCATACGCCTGCAGCCGATGCCTATGCGGCAGCACCGACCTCCGTCTCCATGGTCTTCTCCGGCATGGTCAACAAAGCCGGCGTTTACGGAATGATCCGTATGGTCTACATCGTCTTCCGTGCCATGGACCACAGCTCCGTGCAGATGCTTCTTGCGGTCTTCGGCGCCGTCACGATGTTCGTCGGCGTTACGATGGCACTGACGCAGCATGAGTTCAAGAGACTGCTTGCGTTCCACTCGATCTCCCAGATCGGCTATGTGATCACAGCCGTCAGCCTGGGAAGCGCGCTGGGACTGACCGGCGGCCTGTTCCATGCCATGAACCATACGCTGTTCAAGGGTCTGCTGTTCCTGTGCGCAGGCGCTGTCCTGTACCGCACCGGCACCACGAACCTGGACAAGCTCGGCGGCCTCTCGAAGAAAATGCCGCAGACGACGATCTGCTTCCTGATCGGTGCAGGCGCCATCTCCGGTCTGCCGCCCTTCAACGGTTTTGCTTCCAAATGGATGATCTATCAGGGAATCTTCACCAAGGCTCTCACCAGCGGGAACTTCCTGTATGTGATCATCACCGTGACTGCGCTGATCGTATCCGTCATGACGCTGGCTTCCTTCATCAAGGTCACCCAGGCCGTCTTCTTCGGACAGCTGAGAGAAGAGCACAACGATGTCAAAGAGGTTCCGGCCGTCATGCTGATCCCCATGTACATCATGGCAGCACTCTGCGTGATCTGCGGTACCATTTATCCGCTGGTCAGCAAGTACCTGCTCTTCCCGGCCGCCAATGCCTCGCTGAATGTCGGTGATTACATCGACAAGATGATGGGCGCGGGCTATGCGGAAGCCGCCGGCGTACCCACCATGCTGGTCGAGCCGGTCACGTTCTCCTTCTGGAATCCCGTCCTGTGGCTGATCCTGTTCGGCATCGTTTTCTTCGCGGCCGTGATCGTGATCCTGCTCGGAACGAACGAGCGCGGAAAGATCCTGACCGCCGGCGAAAAGCCCGAAGCCAAGTATGCGACCTTCTTCTCCGGTGAAGAGGAGATGTTCTCCCAGGTCGGCGGCTCCGATCTGTTCTGGGGCTTCAAGAAGAACTGGAAGGGCTACTACAAGGTATTTACCGAGCTTCATTCGGGTATCGTAACGGATTATACATCCTACACAGTCATTGCCACGGCGATCATCGTCATGTGCCTGTTCATATTCATGCGTTAAGGGAAGGAGGATAAAAATGCAAATCTTACTGTTTCTGGTTAAAGTTCTGATCTTCCCCGGCGCACTGTTCACGGCCTGTGTGGGACTGTTCCTTGCGGGTATTGACAGAAAGGTGATCGCCCATATGCAGAAGCGTATCGGGCCGCCCATCCGTCAGCCCATGTATGATTTCTTCAAGCTCATGGGCAAGGAGACCATCGTGCCCGCAAGAGCGAACAAGCTTGTATTTCTGGGCGCGCCGATCGCCGGATTCATCAGTCTCGCGATCGTCATGCTCTTTATCCCGATCTTCGGCTTCACCGCATTTTCGGGAACCGCGGATCTCATCGTTATCCTGTATTTCCTGACGATCGGCGGCGTTGCCCTGATCGTAGGCGGCTCCTCTTCCGGATCCCCCTATGCAGGTATCGGTATTTCCCGTGAGATGGTCACGATGATGAGCTATGAGCTGCCCTTCGTCCTGGTGCTGCTTTCCGTAGCCAGGAAGGTCGGCGGATCCACGCTTGCCTTCTCCATGAACCAGATCGCGGATTACCAGGCAGCCAACGGAAGCCTGCTGTTCTCCTGGAGCATGATCCCCGCAGCGATCGCGCTGCTGCTGATCATCCCCGCGGAAGTCGGCATGCAGCCTTTCGATGTGGCTGAAGCCGAGACGGAAATCTGCGAAGGTCCCCTGATCGAGTATTCCGGCGCTGCCCTCGGTATGTTCAAGCTGAATACCGCCATGAAGATGTGTATCATGACCGGCCTTTTCACCTCTCTGTTCCTGGGCGGCATCCGGACCGGCACGGTCGTCTGCGACGCGATCATTTTCGTGGCTGTCTGCGCGGTGGTCACACTGGTCTGCATCACGACGATCCACGCGGTTACTGCCAGACTCAAGATCGAGCATCTGTTCAAGTTCTACTGGACGGTGGTTTCGGGCCTTGCGCTTGCAAGCCTGATCCTGGTCTGGATGGGACTGTAAGGAGGTATGGAAATGTTTAAAAAACTGATTGATAAAAGCGCGTCCAAATCTCCCTGGCTGTATCATATCAACTCAGGCTCCTGCAACGGCTGTGATATCGAGCTCGTGGCCTGCCTGACACCCAGATACGATGCCGAGCGTTTCGGCTTCAAGCTGGCAGGCTCTCCCAGACATGCGGATATTGTAGTGATCTCTGGCCCCGTGACTTCCCAGTCGAGAGACCGTCTGGTAAGAACGATCGCCCAGGTGCCGGAACCGAAGTGTGTCGTCACCATCGGTTCGTGCCCGCAGTCCGGCAACGTATTCAAGGGAAGCTACTCGGTAGAAGCACCTGTTGAGAATTTTGTGCATGTGGATGTCGCCGTGGCCGGCTGCACCCCCAAGCCTGAAGCCATCATGGAAGGACTGTATACGGCAGCCCTGATCCTGAAAAAGAAGAGGGAGGCGATGCACAAATGATGTTCCCTTATCTGAAAACAGCCCTGACGAATCTTTTCAGACCGGCCAGCACGGAGGTCTTTCCGAATCCCGCTGCGGAAGGTCTTGGAAAATACAGAGGAAGGATCGCGTTCAATCCCGAATCCTGTGTGGACTGCGGCATGTGCATTAAAGTCTGTTCGCCTGACGCCATTACCCGTACGGCGGTGAAAGTGGAAGGCGGAGAGAATGTCACAAGAAGTTTTGATCTTACTTCCTGCACATTCTGCGGAACCTGCGCGGATTTCTGTGAAGAAGGCTCGATCCAGATGACGAAGGACTACCATATGGTGGCTGAAAATGCAGCCGACCTGGTGGTATCCGGTGTTACCTTCAAGAAAGAGATCGCCGGACATATTTTCTGCGATCTGTCCGGATGTATCTTCTGCGGACTCTGCGCAAAGAACTGCCCGGAGAAGACCATTACCGTCGACCGCAAGACAAAGACCTGGCGCATCAATTACGAGCACTGCATCAAGTGCGGAAAATGTATCGACAAGTGTCCGAAGAAGGTCCTTTCCTTCTCGGAAGAAGAGATGGTGTATCCGGAGCCTGCGGCTGTGCCTGAGGCAGCAGCAGGAGCAGCGGCAGCTGCAAAGCCTGCAGCGCCGAAGAAGCCCGCAAAGCCGAAGAATCCGCCGCAGTATACGGAAGGCGGAGACGACCAGCTCGTATGTGATATTGCGAACTGCATCTACTGCGGGATCTGCAGGAAGAACTGCCCTGCGGAAGCGCTTACCGTTGACCGCAAGGAAAAGGTCTGGAAAGTCGATCACGACGCCTGTATCGGCTGCGGACTGTGCATAGACAACTGCCCGAAGAAGGTACTGAGCTTCGGCGTGCCGGCTGAAGGCGAAGCGGAAGAAGCGCCTGCGGAAGCAGCGCCTGCTGCCGCGGAAGCTGCGCCGGCCGCAGCGCCGAAGGCGGAGAAGCCCGCGGAGGCGGCAGCAGCCGCGCCGGCGGAGCCCGAAGGGCCGCCGCCGGAGTACTCCGAGGCGGAGTACGGCCAGCTCGTCTGCCATCTGAAAGACTGCATCTACTGCGGCAT
This sequence comes from uncultured Lachnospiraceae bacterium, assembly GCA_946631165.1. GTDB lineage: Bacteria > Bacillota > Clostridia > Lachnospirales > Lachnospiraceae > UBA3305. Next base: position 6,622 of record CAMOZZ010000041.1, on the reverse strand, counting down.
CTGCGCAAAGAACTGCCCGATGGATGCCCTTACGGTAGACCGCAAGACGAAGACCTGGAAGGTCGATTATGACAAGTGCGTGATGTGCGCGATCTGCAATGACAAGTGCCCGAAGCATGCACTGGATTTTAAAGGCTGATAAATAACGGCCGGATTTGCTGACAGCCCTGCGTAAAGCAGGGCTGTATTATTCCTTCCGATTACTGTCTCCGTCTGGACCGCTGAAGAGATGTATGGTAAACTGTTTTTGTATCAGTTGGTCCTGCTGAGGAAAAGAAAGGAGACAAAATGAAAATCGCAAAAAGCAAACGGAACCTGCTGTTAGGTCTGATGATCGTTCTTGCCGGGATCATGATTCTTCCGGCCGTATCGCATGCAGCGGTGAACAAAGACAAAAAGCGCTATATGGATCTGACAAAAGAAAGTAAAAAGTACGGAGTCACGATCAATGAATATTTCAGCGCCTGGTATGATACCGGCATCAACGTGAAATCATCTGATGAGAGCGTCATAAAGACGAAGGAAAAGGACGGATATTTATATCTGATCCCCAAAAAGGCCGGAAAGAGTAAGATTACCGTTCAGTTCGAAGAAGCCGGAAAGATCACTGCCACGGTCATGGTACAGAAATATAAAAATCCGCTGAAGACATTCAAGATCGGCAAACTGTCTTTCGCGAACAGATTTAAGACTTATAACGTGACACAATACAGCAATGATCCGAGGAAAGTCGCAAACAATCTCAGCGGAAAGCTCAGTGTCGTGCCGGCAGCCGGATGGAAACTCGTCAAAATCGAAAAATATGATGAAGACGAGGGAGAATGGGCGACCCTGAAAAACAATAAATCATACACGATCAGCACCGGTTTCGACCGCATTGTCATAACGGTGAAAGATAAAAAAACGAAGTTTGTCAGGAAGCTTACAATGAATCCGTTCGGCTGATAATCTTCCGGTTTGTAATAACCTGGATTAACGGCCCGCAGACCGGCGGAATCCCGCAGAGAAGGAGAGCATCTGTTATCAGCGCTCTCCTTTTTCATATACAAAGATTTCCGGAAATATGGTACAATGTTGAAAGCGATACCAATATGCCGGCTGTATTGGAAAGGCGGTGTTATCTATGAGCAGGATCCTTGTCGTGGATGATGAAGAGAAGATCCGTGCGGTAATCAGAGAATATTGTGAATTCAACAGATATGAAGTGGTGGAAGCGGCCGACGGCATGGAAGCGGTGGAACTGTGCAGACAGCAGGATTTTGACGCGATCATCCTGGATATCATGCTGCCGAAACTGGACGGCTTTTCCGCCTGCAGGCAGATCCGGGAGGAAAAGGATATTCCCGTGATCATGCTTTCCGCCAGGGGAGAGGAATATGATAAGCTCTTCGGCTTTGAGCTGGGGATCGATGATTATATTGTAAAACCTTTTTCACCGGTCGAACTGATGGCCCGCCTGAAGGTCGTTCTCAGACGTCACGATACCCATGAGCGTTCGGATAATCCGCAGAATGACAGGTATGAATTTGACGGCCTGGTCATCGACATGGCAAGGCGGAGCATCACAGTGGACGGGCAGTCCGTGACGCTTGCACCGAAGGATATGGAGCTGCTGTTTTATCTTGTGAAGAACCGCAGGAAGCTTCTCTCGCGCGAAAAGATCCTGACGGATGTCTGGGGCTACGAGTTCTTCGGCAATGACAGGGTCGTGGACACCCATATCCGTACCATCAGGAACTGTCTGGGGAAATACAGGGATTTCCTGACAACGCAGAGGAACAGGGGGTACCGGTTCGAGGCCCCGGACGAGGAATGATATGAAGAAACTGCGGAACAGGATATGGGCGGTATTTGCTGTATTTTCGGTCACGATCCTCGGGATCGTCTGGGGATTCCAGACACTTGCGTTCAACAGACTTTACTACCGCCAGGAGCTTGCGCGGATCGAGACCCTCGGCAATGATATCACGGAAGAGTGGAAGAATGTCCGTTTTTCCCAGCCGGTATCGATCCGTTTCTACAGGGATGAACTGCCGGTCAGGATCTTTAATGCGGCGGGAGCGAAGACGACAGATACGGTGGGCGTCGCCTCTGACCCGGATCCATTCGGCGCCGATCAGTTCATCAGTAAATACGAGGCGTCCGGAAACGCGGTCTATATTAATACCGTAGGAACGAAAGGGCCTGATACAGGCTTCATTATTTTCGGCAGAAAGATCGCAAATCCGATAGAGCCGGACAACAGCCTGTATGTTTATATTGTGGATCCGCTGGGCCCGCTGAATTCTGTCCGGAGCATCATGACGCAGCAGCTTGTGCTGCTCGGCGCAGTGACCGTGATCCTGGCGATCATAATTGCTTTCTTCATGGCGTCAACGATCGCGAAACCGATCGTTGACCTGACGGATCAGGCTTCGCTTCTGGCACAGGGGGATTACTCTGTCCGGTTTACCGGCAATGATATTACCGAAATCAGGCAGCTTACGGATACGCTGAATGACGCTACGGAGAAACTGGCGCAGATCGATGAAACGAAAAATACCCTGCTGGCCAGCGTTTCCCACGATCTGCGGACACCGCTGACCATGATCAAAGCGTATGCAGAGATGATCCGGGATCTCTCCGGAAACAATGAAGAGAGGCGCCGTGAACATATCGGCATCATCCTGCAGGAAGCTGACTGGATGTCGGATCTGATCACGGATATCCTGGAGTATTCGCGGATACGTTCCGGTACGATGAACTATGAAATGCGCGTGCTGGATCTTGCCAGTCTGACGGATGTCTGTACGGAACGGTTCTCCGGACCCATGGTGCAGCACGATAGGGGCGTGAAAATAGACTGGTGCAATGAAGGGTATTTCCCGGTCTGGGGTGATGTTGTCCGCATACAGCGCGTGATCAATAACCTGCTGGACAACGCGATCAAGTTCTCGGATCCCGGAGGGACTGTTCATATCAGGATCAGAAATGACGAAGCGTCCGGCACCGTATGGGAGATCACTGATCACGGGCCCGGGATCGCGCCTGAAAATATCGATGCCATCTGGGACCGATACTTCTCCAGAGATATAGGGACGCCCAGAAAATCCGGAAGCACCGGACTGGGGCTTCCGATCGTCCGCGGGATCCTGGAAGCGCACGGCGCAAAATACGGCGTGGACAGCAAGCCCGGGGAGGGATCCAGGTTCTGGTTCTCCATGAAGCCTGTGCAGGAGGACAGTGAACAGGTATAGAAGCGGGCTGCGCAGCAATACAGAAGATAAGAAGAGATACGGACGGTGTTCATAATCATGAATGAACACCGTCTTTTTTCTTTTGCGGTTAATGAAAGTTCATCCGGATAGTTATACAGAAGAAATATAATGAAATATGTAAAAATAAGAACAAAAGAGAAATTTTGCACAAATATATGAAATATGTTCTGCTCATATTGAAAGCATCTGCGGTTTCTGCTACGGTCATAACATAAAAGGCTGTCCGGACCTGTATCCGGGCCAATATGAAAAGGAGGGTTTTCCAATGAAGAAAACAAGAAGGTTTTTGGCACTTGTCCTTGCTCTTGCAATGACAGCAATGATGACAGCCTGCGGCGGAAGCGCAGCACCTGCCGAGACAGAAGCACCTGCCGAGACAGAAGCCCCTGCTGAGACAGAAGCTGCTGCTCCCGAGACGGAAGCGCCTGCTGAGACAGAAGCAGCCGCAGAGGAGACAGAGGCTCCTGCAGCTGAGACAGAAGCCCCTGCAGAAGTATCCGGTGATGCGATCCCGATCGGCGCTGTTCTCCCTCTGACCGGTTCGTCGACCGGTGAATTCTTAAAGGCAGCCATGGAAGTGGCGGAAGACATCGTCAACAATTCGCATGATCTTGACTGGGATCTCGCAAAGAACGAGGGGATCCTGGGCGGACAGAAGATCAAAGTCACCTTTGCCGATCATCAGGCCAGTGCCGATATCGCAACGACCGAAGCCGCGAACCTGCTGGATCAGGGCGTTGTCGCCATTACCGGCGCTTACAACTCCGGCTGCTCCGCATCCGTTGCCACACAGGCGCTGGAATACGGCGTACCGATGGTCTGCGGTTCTTCCTCATCCGCATCCCTGACCGACGGCACCACCTATACATTCGGCCCCATCTTCAACAGAGTCGCTGCAAATGATGAGCAGGAATCCATCGAGTTCTTCGAATACCTGAAGCTCCTGAACGAGAAATATGATGCGGGCATCAAGAAAGTCTCGATCGCCTGGATCAACAACAGCTATGGTATCCATGCCGATGAAATGTTCCGGAAATATGCCGAGGAGAACGGCTTCGAAGTAGCGGCCAGCGTTTCCTATGAAGCGACGGCGACTTCCTTCGATACCGAAGCAGCCCAGATCAAGGATTCCGGCGCGGACGCCGTATTCCAGGCTTCCTATATCGGCGATCTGACCCTGTTCGCACAGGCCTACAGCTCCCTGGAGTTCCATCCCAAGGCAATCGTCTGCTACTGCGGCGGCTTCCAGGATGCTTCCTTCGCGCAGGTCGCCATGGATCTCGGCGTAAACGCTTATGCCGGCGGTCAGGCCTGCACGGCACAGCTTGCTGACAAGCTCCCTGTATTCGCTTATGTCAATGAACTGTACAAGGCAAAGACCGGCCAGGATATCGACGGCCCCGCACTTGAAGAGTTCGCATCCGTCATCATTGCCGCCCAGGCGATCGAAGCAGCAGGATCCACCGATCCCGAAGCCATCAACGCTGCGCTGAAGGCCGGTGAGTTCGAAGCACCTTATCTGATCACCCAGAAGGTACATTTTGACGAGAACGGTCAGAACGACATCATGCCCGCCGTTGTAACACAGCTGATCGACGGAAAATACGAAGTTGTATATCCTGTTGATGAATACACAACATCCGAGCCTGTTGTAGAGTAATTTTTCCCTGTGTTAATGCAGCCGCTGTCGGAGCGCAGACGGAATGCCTGCAGGAATGCTGACAGCTGAATCAACTGAACTTAAGAATAACGGGAATGCGGGCCGACAGATCATCCTGCCGGCCCGTCTTTCTTAAATCGTAGTGAAGGCGGAGAGAATATGATTGGACAGATTATAATAAACGGTATGCTGAACGGCTTTGTGTACGCTCTTGTAGCCGTTGGTCTCAGCCTGACCTGGGGTGTTATGGACATCGTTAATTTTGCCCATGGCGAATTCCTCCTCTGGGGTATGTACGGCGCTTTCTGGATCTGGGCACTGATCGGACTGGATCCGCTGCTTTCCCTGCCCATCATGGTCGTACTGATATTTATCCTAGGCGTGCTTGTCTATCTGATCGTGATCAGGAGAGTGCTGAATGCGCCCGGCCTTACGGCTCTTCTGGCAACGTTCGGACTGAGCATGGTCCTCAAGAACCTGACGCAGTTCTTCTGGACGGCGAACTACAGGAACGTGACAAATCCCCTGGTCAGCAATAAGAGCATCAAGCTCCTTGGCATGTATATCCGGCAGGATTATCTGGTGGCGGCCGCCGGCGCGCTGCTCCTTACGATCCTCGTGATGACATTTATGGATAAGACAAAGACCGGTGTCGCCATAAAGGCTACCTCCATGAACAAGCAGGCAGCACAGCTTATGGGCATCGATACGAATAAGATATATGCGATCACATTCGGACTTTCGGGAGCATGTGTCGGTGCAGCAGCCGCACTGATGGCCAGCTTCACGCCGATCTATCCGGAGGCTTGCGCGCTTTACAGCACGCTCGCTTTCGTGATCGTGGCGCTCGGCGGTTTCGGAAATATCAAGGGAGCCCTTTTCGCGGGACTGATCATCGGTGTTGCCGAAGCGCTCGGCGGATATATGGTCGGCACCTCCTATAAGTACATGATCGTCTTTATTATTTATCTGGTGGTCATCCAGATCAGGCCGAGGGGGTTGTTCGGATGGTAAATATCATGAAAAAATACAGCCTGGCATTTATCATGCTGGCGGCTTTCATCATCATTCCCCTTGCCGTAAGGACGACGGATGTGCATAACGTGATCATCTATATCCTCATCTACGCAATGGTAGGAGAGGCGTGGAACCTGATCACCGGATTTACAGGACAGACTTCTTTCGGACACGCCGCGTATTTCGGCATCGGCGCGTATACTTCGACAGTCATGCTGGAGTATTATCACATTACGCCGTGGATCGGCATGCTGGTCGGCGGCCTGATCAGTGCAGCGCTTGCCTTTATCATCAATTTCAAGATGTTCAAGCTGAAAGGCCATTATTTTGCGATCGCCACACTCTGTGTGGCGGAGATCCTGAAGACCATTTTCAGTAAATGGACCTGGGTCGGCGCCGGTGACGGCATTGCCCTTACCCCGATTACCGCCCTGATCCCGGATGTGGGCAAAAATGCTGTCGCAAAGCTTGCCTGGCTGAGCCTGGACGTCAGGAACCGTCTGCCGTTCCTCTATACGACGCTGGCGATGTTCTGCCTGATCTTCATTATCTGCGCGGCGCTTGAAAACTCAAGAATCGGTTTTTACTGGAAGGCGATCCGCGAGAGCCACGAAGTTGCAGAGTCGATCGGCATCAATCCCAGAAATTACAAGCTTCTGGCCATGTGCCTGAGCGCGTTCTTCGCATC
>CAMOZZ010000040.1 GCA_946631165.1 uncultured Lachnospiraceae bacterium | reverse complement strand
ATTTACTGCCGTCAGCAGTACTTTTTTCTTCATTCCTCAGCCTCCGGCAAGTCGGATCTCCGACTGCAGTACTGCAGCATCACACATCCGAGCCGTATCCCGGCCCCTTGGGTACATATCTCATATTGCTGACTTTATAAACGGTGACGAACGCTTTCGGATCCGTTTTTTCAAGGTAAGTCATCAGCTTCTGGTATTCATGTTTATCCACGATGGTGATGATCTCATTCCGCTGCTTCATATGCAGCGCACCGTAACAGTGATAGATTGAGGCGCCGCTGTGCAGTTCTTTCAGGATGAACAGACGGATCTCCTCTTCTTTATCGGAAACGATGCAGACACGCCGTTTCAGGCTCTGGTCAAAAATAAAGTTGTCCAGAACGATCCCGTTCAGATAGGTGCCAAGGATACTTAAGATCACGATTTTCTTGTCATAGACAAGCGCCGAAGAGAGCGCAATGCACATCCCGGATGCGGACATGGCCTTCCCGAGATCGATATGCAGGTACTTGTTCAGCACTTTTGCGACAATATCCAGACCGCCGGAGGAAGCATTCCTGTTGAACAGCATAGCCAGGCCGACGCTCACGGTAAAGATATAGCAGACGACATCCAGCGCGGGATCGCCTGTCAGAGAGGTGTAATGCGGAAGCAGCTTCTCGAACACGCCGATGAACAGCGGAAGCATAATGGACGTATAGACTGTTTTGAAGCCGAATTCATTGCCGCATGTGATGAACCCGACGATCAGCAGCGCCACGTTCAGGATCATTGTCAGCTGCGCAACGGACAGCGGCGTGAAATTCGTCAGCAGAATTGCCAGCCCCGAAATACTGCTGACCATGCACTGGCTCGGGACCAGGAAAAAGAATACCGCTGCGGCAATGATCAGGACCGCCAGCGTAAGCAGGGCAAATTCCCGAATCATTTCCATTTTGGAAAGTCTTACTGTATCAGACATAACGTTTCTCCGATCTGCGGCAGCTTGTTCTGCCCCGCGGAACCATTATATCCGAATCCGGAAACAGCTTCAACCGGAAGCTTTCTTTTTCCCATGCGGAATACTGCTGACAATGACTGTCGCGGCGATCAGTGCGCCGCCCGCGAAGAACCTTCCGGTCAGCTTCTCGCCAAGAAGCGCCGCGCCGAGAACAGCAGAAAACACGGGCATCAGGGGATAGAACATGGAACAGGTGCTCGCAGGGAGTTTTGACAGCGAATAGTTCCATAAGAACTGCGGGATCGCCGTCCCGAACACGCCCGAATAAAGAATGCAGAGAAAAGTGAGCAGACTTACCTGCGGCAGGCCGTTATTGACAAGTTCAATAGAAGCCGTGGGAATATGGAAGAGCAGACTCAGCGTGATCGCGAGAAAAGTGATCAGTATCGCCGGATACTTTGCGGACAGTTTCCGGATCGATACGACACAGACCACCCAGGCAAGAATAGAGCCGAGTCCGTACAGGACGCCCGGTACATTGCCTGCGCCGTCTGCGCCGCCGGTAACGATCAAAACACCGACCATGGCAAGGACAAGGCACAATACCTTTCTGACAGTCAGCTGCTCTTTCAGAAAAATGGCTGCGAATATGGTGATGAATACCGGATTCAGGGAATTGATCAGCGATCCCAGGGAGGCGCCGGCATACTGAACGGAAAGCAGGGTGCATTCCATGGACAGATAATAGCCCATGAAACCGATAAACAGAAATGCCGCTCTGTCCTTTCTGTCGATCTTCGGCAGATGGCCGCGCTGTCCGAGAAGCATTCCGCCCAGTACTGCTGAGGATACAAGGAACCGGCAGCAGGCCAGTTCCGGCGCTGTCAGGGAATTCAGCACATATCTGTTCGCGACATAGACGCTCCCCCAGCAGAAAAATACTACCAGCAGGCTGATATATGCTTTTATGATATCCTTCGATCCGTTCATCATCCAATCCCCTTGCGTTCAGATACGCTTCCAGGCCGTATCCCGTCCTGTCCGGTGCACAGAACGGAACATTCTTCGGTCATCTTACCCCAATCGCAGGGTGAAATCTAATGCTTAATTGGTCTTTTCATATTCAAAACAGCTATATTTCTTCCGAAGATCTTAATAATATTGCCGTACAGGATCATTCCGCGAAACACTGCCTTGTGATATAGTTATATCTGAACAGAAAACAATCCCGCATTACAGAATCCGTAAAGCGGGACCTTCCCAATGAAGACCTGACTGAAAATGATAAGAAACAGCCTGAACAGGATCCGCAAAGCGGAATCAATCGGAAAACAAAACGCTGCGATGACTGCCATCGGCATTTTCGCAGCGGGGATCGTACTGGGCATTTTTTCAAAATGGCTGGACAATCTGGGACTGGACAGCTCCATATGGTGGCATGTTCTCCTGGAAAGACTGGATCTGCGCAACTTCTTTTCGGATCTTGCCGTCTGGCTGCTGGCCGCGCTTGCCATTGCAGTCTTCAGCCGTTCTGCTGTACAGGCGGCTTTCAATGTATTTCTCTTTTTTGCGGGGATGTGCGCAGCCTATCATCTTTATACGATCCTGTTCAGCGGGTTCAATCCCGCCTCGTATATGATGATCTGGTACGGGATCACTCTCTTCTCGCCTATTTTGGCTGTCCTGTGCTGGTATGCGAAAGGCTCCGGTCCCGCAGCTATTCTTCTTGATGCAGGCATCATGGCTGTCTTCTTTCTTTCCTGCTTTTCCATCGGTTTATTTTATATCTCCCTCCGGGGACTTCTTTACCTTCTGGTATTTGCCGGTGCTGCCGCTGTCCTTTACAGGACTCCGAAACAGCTTGGCATCACCCTTCTGGCCGGCTTTCTTCTCTCTTTTCTTTTATGTTCGTTCTGATCTCGACTGCAGCAGGATCCCCCCGACAATGAAGGCCAGCGCGAACAGCGCATAGATCGTGATCTTTTCACCCAGCAGGATCAGGGTCACGAACAGGGAGAAGAACGGAACGAGATACGCCAGATTCGCGATCACGGCAGTCTTCTTTCCGCTTCCGTTGATCGCAAACGCCCACAGAATGTTGGCTGCCGCGTTGACGAACAGGCCGATCCAGAAAACGCCGATCCACTGAAAACTGCTGATCGCTTTCCACGGTTCTCCGAACTGTCCGAACAAAAGAGAGCACACTGCCGTGACCAGCCAGTAGACTATCATGGAAATGTATTGATCCCGGTCCTGTTTCTTATTCAGAACAGAGAAAAGGCCGTAGCAGGAAGCCCCGCCGAAACAGCTCAGCCTGCCGATAAAAGCACCGCTTCCGATCCCGCCCGCTCCGTTTGAGACGGTAATAATGATGATTCCTATAAAAGAACAGATCATGGCCACGATCTTCATGGTCGTGAACGGTTCCTTCATGATGATACAGGCAAAGATGACCGTCATCAGCGGCCACAGATAATTGATGATGCATCCTTCCTGCGCGCTGAGCCGCCCTAACCCGAAATAATAAAGCGCATTATAAAGGAACAGGAAAACGCCGGTGCCGGCTGTCTCAAGCCAGTCGGAAAAACGATACTCTCTGATGAGCCGGATCCTTCCGGAACAGACGGTAAGAACGAGCAGAAAAAGAGCGCCGAAAACAGACGCTGCACAAAGGAGTTCCAGATCCGGCAGGTCTTCGGCAAACATTTTCACGGTCGCCGCCATGGTGGACCAGATCAGGACCGCGCCCATGGCAGTTATTATCGGTTTTCTCATATCTTATATAGTACACCGTAATTGTCATTTTACAATCACCCAGCGGACTGTCAGGCGCTGCTGCAGCAATCAAAATATCCGATACCGTCTATCAACATTTGGAATGAAATATCGCAGACATCCTGTTCCGGACAGAGCAAAGTAAATGACAGATCCTTTCATTGCTGTTATACTGTTTTAAAGATCCCATGAAAAACATTTTATGCAGAATTCAGATAAGGAGACGGCAATGAGCGAATGCATTTATTCCACACCCTCCGGTGATATCCATTACTGGAAGAACAGGATCCGGAAAGACCGGCAGACCCTGGTGCTTCTTCCGGGACTGACAGCAGATCACCATCTCTTCGATCAGCAGGTAAAAGCGCTGAAAAATGAATACAACCTCCTCACCTGGGACGCGCCCGGCCATGCGGCTTCCAGACCGTTCAAACTGGATTTCAGCCTGGCGGATAAAGCAAAATGGCTGCATGAGATCCTGGACAAGGAAGGAATCAGAAAACCGATCCTGATCGGACAGTCCATGGGCGGCTATGTTTCCCAGTATTTCATGGAGCTTTATCCCGGAGAAACAGGCGGCTTCATTTCCATCGATTCCGCTCCCTTGAAACGGCGCTATCTGACAGCCGTCGAACTCTGGCTGCTGGAAAGGATCGAGCCTGTTTACCGTATCTATCCCAGGAAAGCGCTTCTGCGCGACGGCTCAAAGGGATGTTCCGAGACCGCCTACGGAAGAAAACTGATGATGCATTTTATCAATACCTATGCGCATGAGGAATACTGTCATCTTGCAGGACACGGCTTCCGGATCCTGGCGAAAGCGATCGAAGCAGATCTGCCGTATGAGATCGACTGTCCCGCGATCCTGATCTGCGGGGAGAAGGATAAAGCAGGCTCTGCCAGGCACTACAACAGAAAATGGGCGGAGCAGGAAGGCCTGACGATTTACTGGATCTCAAACGCCGGTCATAACGCCAACACCGACAAACCGGAGGAGATTAACGGGATCATCCGGTCATTCGCGGAATCGATCCGTCAGGAGTAGTTTCAAAAAAAGAGGGATGGGCATTTTGCCTCTCCCTCTTCAGAACATTTTCTATTTCAGATGCAGTTTTTTGCTTTTCAGATTATTCCACGGCGCCTTTTCACCAGTCCATCTGATCTTATGCTTTACGACCTGCATTGTAAAGAGATAATCACAGCGCAGCTTGAACGGGTAACTGCTGCGTTTTACCAGGCACAGATCTTCCGATGTATGATGCCTTGCCATGCTGCAGTCGACTATATACCAGGCTTTCCCGATTTTTACTTCACACCAGCCGTGAGGACTCAGGCTGCGGCCGCGAAAAGCGGTCGTTCCTCCTGCAGCGACACGCACCTCGAACCCTAAAGCACGGGCAATATAAGCATAAGCACTGCTGTAGCGAAAACAGTTCCCTCCCTTTTTCTTCAGCATATCTGCTGCATATCCGGAAACCCGGCCGGCCGCCGGTTTGTCCCCGTAATAGCGAACATACGGATATCTGCGCAATGCTTTAAAGCACAGTTCAAGACGCTGCTGCGACGGTTTGCGTACTCCTGCGTTTTTGACTGCAAAAGCCACTGCCATCTTCATTACTGTATCATTGATGCGTACGCCATCCGCATCCACATAGGCAAAGCCTTTCTTTTTGGACCCTGCAATGGTATTTTTCAGAAGACCGTCCTTTTTTGTCAGATAATAGGTTTTTCCTTTTATCTTCTGCCAGCCGGTCAGTTTCTTTCCGGCTTTATAGTAAAATGTGTTTCCGTTTTCCGTAACCCAGCCGTTCTTCAAGGCGGCCGGCTCGGTTTCGGCTTCTGCAGCGGTTTCGGACGCTGTTTCAGCCCTGGCTGGTACTGTTTTGAAAACAGCTGCTGTCAGGATCAGAAAAAGCACAGCGAATTTCCCTATCGCTCTAACCAACATTTCCCGGTCATTTAGTTGCGTATACATATTTCGTCCCCTCTGTCCAAAAACGAACATTCACAGTATAGTACAATTTTCGGAACTTCACAATCTTTTCTTCTTCGTCAATATTTATTGCCCTTTACCCATACTTTCAGGGAACCCACTTAATAGTAATCGGATATCGCAATAACGCTGCCATTTACAGGGCATAAACGTATTTGTTATAATGATGTCAAACAACGTCTCATGCGGGAGGAATGAAATGTTTTCCATCGGCCATTTTTTCTTTATTCTGTTAAGCACCGCTGCAATCCTTGCCGGGATCGCAGCATGCAAAAAAAGCGGCCTTCGATTCGAAAGCTGCTGATCATATGTCTCTGTCTGGGACTGCTCTCTGAAGCAAGTAAGATTCTGGGATCCATAGAGATCGTCCCCATAGTGGAGCCGGCGGTAGAAAACGGCGTGGGCAATGCAGTGAATTATTTTTCCTCTTACAACAATCCTCTCGGTATCCCGATGGCGACAAAAGGGCAGTGGCTCCTCTATCTGCTGATCCGCATTGCTCTGGCGCTGATCCTGATCACCCTGGTCCAGCTGCCGCTGCGGAAGAAGGACCGCACCCCCTTGCAGCGTACTTCTCTCGGGAGGAGATAATTATGAGACATACTGAACCGAAGAGAAAAAAACGGCAGTACCTGATCGATCTGCAGCGTTGGAGAAGCGCCGCTGCGCTGATCGCCTGCGTTGTCACCCTGCTTTTTTCTGTCATTTCCATCATTGCCGCTCTGATCCATTACACCCGGATGGGCTGGGCGGTCTCAGATTATTTTCGATATTTCACCACACTCTCGAATCTGACCACTGCTCTGGCTGCCGGCTTTATCCTGCCATTTGCCGTAAATGGCATCCGCAGGAAGCGTTTTGTCTATCCGCGCTGGCTGTTTCTTATGCATTACGCCGGAACGATCTGTACTACACTGACTCTGCTGTTTGCGCTTGTATTTATCCTCCCGTGGGATCCCGCGTTCGCGGTCGGCGGCGGTCAGAAGTTCCTGCACATCATATGCCCGATTGCTATTCTGATAGCCTTTTTACTGGTGGAGGGCGGGTACCTGCTGACACGCAGGAATACCTTCTTCTGTCTGATCCCGTTCCTGGTCTATTCTCTGGTCTATCTGGTCATGGTCGTCATCCTCGGAAAGGAACGCGGAGGCTGGGAAGACCTGTATATGCTCAATACCTATGTACCTTTTTATTTCAGTCTTCCTGCCCTGTGGCTGCTCTCCTATGGGATGGCATCGGTCATACGGATCGTGTCAAACCGCCTCGCCGTGATGCGAAAGGAACGTCTGCTCTCTCTCTGGACGGAAGACATGGAACCGGTCGAAGTCAATATCGAGATCTATGGACTGGGGCGCTACAACGGTCTTCACGATGAAAAGAGCGAGATGAGCATTCCTTATGATATTCTGGAAGCACTGGCGGAAAGATATGCCTTGGATCCCACAGCGCTCATGAAGGTCTATACCAAGGGACTGCTGGATGCTGTAAAAGAAAAGCAGCTGTATCCGATCGATACAAAGCGTAAGCCCGGCTGACCCGCCGGGCTCGTTCAATTGTTTCGCTGCACGACAGCCGGGGCCCCTTTCCAGCTTTATCACACAAAACGCGATATTTCCGCCGAAAATGAATAATCGACCGGGAGCGTCATGGGGATACAATTGAACTGCCGGCAGACAGCAATGGAAAAAGCAGGAAGAAATGATTCCTTCCTGCCTTGCCGATCGTGATATGCAGATACTGGGCACGGTCCTTAAAAGGAAGCTTCCATTCGTGAGGCAGGGAATAGCTTTCCTTATCATCATTTTGAAGATTTCCCCTGATGTCATAGTTCCCGTCTGTTTCCACTGCTGTAACCTTGATATTCAGGCATACAGGATCATGAGACCAGTTCGCGATCGTCATCGAACAGACGTCCCCGGCCGATGCTCCTGCAAATGATTTCTACTCCAGCGGCTTTCGTTCGCCGCGTGGAAATTCACCGCATTTTACTTCTTCACTGCCATGCTCTTCTTAAACCCTGTCTTCGCGGAGAACAGTTTCTTATACTTGTTCAGCTGCTTCTTCGGAACTTTGATCACAGCTTTCTTGTAAATGCTCCTGACCGCGTTCTTTCCGACAGATTTCAGCTTTGCTGATTTGATGATAATGTTCTTCAGCTTCTTGTCGCCGGAGAAGGCGGACTTGCCAATTTTGGTGACGCCTTTGCCGATCGTTGCCTTTGTAAGCACTGTATTGCCGGCAAACGCGCTTGTTCCGATCGTCTTAACATTATCTCCTATCGTGACCGTCTTGATCTTCGTGAACTTGCTAAACGCTTTGTTCCCGATGGCAGTTACCTTGAATACCGCGCCATTAATCTTTACAGTTTTCGGAACCGTCAGCTTTGCAAGTTTTGTTTTCTCCTGGGTTGTACCGATAACAGTTACCGTACCGCTGCCCTTCATGTCGGCATTTGTTACTTTATATTTCAGTTTGCTGACCGTAAGCAGATTTACAGGAAATCTTATTTTTTGCACAAAACCATCAATTATTTGTTGAATTGTATTGTGAAAATGATTTATTATAGCCTTAGAAGCAGATTGAGGAAAGCTCAGCAGGCTGCTTCTGTATATCAGGGAAGGAAATGGATACCCGGAAATGAATACGACCGAACAGAAAAAATACGATAAGATCTCTGCGCGTATCGCGAGCGGTGAGATCGCGGACCAGAAAAGCTGGAAAATGATCAAAGAGCTGAATTCCTTCAGCGAAGAGCGCCTGGATTCCCTTGCTATGATCAGCTGCACACGCAAATACACCTACCGTCAGATGTTCAGGCAGTGGGAACGGTATGCAGAGGTATTTTCCGCGCTTAATATTACCGGAAAGAACAGTTCCCGGGCAGGTATGCTTGCCGCTCCGGCCGCCGAATCCGCCTTTGCGCTTTACGGTCTGAACATGACCGGCGCATCCGTTTCCATGATCAGTCCTGCAGATGCGCTGAATATGGACCGCCTTGAAAAAATGATCCGGGGAGAAGGCATTACGGACCTGCTCCTTTCCGACATGATGCTGCAGCCGGAACTGCTCCGCCGCCTGCTTGCTGCGCGCCAAGAGTTGGGACTTCGCAATATCATCGTGCTCCACTGGGAACTTACCGGCCCCTATATCATCCGTGAACTTGCCCTGTTCTGCCGTTATCATTACCGGCAGATCAAAATGGTCCCCGGCGTTGTTCTTATGAACGACCTGCTTGTCCGGTATGAAGCCTCTCCCATCCTTTACGGACCCGATCATTCTGAAGAAGCCGCCCTGATCCTCCATACTTCCGGAACGACAAGCGGGATCCACAAGCCGATCCCTCATTCTGACCTGGGGTTCAATGAATCCGCTGCCCGATTGCTGCGGGATGACCGTTTCAGATACCTGAACGGCAATGCGAGGACCTACCTGGGCATTGATCTTTCCGCTTCCTTCGTCCTGATCGATATGCTGCACCTGCCGCTCGCTTTCGGCGGTACTGTCACAGCGATCCCCCTGGACTTCTATACTGCCGCCAGCGCGAAGGCGATCAAAGAGCTTTCTGTCAATGTCATGTTCGGCGGCGGAATCATGCTTCCCCAGATGATCCACAGCCCGGTCAGACCTGATCTGTCCTCTCTTGAACTGTGCTTCATCGGCGGTATCTATACCTCTGCTGACAAAAAGAAACAGTACGACGAGTTCCTTGAAAAATGCGGTTCGAAAGCGCGTGTCACTATAGGATACGGGCTGTCTGAAGCTGGGGGCGCTGTCATTATCGCTGATCCGGAAAGAACGGATGATGCGATCGGCCGCCCTCTTCCCGGCGTCAAAGTAAAGATCTTTGATGAAGAAGAAGGAAAATACTATTCGCCGGAGGACGGGCCTCATACAGGCGTTCTGTTCCTCTCTTCTCCTTCCGTCAGCAGCGGCAGGATCGATGACAAAGTCTTCTTTACCCCGGATGAGATAGACGGGGAACAATATCTCAACACTTATGATCTGGTAACGGTCAATGAAGACGGCAGCCTCACCTGTATCGGAAGAGCCAACAAGTACTTTGTGAACAACGAAGGGGTGCGTTTTGACGCCGGGCTTGTGGAGACCGCGGTATCGGCACAGCCCGGGATCATTTCCTGCGGCCTGGCGCCGGTCTATGACAAGGCGCTCCACGATACGGTTCCTGTCCTCTATGTGCATGCAGAAGGAAATCCCGCTGCCGCCATGCGGACAGCCCGCCAGGCACTCCTGAACGTCTTCATCAAAGACAATAAGATCGTTGAAACGAACCTGCCGGGGAAATGCGTGATCACGGATCATATTCCGCTGACGCCGACAGGAAAAGTCGATGTATATGCGATCATAAAAGAAGGTGTGAACGGAACTGCGTACATGGTCAAGCCGATCCGAAGACAGGACAGGCTGTGTGATATCGGCCTTGTTCCTGTTCCGCAAAAATCAGACAGGCTTGCTTCCGTTTCAGGCATACCCGATGAGCTCGATGTCGGCAATGAACTCATGCAGGCTTTGGGGTTATTCCTGCCGGGGCTCAAGCACGCCCCGCAGTCCCCGAGCCGTCAGCAGGGTCCTATGCAGCCGCCTTTCTTTGGCGGAATGAATCAGGGGAACGGTCCCATGTATGCGCCTCCCTTCCTGTTCCCTGATCCGTCTTCCGGCACCATCACGAGAGGGGGCGACAGACAGACAATGTACTGTTCTCGAAAAAACATTTGCGGTTCATTAAGAAGAGAACTGATCCGGGCTGTCCTTGAACGTATGCAGGGAATGGAAATCGAATTCAATACCGAAAGAATAAACAGTCTGAAGGAACAGGGATCAGACAGGAAATACGAAGTCGACAAAATGCTGAACATTCCGTACATGAACCGCGGCGAAGTCCCTCTGGCGATGGATATTTTCAGGCCGGTCGTCCCGGAAGGACAGGAACTGCCCGTGATCATTACGATCCACGGCGGCGGACTGGTAGCCGGAGACCGTTCGATCTCTAGGCACCTCGGGAACGATCTCGCCGGACGGGGCTATCTTGTCTTCTCCCTGGAATACAGACTTGCCCCGAGGGCGAACGCGGCGGAACAGCTCGATGATATCTGTGCCGGCATGGATCTGGTCGGAAGAAAGCTCGTGGATTTCGAAGTGGATTTTACGCGTATCTTTCTGACGGCGGAAAGCGCCGGAGCCTATCTGGCGATCTATGTTGCCGCTATGAAAAGATCCGAGAAGCTTCAGAAAGCGATCGGGTATGAACCTACCAGAATGACCTTCAAAGCGCTGGGGCTGATCTCCGGCATGTTTTATACGAACCGCCGGGATCCCATAGGACTGCTCCTCTCCGAGCAGTTCTACGGCGACAAGCGCCTGGACCGGGATTTTCTTCAGTACATGAATCCGGAACATCCGGAGATCATTGACAATCTGCCTCCCGTTTTTCTGATCACGAGCCGGGGGGATTTTCTGAACAATTATACCCTGATGTATCACAAGGCGCTGAAGCAGGCAGGGAAGAAGACACATCTTGTCTATTACGGAGAAAAAGAGCTTCCTCACGCTTTCGCTACCCTCAGCCCTGACATTGAACAGGGGCAGGATGCGATCGAACGGATGCTCCGCTGGTTCGAGGAGCAGGCCGACGCTGCCGGAAAAGATCCCGCCGAACAGACCCCCGGCTGATCCCTGGCCCCCAGACCGCTTGTATATTGCAGGAAAGGAGCAGTATTCCGTGAAATGAACACGATCGAACAGAAAAACCATGAGAAGATCTCTGCGCGCATAAAAAGCGGAAAGATCACGGCGCAGAAGAGCTGGAAAATGATCAAAGAGCTGAATTCTTTCAGCGATGAGCGGCTTGATAAAGCTGCCCTCATTACCGGAGGGCGTACATTCACCTACCGCCAGCTGTTCAGGCAGTGGGAGCGGTATGCGGAAGTATTCTCCGGTGCGGGCATTACCGGGAGAAAGCATTCCAGAGTCGGAATGGTATCCACTCCGTCCGCCGAATCCGTGTTCGCTTTTTACGGGCTGAACATGACAGGCGCTTCCGTGTCCATGATCCATATGCTGGATGTACTGGAAAGCTCCCGTTTTGACATCATGATCCGCAAAGAAGGGCTCACGGATCTTATTTTCAGCGATATTGCCGTAGATCCCGCACTGGTGCGGCGTATCGCCGAAAACAAAGACTCCCTCGGCCTCCGCAATATCATCATTTCACATATTTCTGCGGCAGGCCCTTTTGCTCCCCCTGAGCTGAAGCTTCACAGCCGGATGATCCAAAGACAGTTAAGAACGATCCCCGGTATCCTGTTCATGGAGGATCTTCTGGAAAAATACGAAGCCTGGCCCATTGTTTACGGACGCAGTGCTTCCGCGGAAGACGCCCTCATCATCCACACTTCGGGGACTGTGAGCGGGATCCATAAACCTGTTCCCTTTTCAGACCGGGCCTTTAACGAATCCGTCTCCAGGCTTTTAACAGACGAAAGATTCCGTTTTATGGAGGGAACTGCCGTCTCATTCCTGGGAATAGAACTGGCCGCGTCTTATGCTGTCATGGACATGATGCATCTTCCGCTTGCCTTTGGCGGTGCCATTGTAACGATTCCCCTGGGCATCTTTAATCCGATGATGACAAAGGCCGTTCCGCACTACGGCGTGAATATCATGTTCGGGGCTCCCGGCATGATCGAGGATTGGATCAAAGTCGGGGAAAAGCCTGATCTGTCATCGCTCGCCTTTATCTTCCTTGGCGGCGTATATGTCTCGCAGGATGAAAAACGCCGGCTGGATAATTATCTTGCAGAATGCGGCTGCAAAACCCGTACCACGATCGGTTACGGACTTACCGAAGCAGGAGCAGCCGTTATCATCTCGAATGCAGCGCGTACAGACGATGCCATGGGATTTCCTCTCCGGGGCGTAAAGGTCCTGATCTGCGATGAAGAGGACGGAAAATTCTATAAGCCGGAAGACGGTCCCCATACCGGAACCCTTTTCCTGTCGACGCCGTCTTTAAGCAGCGGCAGAATTGATGACGAAGTCTTTTTTACGCTTGATGAAATAGACGGAGAGCCTTTCCTGAACACCTATGACAAGGTGACAGTCTATGAAGACGGGAGCCTTTGCTGTATCGGCAGGACAGACAAATACTTTGTAAACAACGAAGGCGTCCGGTTCGACGCAGGGATCGTGGAAACAGCAGTAGCAGCACAGCCGGGGATCAGGGCCTGTGCGCTTGCCCCCGGATTTGACAAGGTACTTCACGATACGATCCCCGTTCTGTATGTAAGCACGACCGGGGCTGGACGCAGCGGCGCCTGCATCGTCCGCCGGGCGCTCTGTGACGCTTTCATAAAAGAGAACAGAATACGGGAAACAAATCTTCCGGGACAATGCGTGATCACAGATACCATTCCATTTACGGCGACCGGAAAGGTAGATGTACATAAGATCTTAAAAGACGGGATCAACGGAGAACGATATATCGTGACGCCGGTACGGATCCAGGGGAAGCTTACAGATGTGACGCTCATTCCCGCGCCTGACACTGTCGAAGAAAAGCCCGGCTTATGGACAGGGCTCCCTGAAGAACTGGAGGGGAAAGCAGACGTTCTGAAAACAGCCTTCACACCTGCTTTTGAACGCGCCCGGTCCGGGAAAGACTGGCGTTCCGCCCCGCCGGGACCGCCCAGGGAACAGGGCTGTCAGAATTTTGATCCGCGCAGGCAGCATCTTCAATTTACGATCATGCTTCTGCAGCATTCCCTCGACTTCTGCCGCCGGCTGCAGGAATCGTTTAAGCCGCGGTCTGAGGACAATAATACATTTTCATAAGATACCGGTATTCTCGGCGAGAAGATAAAAACATATGAAAAGGAGATCTGTCACACCATGACAAAAGCTGAAGAAAAAAAATACGCAGCACTCTCTGCACGTATCGCGAGCGGTGAGATCGCGGACCAGAAAAGTTGGAAGATGATCCGGGAACTGAATTCCTTCAGTGAGGAACGCCTGAATTCCGTGGCTATGATCGACTGCACGCGCAAGTACACCTACCGCCAGATGTTCCGGCAATGGGAACGATATGCCGAGGTGTTCTCCGCGCTTAATATTACCGGAAAGAACCGTTCCCGGGCAGGTATGCTCTCCGCTCCTGCCGTTGAATCCACCTTTGCCTTTTACGGTCTGAACATGACCGGCGCATCCGTTTCCATGATCAGCATGACTGATGCACTGAATCCGGAGTTCCTCGAAAAAACGATCCCGGAGGAAGGCATTACGGATCTGCTTCTTACCGATACGATCCTGCAGCCTGAACTGTTCCGGCGTCTGATCGCTGCGAAGGAAGAGCTCGGGCTTCGCAATATCATCGTGCTCCATTGGGAACTGACCGGTCCCTATGTCTCACGGAATTTTAACTTTTACAGTAAGAATCATTATAAGCAGATCAAAAAAATCCCCGGCGTTGTGCTTATGGACGACCTGCTTGACCAATACGAGGCAGCCCCCATTCTCTACGGCCCTTCGCATTCTGAAGAAGCTGCCCTGATCCTCCATACCTCCGGGACGACCAGCGGGATCCACAAACCGATCCCGCATTCTGACCTGGGGCTCAATGAAGCCGCTGCCAGACTGCTGCGGGACGACCGTTTCGGATATCTTGCCGGCAATGCAAGGACCTTCCTCGGGCTTGATCTTTCAGCCTCTTTCGCCATGATAGATATGCTGCATCTGCCGCTCGCTTTCGGCGGCACTGTCGTATCGGTCCCTCTGGGCTTCTACAACAGCGCCGCAGCGCGGGCGATCAAAGATTTTAAGATCAATGTCCTGTTTGCCGGCGGATTCCTGCTGCCCCAGATGATGCACAGCCCGATCAGGCCCGACCTGTCCTCTATTGAACTGTGCTTCGTCGGCGGCATGTATACTTCAGCTGATAAGAAGAGACAGTATGATGAATTCCTTAAAAAGTGCGGTTCATCAGCCCGTATCACCAATGGATACGGTTTGTCTGAAGCTGGTGCCGCTGTCATAGTCGCCGATCCGGAAAGGACGGACGATGCGATCGGCTATCCTCTTCCCGGCGTCAAAGTAAAGATCTATGATGAAGAAGAGGAAAAATACTATTCGCTGGAAGACGGTCCCCGCACAGGCGTCCTGTTCCTCTCCTCTCCTTCTGTCAGCAGCGGCAAGATCGATGACAAGGTCTTCTTTACCCTGGATGAGATCAACGGGGAGGAATATCTTAACACCTATGATCTGGTAACAGTCAATGAGGACGGCAGCCTCTCCTGCATCGGACGAGCCAACAAGTATTTTGTGAACAATGAAGGTGTGCGTTTTGACGCAGGGCTTGTGGAAACCGCGGTATCAGCACAGCCCGGGATCATCTCCTGCGGCCTGGCGCCGGCCTATGAGAAGACCATCCACGATACGATCCCTGTTCTCTATGTACACGCCGAAGGAAATCCCGCTGCCGCCATGCGGACAGTCCGCCAGGCTCTCCTGAATGTCTTCATAAAAGAAAACCGGATCGTGGAAACGAATCTGCCGGGACAATGCGTGATCACGGATCACATACCGATGACGCTGACAGGGAAGGTCGATGTGCATGCAATCATAAAAGAAGGCGTGAAAGGACCTGTGTACATGGTGACACCGATCCGCAGGCAGGGTAAACTGTTTGATATCGGCCTCGTTCCCGTTCCAAAGAAAGCAGACAATCTTGCCGTTCTTTCAGGCATGCCCGACGAGCTTCATTTCGGGAAGGATTTAAGACAGGCTGTGGAATCATTCTTCCCCGGTCTCGGTTATGCACAGCAAAACAGGAACTGCCGACAGGCACGCGAGCCGATGCACGGACCGATGCGGCCTCCGTTCTTTAACAGCATGAGGCAGGGGGGAGGTCCCGCCCGCGCGCCGTTCTTCGGAAACCGTATGCCGAACCGCTTCCCTATGACTCCTCCCTGGTTCGGGAACTGGCAGCAGAACCAGGATGCCCCGGACGGACAGGCTTATAATGATCCCTGTCAGTACGGACTGGAGTTGGTCATCCAGTTCCTGCAGAATATGATCGATGTATGCCAGCAGATGGAGAACATGCCTGCCCCCGGTATGGGATGGCAGCCTCCCCAGGGACAGCAGGGCTTCATGTCCGGTGATGGCTATCAATCCCCTCAGTGGCAGCAGGGTTTCATGCCCGGTGATGGCTATCAGTCCCCTCAGGGACAGCAGGGTTTCATGCCCGGTGATGGCTATCAGTTCCCTCAGGGACAGCAGGGCTTCATGCTCGGCGATGGCTGTCAGGCACCTCAGTGGCAGCAGGGTTTCATGCCCGGCGATGGCTATCAAGCACCTCAGTGGCAGCAGGGTTTCATGCCCGGCGATGGCTATCAGCCTCCCCAGGGACAGCAGGGCTTCATGCCCGGTGATGGCTATCAGCCTCCCCAGGGACAGCAGGGTTTCATGCCCGGCGATGGCTATCAAGCACCTCAGTGGCAGCAGGGTT
>CAMOZZ010000039.1 GCA_946631165.1 uncultured Lachnospiraceae bacterium | reverse complement strand
ATTTACGCACATCGTTGCCAACGAGCAGATCTATGACAGGCATGTGGAGCAGGCGAATGAACTGCTGCGGAGATATGAAGAAAGACAGAAAGAGGAATCCGCCGGTGCAGCCGGAAACGGGACCGCAGGGCTTCCGAAACAGCCGCAGCTGATCCTGAAGCCAGAAGCAAAGGATTTCTTCTCCATCACGATCGATGATTTTGAAATGATCGAGTACGATCCCATGACGCCGCAGCTGAAACTGGAGCTGGGAATCTGAGAGGTGTTATAATAATTGTTTTTTGAAGGGCAGCCATAAGCGGCTGCCCTTTTTCCTTGATTTACGATTATTCCGGTATTTACGGCCGCAAGGAGGAAAGTTGTCAAATGCAGCCGTAATTATCGCCTGTGAAAAGCCTCCACCAGCCTCAAACTTACGGCCGCAAGGAGGAAAGTTGTCAAATGCAGCCGTAATTATCACCTGAGAGGAGCCATCACCAGCCTCAAACTTACGGCTGCAAGAAGGAATATTGCCAAAAGCAGCCGTAATTATCGCCTGTGAGAAGCCTCCCCCAGCCTCAAACTTACGGCCGCAAGGAGGAAAGTTGTCAAATGCAGCCGTAAACATCACTCGAAAGCAGCCTCCGCCAGCCTCAGACTTACGGCCGCAAGGAGGAAAGATATCAAATGCAGCCGTAATTATCGCTTGTGAGTAACCTCCACCAGCCTCAAACCTACGGCTGCAAGGAGGAATATTGCTAAATGCATCCGTAATTATCGTCTATGAGAAGCCTCCACCAGCCTCAAACTTACGGCCGCAAGAAGGAATATTGCCAAATGCAGCCGTAATAATCGCCTGTGAGCAGCGTCCGCCAGCCTCAAACTTACGGCTGCAAGAAGCGTTCTCGTCATATGTATCTTATTACTCAAGCCACACTTTCGGCAAGCTGCCCGACTGCAGCTGTCAGTGCGGCGCAGCGCTCTTTTGAGACAGCTTTATCATCACTGACGGTATAGTAATAGAACTTGATCTTCGGTTCAGTCCCGGACGGCCGCATCGCGAACCAGCTGCCGTCCGTCATGATCACCTTCAGCGCGTTCTGCGGCGGGATATCCTCATAGCCGTCTATATAATCGATCACGTCCGCAACAGTAAATGAACCATACGCTGCCGGTTTTTCCTTCCGGAACAGATCCATGATCCTGCCAATCCGTTCCTGGCCTTCCTTGCCCTTCAGCACGATCGATACCTGATTCTCCGCAAAATACCCGTATTTCTTATAAAGTGCGTCCAGGGCATCCAGCATGCTCATTCCCTGCTTCCGGTAATAAGCCGCCATCTCCGTGATCAGCATACCGGCGGAAATGCCGTCCTTATCGCGCACTTCCTCACCCGGCGCGCAGCCGATACTCTCTTCGTAAGCGAAGAAATAGTTGTAGCCCTCTGCCTGCAGCGGCGGGATCTTCCCGCACAGATTTTTGAATCCCGTCAGTGCCTCGAATACAGAAATTCCATAATTCCTGCAGATCGTCGCCCCGAATTCACCAGTCACGATCGACTTGATCATCGCATCTTTCCCGGTCAGCTTCCCATGCTCATTCTTCGCCTGCGCAAGATATGCAATGATCATACCGCCGGTCTGGTTTCCGTTCAGCGGAATGTAACTGCCGGCACCGTCCGCCACTTCAATTGCCATTCTGTCGCTGTCGGGATCGGTCGCGATCAGCACTTCCGCACCGGTCTTGCGTCCCAGTTTTTCAGCCAGTTCAAATGCCCTGGAATCCTCTGGATTCGGATAGGGGACAGACGTGAAATCCGGATCAGGTTCCTGCTGCTCCGGCACGAGCACGAAATTCTCAAATCCTCTTGCTGACGCCACCTGCCGCATGGGAATGCTTCCTGCGCCGTTCAGCGGCGTATAGACCACCGGTACCGTCAGATCCAGCTCTGCATCCGGCCGCTGTGCCAGTGAAAGAACATAATCCAGATACTGTTTATCCATTTCTTCTCCGAGCATCACAAGCAGCCCGGCTGCTTCCGCATCTGCAAGCGGCATCTTCTTAAACTCGTCAAACAGATCCAGTTTCAGGATCTCTGCCAGCATCCCTTCCGATACCGCCCCCGATATCTGTGCGCCGTCTTCCCAATACACTTTGTAACCGTTGTATTCTTTGGGATTATGACTTGCTGTCATATTGATGCCGGATACCGCGCCGACTTTTCTGATCGTATAGGAAAGTTCCGGCGTGGGGCGCATCGACGGGAACAGATACACTTTGATCCCGCTCCCGGTCAGGATCTGTGCAGCCAGTTCCGAAAACTCCTTTGAATGATACCGGCAGTCATAGGCGATCGCCACGCCCTTCAGAGGATCCTCCCCGGAGTGCAGAATATAATTCGCGATGCCCTGCGTTGCCCTGCCCACGGTCAGTTCATTCATCCGGTTCGTTCCCGCGCCGCAGATGCCGCGCAGACCGGCGGTACCGAATTCGATCTCCTGATAAAAACGGTCGGTGATCTCCGCGTCATTGCCTTTGATCGCGAGTAATTCGGCATAAAGAGGATTGTTTTGATCCAGTTTTTCCAGCCACGCTTTATAAGTTGTCAATGCATCCATGGAATCTCCAATCCGCCGCCCGTATCCGGCAGCTGTTCAAGGCATGTTTCGTCTGTTGTTAACTGATATGAAAATGCATAGTATCTGCAAGATGATTTTACTGAATTTCGCAAAATAATGCAACGGATGGAGCGGCAGTGTTTGTGAAATGGATCCAAAACGGAATTTTCAACGAAACCATTTTGCTGAAAGACTGAAATAAAACCAGATTATATCTTAAAATTATCGCAAAAAGGTTGAAAAATGATCTTCTATACAATATACTATGTTTGTGGAAAAGACGCCCGGATCAGAAAAACCAGATGAAAAGCATTAGGTCATGCATAGAAGGGAGTTTTTCATGACGATCGAACAGATGAAAGCAAGGAAGAAGGAACTCGGCTTAAGCAATAAAGAATTGGCGAAAAGATCCGGCGTACCGCTTGGTACCGTACAGAAAATCATGAGCGGCGCAACGGTATCTCCGCGCATGACAGCGATTATCAAACTGGAAAAAGTCCTTCGGCCGGCTGCGTCAGATCCGGTCATTCCGCATACGGATATCCCGGCGGATGGCTTCCGGGAAGCCGGATTTGTTTACGGGACATCCACAGAGAGAAAACGGCCAGAGGGAAAGGAGCTGCAGCCGGAGAAGAAACAGGGGGAATATACACTGGAAGACTATTATGCGATCCCGGATGACAGAAGGGTCGAGCTGATCGACGGCGTGATCTATGATATGGCGTCTCCCGGCAATATTCATCAGGCTTTATCCAGCGATATTTCCTGGCAGCTCCAGAATCATGTCAGCGCGAATCATGGCAAATGCATGGTCTACACCGCGCCTTTCGACGTACAGCTGGATATGGACAACAGGACCATGGTAGAGCCTGATATCGTCGTGATCTGCAATCATGACAGACTGAAGCGCTTCGGCTGTTTCGGTGCTCCGGAATTCGTCATTGAGATCCTGTCGCCTTCCACCCGAAAAAAAGATGTGACGATCAAGATCCATAAATATATGAATGCAGGGGTGCAGGAATATTGGATCGTGGATCCCCGGAACCGGAATGTTACGGTGATCCTGAATGAGGAAGATGGCCCGGCGATTCGCGGGTATACCTTCGCGGACCGCGTTCCTGTCGACATCTGGAACGGGGAATGCATGGTGGACTTTGCCGCCATCATGGAGCATATCGGGTTCCTGTATGATCTGGAATGACAGCTGTATTTATCCCAGAGATATTACATATCGACAAAAGTCCTATGACTTTTGCAGTAATTCCTGCATTTGTCATAGGTCTTTTGCGGGTCCGTTCCGGTATTTCTGTGGATGCAATACCGAATGGAAACGAGCATTATTTGAAAGGCAGGAGCGGTGTGGCATTTTCTGCCATGATATGTTAGAATCCTCTATGGACAGACAGCAATACCGAAGCCTGTCTCACGAAAGGAGAAGTCCGACCATGCGTAAAATGAACCGGTTCAAATTAATTCTGTTTCTCGCGGCAATTCTGTGCACACTTGCTGCCATATCTGCTGTTCCGCAGCGTGCAGACGCCAAAGCCGGAAAAACAACAAAGAAAGCCGTTTCCCTGGCGCCGGGAAAGACCTATAAAAGCTATGACGTGACCGGCGACGGGAAAGCAGACAAACTGAAGTATACCTCGAAGCATTATTCGGAGGGAACAGCAAGCGGAAACGTGGAATACACGTTCTTTGTCAACGGAAAGAAAAAGCAGATCATCGAAGCCGGCCGCGGCGGTGGTGTCTGGCTGATGGCGCCGGCGAAGAATCAGTCCTTCCTGGTGGTCGGATGGGGAATGTTCGGTGCCTCCGGTCCCAGCGTATATAAGTATAAGAACGGAAAATTCCGCTCCTGCTATAAGAAATTCCTCGGCGAAGACGTCCTGGATTATGCAGAGCCGTATAAAGTCGCAAAGACAGGTTTTTCCGTGATCATTTCTGCCGGAAAGCACCAGCGTGACGTCGTGGAGCCGAGTTACGAACTGAACCATGAGTATCCTTCCTTCGTGATCAATTACAAAATCAAAAACGGAAAGATCTCTCTGAAATCCCGTTACGGAAAAGCTGTCGGGGAGAATACCTACACAGTTGAAAAGCCTTTCAATACCAGCACGAGGGCCGCTGTAAACGGCTATGACGGACCGATGACAAGGCTTGGCGATTCCGTAAAGCTTACCCGTATTTACATCCGCAAAGACGGAACGGTCGCTTATGAAGCCGTGATCAACGGTACGGAAACAGGATGGATCACGCCTGAAAACGTGTATGGCATGGAACAGTATCTCATGTTCTGATGCGGAATGTGCCGGATGAATATTGCAAATGATAAGATATACAGGAAAACGCAGCTGCTGCACTCTGATCGTGCAGCAGTTTTTTTACATTCGTACTTGACATCTTGCGTCATTGCTATATAATACTTTTCGGTTTAGTTTTGCTAAACTTCAAGATTAGAATAATAAACCAAGCGTTTAGTAAGCAATTCAGGCGAGGATTTATGGATATAGGAAGCAAAATCAGAGATTTAAGGATCCAGAAGGCGCTTACACAGGAAGAACTTGCTGACCGGGCAGAGCTCACGAAGGGATTCATTTCCCAGCTGGAACGTGATCTGACATCACCGTCCATCGCGACGCTCACGGATATCCTGCAGTGCCTCGGCACCAATCTTTCCGAGTTTTTTTCGGAAGAAGCGGAGGAACAGATCGTCTTTAAGGATGAAGATTATTTCGAGAAGACCGATCCGGAGCTGAAAAATAAGATTGAATGGATCATTCCGAACGCCCAGAAAAACGAAATGGAGCCGATCCGGCTTACACTGGAGCCCGGCGGGAGCACGTATCCGGATAATCCGCACGAGGGCGAGGAGTTCGGTTATGTGACAAGAGGCAGTATTGTTCTTGTCATCGGCAAGAAGAACATCAAAGTAAATGCCGGTGAATCGTTTTACTATTCTGCGGAAAAAACGCACTACCTGAAATCAGAAGACGGCGCAGAAGTCATCTGGGTCAGTACGCCGCCGTCGTTTTGAACCATAAAGCGGTCCGCACTAGTCTGTCATCCTGCGCTTGCCGAAGGATCTTCACCCTGACACAGGCGGCTTTACTAAACCCGAAAGCGACAGGCGGTGGATGCTTCGGCTCGTTTCGTTCGCTCAGCATGACAATGAATCAGGTGTCATCCTGAGTATGCCGAAGGATCTTCGCCCTGAAACACGCGGCTTTACGATAAATGAAAATGAAAGAGGATAATACACATGCAGGCAAAAGAGCTTATACATCTTGAGAACATCTCAAAATCCTTTGACGGAGAGCTGGTACTGGACGAGCTTGACCTGACGATCCGGGAAAATGAATTCCTTACCCTCCTCGGCCCGTCGGGCTGCGGCAAATCCACCACCCTCAGGATCCTGGGCGGATTCATTTTGCCCGATAAAGGCCGCGTGATCTTTGACGGACAGGATATTACCAATACACCGCCCAACAAGCGCAATCTGAATACTGTTTTCCAGAAGTATTCTCTTTTCCCGCATATGAATGTCGAAGATAATATCGCATTCGGCCTGCGCATCGCCGGAAAATCGGATGCCTATATAAAGGATAAGATCAAATACGCGCTCAAACTCGTGAATCTGGACGGGTTTGAGAAACGTTCTCCGCTGCTTCTGTCCGGCGGTCAGCAGCAGCGGATCGCGATTGCCAGAGCGATTGTTAACGAGCCCCGCGTTCTGCTTCTCGATGAGCCGCTCGGAGCGCTTGATCTCAAGCTCCGTCAGGATATGCAGTACGAATTGATCCGCCTGAAAAACGAGCTCGGCATCACTTTTGTTTATGTTACACATGACCAGGAAGAAGCCCTGACCATGTCGGATACTGTCGTTGTCATGAACCAGGGATATATCCAGCAGATGGGCACCCCGGAAGACATCTACAATGAGCCGGAAAATGCTTTCGTCGCGGACTTCATTGGCGACTCCAATATCATCGACGGTATCATGATCCGTGACAGAAAAGTCGAGATCCTCGGCGTTACCTTTGACTGCGTGGATACCGGATTCGGCGAATACAAGCCTGTCGATGTCGTGATCAGACCGGAGGATGTTGTCCTGCTCGATCCCGGAAAAGGCAGCATGGACGGCGTCGTCAGCCATATCATTTTCAAGGGCGTTCATTATGAAATGGAAGTGACTGCCGGCGGATTCGACTGGCTTGTGCAGAGCACGGTCGGACACCCGGTCGGTACCCCCGTAGGCATCTGGGTCGATCCTTACAATATCCAGATCATGAACAAGCCCGAATCCGACGATGAGAAGGCCGTGGGGGTAGAAGAATGACGAAAAGAAAGATGCTCGCCGGGCCTTATCTGGTCTGGGCGGCCGGATTTATTATCCTGCCGCTGTTCATGATCCTGCTGTACGGATTCACGTCTGAAGACGGCGGATTTACTTTCAGCAATATTGCCGCTATCGCGGATCCGATCCATCTTTCCGCGCTCGGCCAGTCGATCGTGATCGCCGCCGGCAGTACGGTCATCAGCCTGCTGGTATCCTACCCGCTTGCTTACATCCTCAGCAAGAGAACATCCGGAAAGACAAGCACCGTCATTATGATGTTCATCCTGCCGATGTGGATCAATTTCATGCTCCGCGTGCTGGCGCTGCAGATGATCCTTGCGAACACCGGGATTCTGAACGGTATCCTGGGCTTCTTCGGCCTGGAGCCGCTGCATATTTTATACAGCAGAAAAGCAATTCTGATAGGCATGACCTATGATTACCTGCCGTTCATGATCCTGCCGCTCTACAACGCGATGTGCAAGATCGACAGGGATCTGGTGGATGCGGCTGCGGATCTCGGCGCAGGCAGGTTCATTATTTTCAGCAAAGTCATCCTGCCGCTTTCCATGCCGGGCGTGATCTCCGGAATCATCATGGTGTTCATTCCCAGTATTTCCGAGTTCGCAATTGCCGATATCCTGGGCGGTTCAAAGATCCTGCTGATCGGAAATGTCATCGAGCAGGAGTTCAATCTTACGAACAACTGGAACCTGGGCTCCGGCCTGTCGCTCGTGCTCATGCTGTTTATTTTCGGCAGCATGGCCGTTATGAATAAGACCGACGCGGATCAGGAGGGACAGCTGTTATGGTAAGCAGAGGACAGAAATTTCTGGAAAGATTTTATATCGGATTCGTATTTTTCCTGCTTTACGCACCGATCCTGATCCTGATCGTGTGCTCTTTCAACGCTTCCAAGGCAAGAACGGTCTGGGGCGGATTCACCTTTAACTGGTATGTGAGCCTGGCGCAGAATGAAGAAGTCATGGCCGCAGTGCGTACATCGCTCGTGCTGACATTCTCGGCAGCGCTTATCGCAACGATTCTCGGTACGCTTGCATGCATCGGGATGACGGTCATGAAGAAGAACAGCCAGAGCGCGATCATGTCTGTGACGAATATTCCGATGCTGAACGCAGATATCGTTACCGGTATCGCGATCATGCTGCTGTTCGTGCGATTTGCAGGCCTGGGAATGATGTCGATGCTGGCAGCGCACATTACGCTTGGCGTTCCGTATGTAATCCTGAATGTTATGCCGAAGCTGAAGCAGACCAACCGCAGTGCCTATGAAGCGGCGCTGGATCTTGGCGCGACGCCGACCTATGCATTCCGAAAGATTGTTCTCCCGGATATTATGCCGGGTGTACTCTCCGGATTCCTGCTGGCGTTCACGATTTCGCTGGATGATTTTGTCATCACCTACTTCACAAAGGGTCCCGGCATCAATACCATTTCGACCATGATCTATCAGCAGGTGAGGCGCGGAATCAATCCGGAAATGTATGCGCTTTCGACGATCCTGTTCCTGGTAATCCTGGTCTTTCTGTGGATCGTAAACAGGATCCAGAACGATGAACCGCAGGCTGCAGAAGCGCAGGCGAAAGGCAAGGTGGCAGCATGAAAAGATATTTAAAGATCATTTCACTTGCCGGCGTCATGGCTGCGCTGCTGATCGCACTGGTTTCATGCGCGGGAGATGATTCTGCCTCCGGTGAAAGCGCCGCGGCAGGCGGAGACAATACACTGGTCGTCTTTAATTACGGTGACTATATAGATATTGAAACGCTGGATATGTTTACCGAAGAGACCGGTATTAAAGTGCAGTATGAACAGTATGTGACGCCGGAAGATATGTACACGAAATACCAGTCCGGCGCGATCCCCTATGATGTCATCTGCACGTCGGATTATATCATCGAAAAGATGATCCAGGCGGGTGAAGTGCAGGAAATCGACCGCTCCGGGATGAAATATTATGACAATCTGGATCCGGTTTATCTCGATTTCTGCAAAGCATTTGACCCGGAAAATAAATATGCTGTTCCTTATTTCTGGGGTACGGTCGGCATCTGCTACAATACATCCATGGTGGATGAGGAAATCGACAGCTGGGACATTCTCTGGGATGAAAAGTATGCCGGACAGATGGTTATGGAGAACAGTATGCGCGATGCGTTCATCGTGCCTTTGAAGCTGGCCGGAAAGTCGATCAATACCACAGAGGAAGGCGAACTGCTGGAGGCGCAGGAAAAGCTGAAAGAGCAGAAACGACTGGTCATGGCTTATATGGTGGATGAGAGCCGCGATGCGATGATCGCCGGCGACGCTGCTATGGCAGTCATTTATTCCGGCGATGCGACAGTCGCGATGGAGTACAATGAAGACCTGGATTATGTTGTGCCGAAGGAAGGCAGCAACATCTGGTTTGACTGCTGGTTCATCCCGGATTCCTGCAAACATAAATCCAACGCCGAAAAGTTCATCGACTTTATGAACCGTGAAGATATCGCGGCAATGAACTTCGACTATGTCTATTACGGTACGCCGAATAAGGCTGTCTATGATGAGCTGGATGACGAGACCAAGGAAGACACGACGATCTTCCCGGATGAGGAAGCGCTGATGCGGTGCGAGGTGTATAAGTATCTGGGAGAGGAGACGGAGAAATTCTATAACAGGCTGTGGAAGGAACTGAAGGCGTATTGAGTGGTGATGAATATTCCTACCCCATCCTATCCTCTCTTTCGCATCGCGCGTTAGCGTCCTGCGGATAGCACAGATTTAAGGCTTGCGCCGTTTGAGCATTAAGGCCCGCGCCGATTGAGCGTAGAAGAGGGAGTAAAAAGAATAAAGATAAGGTCTTGTAGCCTGAGCATCATTGGAGCTGACTGCTGTGGTCGGCTCCGTTTTTATGCTCGAACGGTACACGTTCTGGCGACACGGGAACTTAAAGAAAAATCGAAAAAAGTGTGCATTATTTCTCGTTGATTGGTCTGAAACAGACAGGAAAGAAGAAATCAATAGGGAGTTTTATGTGTTATTGAAATATTTTCTGAAGTCAGATCCGGGATACATCGTTTTAGATAGCCAAATGTCGGTTTTCTGATATAATCAGTAGTAAATGGAAAGGGTTTGGAGCATTATAAGCTGTAATCCATTGTTTTTGCGAATTGGTGAAATGATACAGGTATTTATTTATACTGTGAAAAAGCAAAGGAAATCAAAAGGCATGAAAACAAATACCCGGGAAAAACTTATCGAGACATTCCGAGCACAGATCCTTTTAAAGGATTTTGATAAAATGACGGTAGCGGAGATCTGCCGAAAAGCCAACGTGTCACATGCATCTTTCTACAGACATTTTCAGGATAAATATGATTTGATGACCTGTGCGCTTTTCGAAATTTTTGAAGCAGAAGGGGATACGTCCGTCTTTCTCTCACTGCACAGTTACGAGAAATTCCTTGAACAGAACTGCAGAAAGATGATCGAGACGCAGAATCAGCTGAAGCGAATAATGAATATCTCAAATGGAAATATTTTTTGGGATGGTTACTGCAAGCTGGGAATCTCAAGTTTTCAGAAAAGAATCAGGCTTCATACCGGAAAGGAAAAAATACCTGAAAAGGAACAGATCATGCTTTATATTTATGTGATCGGCTCAACGCAGTTCTCCAAAAAATGGGTGGAATCAAATTTTCCGGAAAGTCCTCAGACCGTTGCAAAAGCAATGGTTGAAGCGATCCCGTCAGCTCTTAAAAAGTATTTTGATTAAAGGAAACTGACACAGAAAAACGGGCAGTCTGCCCGCTTTTCTGTGTCAATAATTTTTCCTTTATGATGTTTTCCGCAGTACCGGATCATCACTCAAATATGAATCAGAAATGAATATCCAGTCCGCCTTCAGCATGGAAATCCTGTCCGGTCATCCATCTGCTTTCATCACTTGCCATAAACAGTATGACAGGTACAATATCTTCTTCCGGATTGCTCAGGCGATGGAACGGACTCTGGGCGATGATCGCTTCATACATAACCTCATTGATTTTCTGATAATTCGGATCCGTTGATTCACGATTGGTATCTGTAATGGCGACGGGGATCATGTTATTGATCTTGATATTGTCTGCACCCCATTCCTTGGCAACGGAACGGGTCAGCGCCATAATGGCAGCTTTTGCAGCAGAATAGGATGCATATCCAGGTATTCCCTGGGCGGCGTTGCTGCCGAAATTAATGACAGAGCCGCCGTTTTCTTTCATAAGCGGATAGCAGAGCTGCATCATATTCCATGTAGCAAAAACCTCTGACTGAAGAGCCATATTCAGATCATTTTCAGATTGCTGTATAAAGGGAATCATGACATTGGCAGATGCAGCGTTGTTTACCAATACATCAACAGTGCCGAATTTTTCATGGATGGCATTTACAAAGGTGGTAAGCTGATCTTTTTTGGTTACATCGCAGATCATTGCAAGAACGGAAGCGCCTTCTGCTTCACACAGGGCTGCGGTTTCTTTCAGCTTTGCCTCTCTTCGGGCGCAGATGGCAAGATTGGCGCCTTCTTTTGCAAACCCGATAGCAGTCTGTTTTCCGATTCCGGAACTTGCTCCGGTAACAATTACAGTCTTGTTCTTAAACCTGTTCATGAGTCATTGCCTCCTTTGAAATGAGAATACTTTATGAAATAGAAAGCAGGTTCAGCACGGAATCAGTAAACGCCATGCGATTCGATCTGGAGATCCCCTCCGCCATTGATCATTTTGAAATCAGCCGACTCAGGGTTCATCTGTTTGACTACTTCCATCATATAATCCAGCATCGTTGCGCCTTCTCTTTCCTGACAGAAATGGATCATGTTCAGCATGTTTTCCACGGTCGTAAAGCAGATCTTCTGGAGGAAATCATTTCCCTGATATGTTCCGCCCAGGGCTTCCTGAATATCTTTTGCATAATTCTCCATCATCGACATGGAAAAGTCATTTTCGGTAACCGCTTTCAATGCTGTTTTTGCTGCAATAGAACCGGCGACCATCGCCTGCGGTATCCCGCCGCCGCCAAACTGCTCGATCATATTGCCGCTGTCACCGACAGCCATGACACCGCCTGCGATGATCGGTTTCTTCATACCGCAGGGCAGTCTCCAACCCTTCAGTTTTCCGACAAGTTTTGCATTGCCGAGACGCTTTTTCCCGGCCTCAGTATTTGCCACCCAGTCCCATAACAGTTCTTCGCTGGTCCTGCCGGAAGCCTGGAGGGAACGCTCGGAAATAAAAACCCCTACATTGGCGGATTTTGGACCGGTCGGGAAGAGCCAGATGTAACCGGAAGGAAGGAAGTTCTCGGGATAGTAGAATTCTACATCCTCAAAGTCTTCTATATCATCAAAGTATCCACGAAGCCCATAATAGACGTTATCGGGGTTTTCGTCATAGAAGCCGAGTTTTCTGGCAGCCATGCAGTGGGATCCGGCTGCAAGGATCACCAGATCACTGTACAGCTCTGTTACTTTGCCGTTATAAATGCCGCGGACACCCTTTGCCTGTCCACGTTCCATAATGACTTCCAGTACTTCAAAGTTATCAAGATAGTCAATGCCTGATTTCTGTGCGGCCTGGTTGACGGCATTGTCAAAGATATAGCGGCGCATACAGTACATGGGTTCACCGGTCGTTTCCACATTGGAGTTCCGGATATATTCGCCGTTGTCAGCAATAAAACGGGTATATTTGCAGTGCCAGGCGTTTTCTTTTACAAAATCATAAACGCCCATCTCCTTCAGGATCGGATAGACGGAAGGAATGATACCATCCCCGCAGGGCTTATCGCGGGGGAACTGGTCTTTTTCGACCATCAGGACATCGAGTCCGAGTTTTTTGCAGTGAAACGCCGCAGAGGAACCGCCGACGCCGCCGCCAACAACAATTACCTGATGCTTTCTCATAACAGAACCCTCCTTCTTAGTTTTCTTCCAGCGGCCGGATCATACTGATTACATTGCCCATAGGACATACTTTCCGGCATACGCCGCAGCCGATACATTTTTCGGCATCCACATATTCGTAACCGCATTCCAGACAACGGATCGTCTCCAGACCGGCATTTTCAGCATTAAATACTTTTTCTACCACTTCGAAAGAGGCCTTTCTCTCCTGTGCAGAAAGGACTTCTGGTACAGGGAAAGTGATTTTTCTGCGCACAGCAGGATAGATCTTGTAATCCAGATCTCCTTTGTCTACAGAGCGGTCTACCTGATAATCCGCATACTCTCTATTGCGAAGATCATTATCGATCTGAATGGCAGCGCTGCGTCCTGAAGCCATTGCGTCGATCACGCTGCATTTCCCGGCGGCGCAATCTCCGGCGAATACCACCTGCGGATGTACAGGCCATTTCAGATCTGTCCGCTGTCCGATGGCAAAAATGACCTTTGTAGCAGGCAGGGTCTGTTCGCTGCCTTCGACTTTTTCAAAGGAGAAATTGCTGGTGTTCAGGTTGCAGATCTTAGCATATTCAATACCGTCCACCGAGTAACTGCCGCCAAAGATCCGGGTGGCAGTCGCACTTTCGATGATCTCAATGCCTTCTTCGCGGGCTTCATCCAGTTCCCATTTATGAGCCGGTATCTGATCGCCGGATTCCAGGCAGATCATTACGACACGGTCAGCGCCACAGCGCACAGCGGTTCTTGCCGCATCCACAGCAACACTTCCACCGCCAAGAACAACAACAAATCCGGACATATCGACAGTCTGACCTGCATTAACTTTTTCCATCAGGTGCAGCGCTGTCGTAACATTTTCACTTACAGCACCCGGAATCGGAAGTTCTTTGGATATCTGTGTGCCTACGGAAACCACGACGCGATCAAAGTCTTTCAGTAATTCAGTGTAATCATTCGGGATTTTGGTGTTGCAGATGATTTCAAGGCCGGCTTTCTCAAGACGTCCGATCTCTTTACGGATGATCTCTTTATCAGCACGGAATGCCGGGATACCCCTCATCAGCATACCGCCAGGCTGATTACTCTGCTCAAATACCGTCACTTTATAACCAAGATGAGACAACGAATGTGCAGCAGACAGACCGGCAGGTCCGGCGCCGATTACAGCAATTCGTTCATCGAAAATTACCGGATAGGGATCGGGATCAAAACCAAGGGCATCTTCCGAGAGGAAACGCTGGATCGCACGGATCTCCATAGGCCGGTCGACAAGGGTCCCGCGCTTGCAGACATCCTGGCAGGGATGATGGCATACGTAGCCGGTCGTTGCCGGAAGCGGATTCTTCTTCCAGATGATCTCAAATGCCTGCCGTTTCCTGCCGTTTTTCAGCAGATTGATAAAGCCCTGCGGACTCAGACCAAGAGGACAGGCCAGCGTACATGCTTCGTTCTGCAGTTCGATCATTTGATCGGGAGTAATGGCTTTTCTTTCGGTACAGTCCGGACAGAGGTGGCAGATGACCTTCTGGCGCTCGCTGATGGCATCTGCGGGGCAGTAGTCTCTGCACATGCCGCAGTTGACGCAGCGGTTCGCGTCTATCGATGCGACCGCTGTATTGCGACGGGTTAGCATAATTGTTTTTTCCATCCTGAATCTCCTTTCATGACAGATAAATCTATTGCCGGTCTGCTTTCTGCAGTCAGAACGGCAAATTTTTTTGATTAATATCATTATATTCTTGGTAAAAGAATGAAAGGAGAGGCAAAACCAATATATTGTCTCATGATAGTGAGATAAAACATTGAAGGAGTCTCAAACTGACAGAATCCGGACAGACAGGGGAACCCCCTGTTTTATTGATCATGGTGATGCTTTGGTTAGAGAATGGACGGAGCGAGATTATGGAATCGTTTTTGTTTTAGGATTGTTTAATAACGGCACTCCTACAGGAAAACACAGCGGAAGTGATAGGGATTACCGCCGACTGTATGAGATACCATTCAGATTTATTAAAAAGAATGG
The DNA here is from genome assembly GCA_946631165.1 of uncultured Lachnospiraceae bacterium. GTDB lineage: Bacteria > Bacillota > Clostridia > Lachnospirales > Lachnospiraceae > UBA3305. Next base: position 1,772 of record CAMOZZ010000039.1, on the reverse strand, counting down.
ATCGATTTATCGGCAACAATTGTGTTCGGGAGGTTATGAAGTAACGAAGTAAAAAAAATTCGTTCCTTAAGGATTGATATTCTATACTGGAGACACGATAGTGGCTCCATGAATATTCCCACCCCCTCCTATCCTCCCCTTCGCACTTTTCATTAGCGCGAGAAGGGCAGCACGATCTTATGGTCTGACAACCAGAAAGACAGAAAAGAGGATAGAAGAATAAAGGGATAATAGAATAGACAGGCCCTGCGGCCTGAGCAATTATGGAGTCAGTAGCACTTTACTGTCGTATATGGCTCTCATGTACTGAAATCCGAGGCGGATTGTTTGCTCGACACTCTGGCCGGTTCTTGCGCCGTAGTCAACGGGTATCATCTTGTATGTGACATGGGGACAGGTTCCCTGTCACATGTCACATGTCATTTGTCGTTGTGACGAGGAACCTGTCCCCATGTCACACTAATGGCCGCGTTCACAGGAAGAAGATTCATCCCTGCACAAACTCTATAAACGCCTCTGTCTCCGCCATACTTGCCAGCCGCGCCGTATACATATATCTGCCCATCTGCGGCCAGTTCATCTGCGGCATCTCCTCCTGCATCACCATGCACGCTCCATATCGCTCCATGATCTCCTCATGGGTGTGCGTATAAACATGACCGTCTTTTTTACTGGCGTAAACACAGTAGTAATGCTGCGGTCCTTCAGGCTCCCGCCGGCTGTCGAACATGACCATATCCGCGAAGATCCGGTAGACATTCGTTGAATGCGCATAATTCATCATGTCGGGAGTATATCCGCCCGCGGGGCGCATATTGACCTCAAGCGCGACAAAATCACCGATGCTGCCAAGCCCCCTGCGTGCTTTTGTCAGACGGAAGAATTCCAGATGGACGAACCGTCTGGAAACGCCGAAGGCTTTCACGGTCCTGCGGCCAAGATCCCGCAGGGCATCCGGCACATCCGGGCAGGTGTAATACTTCAGATCAAGATCTTTATTGACGATATCCATGACCGGCGGCCATACCGTCATGCTCTCAAACAGAGGTACCGCGTGGCTGTCGGTTATCGCGTCATAGGAGCAGATGATCCCGTCAATGAACTCCTCCATGACATAACGCGTTTCCGGCAGATTGTCATAAAATGCTTCCAGATCGGCATCCTTCTCCAGTTTCCATGTGTCCGTTGCGCCGACGCCGATGTTGGGCTTTACGATAACGGGGTATCCGACCTCCCCGATAAACTTACGGCCTTCCTCTCTGGTGGTGACTGCAGCCTGGCGTGCGGTGGGAATGCCTGCCTCTGTATAGATCTGCTTCATCAGGGATTTCTCCTTTATGAAGCCGATGCGGTCTGACTGTATGCCTGTTGTGACATTAAAATCCGTGCGGAGGCGGGCATCCTGCTCCAGCCAGTATTCGTTCATGGATTCGATCCAGTCTATCCGGCCATATTTAAACGCGAAAAACGCAGTCGCGCGGTATACCTGGTCGTAGTCCTCCAGGTTGTCCACGCGGTAATATTCCGTGAGCGCAGCTTTCAGAGGCTCTTCAAGTCCGTCGTAGGGGGAATCGCCTATGCCCAGCACATTGATGCCGTTCTCCTTAAGGCAGGCGCAGAACTGCCAGTATGTATGGGGAAAATTGGGTGAAATAAAAATGAAATTCAATGTTTGTATCTCCTTAAGAATAACAGGAATGAATCAGCGTGTTCCGATGTCACGTCAAAATATAGCATGCCCTCCAAAATGTGTAAAGGCGGGGCTGACTGCG
>CAMOZZ010000038.1 GCA_946631165.1 uncultured Lachnospiraceae bacterium | reverse complement strand
CAGTTGAACGTAAGATCGATCTCGTGGTCTTCGAGCATGTCGAGAAGGGAATCCGCGCCGGATTCGATCAGTTCTATGCCGATTCCGGGATATTTCTCCGAAAAGGAAGCCAGGAACGGGGGCAGGATATGAGAGATGATATAATGGGAGCCGCCGATCTTCAGGGACCCGGTCTTCAGACCGGAGATGTCATTCAGCTGCATCGCGAGCTCCTCTTCCAGGGAGCGGATCTCTTCATATTTCCGGATGTAAGCTTCTCCGGCTGCTGTCAGGGTGAGCGGCCTTGCGGAACGGTCGAACAGAGGCATGCCGATCCTGGATTCGACTTTGGAGACCGCTATGCTGAGAGCCGGCTGGGTAAGGAAAAGCTCTTTGGACGCTTCCGAAAAACTCCCGGTTTTATAGACAGTGTAGATATATTTCATCTCCGGTTCCATAGAACGGATTCACCTCCTGCTGCATAAATGTAATTTATGATTTTATAAATATCATAAAATTGATTATATCGTCTGAATCTGCTATTGTAAAGACAGGAAAAGAAACGGACCGCCGGATATCGGGACAGATACCGTGTTTTAAGAACAGGAGGAAACGATGAATATCAATGCGCTTTTAATGGATCCTGCTGATAATGTGGTGACCTGTGTAACGGAAGTACACAAGGGAGAGGAGATCGTTTTCAAAAGAAACGATGAAGTATGTTCACTTACGGCTGCAGAGGATATTCCCTATTGCCATAAAGCCGCGATCGCTGATCTCAAAAAAGGCGGCCACGTTCTGAAATACGGAGAGAGCCTCGGCGAACTGTCTGCTGATGTGAAGACCGGCGGATGGATCGCGGATCACAATCTTTTCAGTGTTCCGAGAGACTATGATGCGGAACTGGCGGACGGCACCTTTGAGATGTGCGCAAAGCAGTCTGCCGGCGCCCCTGATCTTAACAGCTTCACCTTTATGGGATACCGCAGAGCTGAAGGCCGTCCCGGCATCCGCAATCATGTGCTCATCCTGCCGACCTGCGCCTGCGGAAGCGAATCCTGCAGGATCGTGGCACAGCAGGTAAGAGGCGCGGTCAATATCGTTTTCAACACCGGATGTTCTGATGTCGCGGCGAATACCGCGATGAGCCAGAAAGTACTTACCGGATTTGCCTGCAATCCGAACGTATACGGCGTTGTCATTATCGGACTCGGCTGTGAGACCGTGCCGCATAAGAAGCTGAAGGAAAAGATCCAGGCAAGGACATCCAAGCCGGTCGTATCCTTCGGGATCCAGGATGAAGGCGGTACGCTTAAGACGATCGAAAAAGCGGTGAGAGCCGCAAGAGATATGGCGGCAGAGGCTGCCATGCAGCAGAAAGAGCCTTTCCCCGCGTCCGAATTCTTCCTGGGCATCGAGTGCGGCGGATCGGACGCCACCTCAGGCATTGCTTCCAACCCTGCCGTTGGCGAGCTCAGCGATATCCTCGTGGATATGGGCGCCACGTCCATGATGAGCGAATCCATTGAATGGATCGGCGGGGAGCATGTGCTTGCAAAGAGGGCGGCAGATGCAAAGATCCATGACGAGATCATCGAAGTCTGCCGTGCTTATGAGAAGCACCTGGAAGCAGCCGGACAGGACTGCCGTGCCGGTCAGCCTACGCCCGGAAACAAAGCCGGCGGTCTTTCGACGCTTGATGAGAAGAGTCTCGGCTGCATAAGAAAAGGCGGCACGAGACCGATCGTCGAGGTGCTGGAACAGGCAGCGCCGCCGACAAAACGCGGCGCGATCGTGATGGATACCGCGGGATATGATATTTCTTCCGTGACTTCCATGGTCGCAGCAGGATGCCAGGCCGTCATCTTTACGACCGGCCGCGGAACGCCGACAGGAAACGCTATCGTGCCCGTGCTGAAAGTCACGGCCAACGGCAGGACCTACAAGAACATGGAAGACAACATGGACATCGACCTGAGCCCGATCGTCAGAGGAGAGAAGAGCATTCAGGAGATGGGCCGTGAAATGACCGGTGCGATCATCGATATCTGCAACGGGAAAATGACCAAGGCGGAAGCATTCGGATTTTCGGATATCGCTGTTGATCATGTGTGCAGATATGTATGATGGTTTGGGTATGAACAGGACATATACAATAATTCAGACTTGATATATTTTTCAGGAGGAGAAGATCATGGCATGGAGTGAGAAACGTTACGAAGAACTGGTGGAGATCCTTAACAGCACGAAAAGACCGCCGGATGTCTATCCGGATGAGATCAAAGCGTACAAGGATCTGGCAGAATATGAGACTGTTGAAAGGGAAGCCGGCGGACATACCTATCATCTGTATGTAAGACAGGCGAAGAACAGGATCCCGGATGCACCGCTCTACATCTACCTGCACGGCGGCGGCTGGGCTGTCGGCCATGCAGAGTGCGACGATTTCTATTCGGGATATATGGCAGACCTGATCAGAGGCACTGTGATCGACGTTGACTATACAACATCCTTCCATGCGGATATCCATGTCATGTATGCGCAGACAAGGGATGCCATCGAATATGCTGTGGAAAACGCAGCGGCGCTCGGCTGCAGCCCGGAACGGATCGTGATCGGCGGATACAGTGCAGGCGGGCATCTGACAGCCGGCGTCCTGATCAAAATGCTGGAAGAAGGGAAATGCCCGTTTGCCGGCGTGATCCTTGCCTATGCCCCGCTCGATCTTCGGCCGAAGGCTGCCCAGGCGCCTGCAACGCCACGCGACGAAGCCATGCAGGTGAGAGGAGCGGCTTATGAGGAACTGGCGCTGCGCGGGGATGATGCGATCCGGTATGATCATATCGTAAGCCCGCTGCTTACTGCAAAACAGCTGCTTCAGAAGCTGCCCAGAATGATGGTCATTTCCGCCCAGCTCTGTGAATTCAAGGAGCAGGATGAAGAATTCGCAAAAACGATCTCACAGATCGGCGTAGAGACTACATCGTGCAGATTCATGCGGTCCGCCCACGGATTTATTCCGCATTTCCGTCAGGAGTGGAAGGAAGCATGCGCAAGGACTGCCAGATTTATAAAGAGCTGCTGAAAAACGAAGGGCAGTACGGTCGTCACTGTATGTGACAGAGCCGTACTGCCCTCTTTGTTTATAGGAGCGATGAGGTCGTTATTCGTATTTTTTTCTGAATACAGAAGACCACAGTGCATTCGCAGCAATCACGGCAGTGAGGCCGCCGGCCAGTTTTGCCGCCATCATCGGAACGATCAGCTGCTGATTGACCCCGGCTGTGAATCCCAGGTGGTCGCCGAGCATGAAGCAGGCGGACACCGTGAAGGCGCAGTTCAGGATCTTTCCCTTGGGCTTCATGTCCTTCATCATCTGGAACATCATAATGTTGTTCGCGAGGTTCGCGATCATTCCGGCTACGGCGTATTCGTCCAGATCGAATTTTGCGCCGGCCTTTTTTAATGGTTCAGAGAATTTCTTTGTAATGAACATGACCATCGGGAAGGCGCCGAGCAGCACGATCGCAATGCCGCCGATGACCTGGAAACCATCTTCGAGAGGGATGATTCCCTCAGCGTTCGGTTCGACCATCACGTTAAAGAGAGGAAGCCGGATGCCTGTCAGATACTGCGCAACGGCGATCACGGTTGCCGCCGTGACCAGCGCGGTAACGCCCTTGCCGAAAGTGATAAAGCCTTTCAGCATCTTTTCCTGTGCGAAAACCAGTCCGATAATGATCAGCAGCGCAACGACCAGCACAGGAATGGTATTCATGATAATATCCCGTACGGTCAGTGCAAAGCCGGAACCCATCATGACAAATCCGCCGGCCAGGCACCCGATCGGCACGGTCGCGAATCCGACCAGCATGCCGGTCGCCAGGAATTCCCGGTCGGATTCCTTTATGATTCCCATTCCTACCGGAATATTGAACACGATATTGATGCCCATGATGGATGCGATCACAAGGCCGGTGAAGCTTCCGACGGCTTTCGATTCCGCCAGTTCCATGGCAAGAGGATAGCCGCCCAGATCGCAGCCGAGCAGGATGCCCGCGAACAGGGAGGGATCGGCGCCGATCATACGGAAGAACGCGCCCAGCACGCCGCCGAGAACGATCTTGATCACGGGTACCAGGGCGATCATTCCGATCATGGCTGCGCCGAGAGATCCCAGGGCTTCAAAGCCTTCCAGGAATTTCTCCCCGTATCCGAGGCGGTTCCCCAGGATGCGGTCGATGCCGCCGACGAACAGGAAGATGATGATCACGATCATGACGGCTTTATTCAGTGAGAAAGTTGCAATGTAATTCTGAAGAGACTGCGTAAATACTTCCATTTTAAAACTCCATTATGCAGCCGGAGACGGTCAATGCTTTGCTGAGGCAAAAACTGTACTGCCGGGAATACCGGTTTCTTTTCTGCCCATTATAACAATCGGCAGGGTTATTTCAATTGTTTTGGACAATAGTGTGGATTGATAGTTCAAATGCATTGGTTCAAAATAATTGATAGATCAGACTGCTGCTGAAGAAGCATTAAGAGTAAGAAGAAGCGCACGAAAGTGTTGCGGTTCCCGCCCGGAATATGATAAGGTACTTCACGAATGAAACGATCTGAAGAGGCCATCCATGAAATACAGAGAAGGAAGCAACAAATTCTTCAGCCGGCTGATCATCCTTGCTTCGCCGATTATCCTGCAGCAGCTGATGCTGGCTATGGTCGCCGCCTGCGACGCCATGATGTACAGGATCAGGAAATACAAGTGGGTGAAGAACCTGACAAGATAAAAAAATGCTGCCGGTCTCTGCAGTATAAAAGAAGGATCGGAAAAGACGGTCCTGTAAGAGTTATAAAACGGCATCACAGCGGAACACGGATATTCGCTGTGCACAGAAAGGACAATGATGAACGAAAAAGAATTGAATGAGATCTACGGGTCTGGAAAAATTGTTCCCCCGGAAGCGGCAAAAGCGTCGCATGTACAGTCGATCAATGCGCAGCGGATCACGATGGAGATGAATACACGTTTTCATACACCGGAAGAGCTTGCTGCACTGTTCTCGGAACTGACCGGGAAGACCGTAACAGACATCAGTATCTTCCCGCCGTTCTATACGGATTACGGCAGGAACATTACTGTCGGACATAATGTTTTCCTGAATTCCGGCGTGTGCATGCAGGATCAGGGCGGCATCACGATCGGGGACGGTACGCTGATCGGACACCATGTCGTGCTGGCAACGCTGAATCACAATCCGGATCCTGCCCGCAGGCATGAACTGTACGGGAGTCCGATCACGATCGGGAAGAATGTCTGGATCGGATCGAACGCGACGATCCTGTCCGGTGTGACGATCGGGGACGGGGCGATCGTGGCAGCGGGTGCTGTGGTGACAAAGGATGTGGAAGCCCGTACTGTTGTCGGCGGCGTACCGGCAAAGCTGCTAAAGATCCTCCGGGAGTATGATCAAGAAGAGGGAAATGCTTCCGGCGGTTCTGCAGCGGGGCAGACCGGTCAGGCAGGGCCTGCCGGAGGAGATGACGTCGTGGCAAAGCAGATCGCCTGCGAGATGCTGCTGCGCGGCATGCAGGATGATTATATCCACGCCGCAACAGGAGTTCCGCTTACGGTGATCAGGGAACTCCGCGCCCAGATATCCGATTAAAAGTCCCGGAACTTGATAATCTTTCCGGGATGAAGTATTATTGATTGCAATAGACGTTTTGTTGTCTCTGATCATGTATATTTCAAAAAGATGGAAGAATCTGGTTCTTTCCCGGCGTTTGCGGAAATGCCCTTATAAGCAGGCATTTTCACTGCACTGAAAAATGTACACGAGAGGTAAATGGTATGAGCGGTGTGAATTCCCCTGTAGAGATTACGGAAATATGGATCGGCAACGGTGTGAAGAAGGCGAATCTGCCGGCTGTGAAAATGCTCCTTCTGGGCATGCTGGCCGGCGCCTATATCGGATTCGGCGCCTATGTTTTTATCCTTGCTACGGCAGCAGGCGGGGATGCGTTCCAGAGCATGATCGCGAAGCTGACCGGTGCGGCGCTTTTCCCGGTCGGCCTGATGATGGTCATCCTGTGCGGCGCGGAACTTTTTACCGGCAACAATCTGCTGACGCTGGCGCTGATGGATAAAAAGATCACGGCAGGAAAGATGCTGAAGAACTGGGTGATCGTGTATATCGGGAATCTGATCGGTTCCGTCCTGCTGGCATTTCTGCTTGTAAAAAGCGGTCTGCTGGCGGATGCTGCGGCGGAGAGAGCCATGGCAGTGGCGGCTTCAAAAGCATCGATTCCTTTTATGGCAGCGGTGATCCGCGGCATTCTCTGCAATGTGCTTGTCGTCCTTGCTTGCTGGCTGCAGGCCGGCGCAAAAGATCTGATCGGCAAGATCTTCGGGATCTGGTTCCCGATCATGCTGTTCGTATTTGCGGGATTCGAGCACAGCGTCGCGAACATGACATACATTCCCATGGGCATGTTCCTTGGCGCAGATGTGACGATCGGCGCGTTCTTTATCGGAAACCTGCTGCCTGTCACGATCGGCAATCTGATCGGCGGCGCAGTCGTGGTGCCGTTTGCTTATTACTTCGCTTATAAAAAATAGGTATTCTTTTTGGGGGAGCCGGACCGGATCATTCCCGCCGGCCGGACTTTGATTATTGATACAGGAGGACACAGATGAGCAGGATTCTTATCGTTGAAGATGAAGAGAGCATCGCCGAGCTCGAGAAGGATTATCTGGAGCTTTCGGGGTTTGAAGTCGAGATCGCGACATCCGGAGATACCGGGCTGGAGATGGCGCTGAAGGGGGATTACGATATTTTCATCCTGGATCTGATGCTGCCGGGCGTGGACGGATTCGAGATCTGCAAGCAGATCAGGAAGGAGAAGGACACACCGGTCCTGATGGTATCCGCCAGGAAGGATGATATCGACAAGATCCGCGGGCTCGGCCTCGGCGCGGATGATTATATCACCAAACCGTTCTCTCCGAGCGAACTGGTTGCCAGGGTGAAGGCGCATCTCTCCCGCTACAAGAGACTGGTCGGGAAAGACGTTCAGAAGAATGAAGTGATCGAGATCCGCGGGCTGAAGATCGACCGTACTGCCAGACGCGTGTTCGTGGACGGTGTGGAAAAGAATTTTACGACCAAGGAGTTCGATCTCTTAACTTTCCTTGCCTCCAATCCGAACCGCGTGTTCACAAAGGAAGAGCTTTTCTCCAATATCTGGGATATGGAATCTCTCGGTGATATCGCTACGGTTACCGTGCATATCAAGAAGATCAGGGAGAAGATCGAACTGGATACCAGCAAGCCACAGTATATTGAGACGATCTGGGGTGTAGGCTACCGGTTCAAGATCTGAATTTTTGGAACGGCGGTTCCCGTATCATACAATTTTGTGAGGAAAGAAAATGCGGAAATCAGGGAAACTGGGAATACTGGCAGAAATGATCATCCTTACTGCCATCTTATTATTTACCGCTTTGCCTGCATCAGCAAAGGCTGATAAAGCGGTCTCCTGTCTGTTCATCGGCAACAGTGTATCCTACTATAATAATATGCCTGAAATGTACGGGAAAATTGTTTCTGAAGCGACCGGGAAAAACGTGACCGTCACGACGCTGATGGCCGCGGGGAAACAGCTGCATGATTTTTCTTTCAATGTCGGTGCTGTTGTTCATTCCAAAGGGAATTTCCGCAAACTGAATAAGAATGAGCTCTACTATATGGACCGGAGCACTTTCAATAAAAAGCTGTTCAACGCCTATAAAAAGGTACTGCTGGATAAAAACGGGAAAGTCAGGCACTATGATTATATCATCCTGCAGGATCACGGAAGGCAGCATTCGTATGAATACAGCAGGCTGGGAGCCCTGAACCTGGTCAGGCTGCTGGCTGATAAAGAAACAACAGTAGTTCTGTTTATGCCGAATTATCACGTGACGCCCGAAAAAGACCTTGATATACAGAAAAAGCGCCAGAATAAAGATGATAAGATCGCAGGCAGGATCGTAAAGGATCTGAAATCATCAGGCCTGAAATATAAAGCGGTCGCCGCGGCTTATTCCGGGAAAGCGTTTTTCAATTATTTTTATGCGTACGGTTTTCACTATGCCTCCCGCCTGTCGCCGAAGGACTATAAATTGTATAAGGACAGCGGGGAGTATCTGAGCGACCTTGTCGTTGACGACGAGATGCATTCGACCCAGCTCGGCGCCTATCTGCATGCGGCAACGATCTACTCCGCGGTCTATAAAAAAAGCGCTGCTGATACGGTAAAGGCTTACCAGGCTGAAACCACATTCAAAGTGCCTGTTCTTCACAGATATGCAAAAGGAAGAAATTATGCCATGGAAAACGGGCCGTTCCGGAACAAAAAAATCCTGAAGAAGATTTGTTATATAGCGGATCAGACGCAGAACAAAGGAATGGATTTTACATCCCGCGGGCAGGCAAAGCAATGGAACGGACTTCGGTAAGGAAGACGTCATGAACTACGAACACATTATTCATCCCATACCGCCTTTCTTCGGGGAGGATTCCAGGATACTCGTTCTGGGCAGCTTTCCGTCCATAAAGACCAGGGAGAGCGGCTTCTTTTACGGGCACCCGCAGAACCGGTTCTGGAAACTGATGGCAGCGCTGTTCGGGCAGGAAAAGGTTCCGGTCACGAAAGAGGAGAAACAGGCGTTTGCCGCCCGCCATCATATCGCGCTGTGGGATTCTATTCATTCCTGCGATATTGTTGGTTCCAGCGACAGCTCGATCAGGAATGTCGAGCCGAATGATATCAGGATCATCCTGGACGCAGCTGATATCAGGATGATCATAACAAACGGAAAAAAATCTCATGAGATCTACCGGAAATACTGCATGGCATTGACAGGACGGGAGGATGTCTGTCTGCCGTCTACATCGCCGGCCAACGCAGCCTGGACGATGGAAAAGCTGATACAGGCCTGGAGCATGATCCTGGAGGCAGATAAATAAAAAAGGAGACAATCCCCTGTCTCCTTTTTGCATTTTAGGATGCCGGTTGTTTCCGGTTTATATGCACCATATAGATTGCCAGCACCGCCATCAGCAGGAACCACGACACCGGGAAGGAAGCATGCACCCATTCGATGCCGCGTGATGCGGTCAGGTTGATCCAGACAATGCGGCACACGCAGGTGCAGAACAGATTGATCAGCATCGGCGCCACGGACACAGCGTATCCGCGAAGCGCGCCGGTAAGCACATCCGCGATTCCGTAAATCACATACAATGAACCGACGATGCGGAGCCTTCTTACGCCCTCTGCAATGACGCCGGGATCGGTGTTGTAGATGGAGATCAGTTTCGGCGCGAACAGTACTGCCAGGCCGGATGTAACGGCTCCTGTAACGATCGTGCACAGAAGGCATAACCGCAGTACTTTGCGGACACGTTTGTATTCCGCTGCACCCAGATTCTGGCTGGTAAATGTCTGTGCCGCCTGATGGAAGGCGTTCATGGATACGTACAGGAAGCCTTCTATGCTGAAAGCGGCAGAGACGCCTGCCATTACAGTGCTTCCGTAGGAATTGATCGCGGACTGAATGACAATATTGGCGATGCTGAACAGGCTGCTTTGCAGACCGGCCGGCAGTCCCAGATGCATCAGCTCACGGAATACTCTGCGGTCCGGCCGCAGTTTTGCCGGATCCAGATGCAGCTCGTCGTCGGAGCGCAGCAGGAACCGCAGGATCAGTGCGGCGCTGACGCCCTGGCTGATCACTGTTGCCAGCGCTACACCGGCGACATCCATGCGGAACAGTACTACGAAGGTCACGTTCAGCACGACATTCAGCAGTCCGCTGATAAAAAGATAAAGGAGCGGCCGCTCCGTATCGCCTCTGGCGCGCAGCAGCGCGGACCCGTAATTGTAGATCAGCGTGAAAGGAATGCCCGTAAAATAGATCCGGATATAAAGGAGCGCGAGATCGAACACTTCTGCCGGTGTGGAGACCAGATTCAGCAGCGCCCGGGAAGCGGCCAGCCCTGCCAGGGTAAATGCGATGCCGCCGGTCAGCGCCACGAACATGGAAGTGTGCACTGTTTTTTCTATTTCGTCTTTCCGCAGACCGGTGCCGTAGCAGCGGGCAACCACAACATTTACGCCAACCGACAGACCGACCAGAATATAAACAAACAGGGCTGTTATGCTGGAGGTGCTGCCGACAGCTGCCAGGCTCAGCTGGCTGTTCGGACCGGCGAAACGGCCGATCACGATAATATCCGCAGCATTGAAAAGAAGCTGCAGGAGGTTGGAGATCATGAGCGGCAGCGCGAAGACGAGGATCTTCGGCAGCAGCGGACCATGGATCATGTCGATGGATGTGCGCTTAAACATGGCTGTATTCCTTATTCGTTCGGTAAAGTGATGATTCCCGTCCGGAATTTCTACAGTATAGCGAATACGGATCGAAAAGACAAGACCGTAAAGTTGCATTTTCAGAAAGAATGTGGTATATAAAGTGCTGATAAAGGCGGGACCCGGACGGGTTCCTTCATTTTGGTTATAAAGAACGATTTTTTAACTGAGGAGGCGGTATTCATGACAAAGATAGATGTTATTTCAGGATTTCTGGGAGCCGGAAAGACCACGCTCATCAGCAAGCTTTTAAAGGAAGCGCTGACGGGCGAGCAGGTCGTGCTGATCGAGAATGAATTCGGTGAGATCGGGATCGACGGCGGTTTCTTAAAGGAAGCCGGCGTTGAGATCAAGGAAATGAACTCCGGCTGCATCTGCTGCACGCTGGTCGGAGATTTTGAGGCATCGCTGAAGGAAGTCCTTTCCAAATATCATCCGGACAGGATCATCATTGAGCCTTCGGGTGTAGGCAAGCTTTCGGATGTGATCGTTGCGGTAAACAATGCCGTGGCAGGGACAGATGCGGTGCTCGGAAGCCCCGTGACTGTAGTGGACGCCATGAAGTGCAAAATGTATATGAAGAATTTCGGTGAGTTCTTCAACAATCAGATCGAGACGGCCAAAGCAGTCATCCTGAGCCGCACCGGAAAATGCTCCGAGGCTAAGCTGGCGGAAGCTGTCGCGCTGATCAGAAGCCTGAATGAAAATGCGGATCTGATCACGACGGACTGGGAGAAGATCTCCGGTGCGCAGATCCTGGAGACGATGGAAAACGCCGAGAAATTCGAAGAAGCGGCACTTCGTGAGCTCCTGGAGGAGCACCTGAAGGAAGCGGAAGAGCATGAACACGAGCATCATCACCATCATCATGATGACGATGAGCACGAGCATGAGCACCATCACCACCACCATGATGATGACGACGATGATGACGAGCATGAGCATCACCATCACCACCATGATGATGACGACGATGACGACGAACATGAGCATCACCATCACCACCACCATGCTGATGACGATGATGACGACGAGCATGAGCACCATCACCACCACCATGATGATGACGACGATGATGACGAGCATGAGCATCACCATCACCACCATGATCACGACGACGATGATGATGACGATGACGAGCATGAACATCATCACCATCATCATGAACACGGGGAGCATCATCACCACCATCACCACGGTCATCACCATGCTGATGACGTCTTCACCAGCTGGGGATTTGAAACGACCCGTTCCTTCACGAAGGAGGAAATCAGCGATATCCTCGCAAAACTCGGTGACGGAGAAACGTTCGGCACAGTGCTTCGTGCCAAGGGTATGGTCCCGCAGACCGGCAGTGACAGATGGATCCATTTCGATATGGTCCCCGAAGAGACAGAGGTCAGGGACGGCGCACCGGATGTTACCGGTAAGCTGTGCGTGATCGGTGCGGATATTCATACCGATAAACTCGCAGAAGTATTCGGAAAGAAAGCCTGATGACGGGCTTCCGTTCACTGAACTGAGCCTGATAAGCCATTGTCATCAGAGGGTGTGAAACACCGGAGGATCTTCACCTTAAAACAGGCGGTTATACAAAAACTGAAAGTGAGATGCGGTGGATTCTTCAGGCAGCAGGCTGCCCTCAGAATGACAAACCGTTTCAGTTGACTGCATAGTCAATGACAGAATCAGACTGGCTTATCATTACAGAAAGGACTGATATTATGCAGAAACCTGAAATTCCCGTTTTCCTGATCACGGGGTTTCTTGAGAGCGGGAAGACGACATTTCTGTCACAGACAATAGGAGAGGATTATTTCAAGATCGACGGAAACACCCTGCTGCTTCTGTGTGAAGAAGGCGTCGAGGAATATGATCCGAACCTTCTTGCCTGGAGCCGTACAAAACTCGAAGTGATCGAAGAGCAGGAAGAACTGACGCCGGTGCACATGGAAGAACTTCGAAAGAAGCACAAAGCCGAGCGCGTCATTATTGAATACAACGGCGTGTGGGACCCCAGGGATCTGCAGCTCCCCGAGCACTGGTTCCTGCACCAGCAGCTGATGCTGGTGGACGGTTCGACCTTCGATACCTATTATATGAACATGAAATCCGTTTTCGGCAACAATGCGAGAAATTCGGAAGTCATCATGGTGAACCGCTGCACAAAGGATATGGATCTTGCAAGGATCAAAAGGATCTTCCGAGGCGTCAACCAGCAGGCGGAGATCGTGTTCGAGGATGACGAGGGCGAACTGGATGCCTTCATCGAAGAAGATCTTCCCTTCGATCTGAATGCCGACATCATCGATCTGACGGCGAACAGCTACGGCATCTGGTTCCTGGATGCTGCCGAGAATCCCGACAGATATGACGGTAAAAAAGTGCGTTTTACCGCTATGATCCACAAGGAGCCCGGCCTGCCAGAGGACGCTTTCGTTCCCGGACGCATGGCCATGAACTGCTGCGAAGCGGACATGATCTTCCTCGGGTATCTCTGCAGGAGCACGGAAGCGCCGAAGTGGAAAGAAGGCACCTGGGCCAGACTGACTGTCTATATCAGGAAGGAATTCGTGGAAGCCTACGGCGAAGACGGCCCGGTGATGTACGCGATCAAAATCGAACCGGCGCAGCCGATCAAAGAACCGGTGAGTTTTGTATAATTTGCTGCCGGGATCGTTTTTTGCATTGACAAAAAAGTAACAGTAGTGTATAGTTCTGTATGACCTGAGAGAAAGCGGCACGGCTGCTGACGGGAAGGTGCACATAGAATTTATGGGATGCCGAAGGGAAGGGAGACCTGACCGGGGGAAGATCCGATCCATATAGTTTGTTTGTGTACATCACGCCATGCCCTCGGGCATGGCGTTTTTTCTGTTATGACTGTCAGCAGATACGCTTTGCGGGATTATTTGAGGAAGATGTTTTGAACTGCCGGCCTGCAGGTGTTCCTGCGGAAAGGCAGCGCATCGCGGCAGGGGATAGGAAATGGAAAACAGAGTTGCGGTCATCAGTGTGATCGTCGGAAAAGAAGGAAACGCGGAAGCCATAAACGGTCTGCTCCATGAATACGGGCAGTATATTGTCGGGCGTATGGGCATTCCGTACAGAAAACGGAACATCAACATCATCAGTGTTGTCATCGATGCACCGCAGAATGAGATCGCGACGCTTTCGGGGAAGATCGGGAATCTTCCGGGCGTCAATGTAAAGACGGCTTATTCGAGCGTGCAGGACTGAGACAGAATGACATTCGGCAGGTACCGATCCCGCAATGGATCTGCCGGCCTGCTGTATGAACGGAGGTGGAAGCGATCGGAGTAAAAGAGGATAACAGAACTGTCGGAGCGGATTCTGCCGCTTTGGAAAAAATAAAAAATGAAAACGCGGCCGGCGCAGCAGATCCTGCATTCGCCGCTGCGGAAAAACTGATCCGGACGCACAGCCTTTCGGTTCCGGAATATGCAGCGCTGATAGAAGGCCGGACGCCGGACATCACGGAACGCTTAAAAAAGGAAGCCGTTAAGCTGCGGAAAGAAATCTATGGGAACGCCATCTTTATCCGCGGTCTGATCGAGGTCAGCAACATATGCAGGAACGACTGCCTGTACTGCGGTATCCGGCGCAGCAACAGGAACTGCGACAGATACCGCCTGACCCGGGACGAGATCCTTTCCTGCGCAGAGGAAGGATACGGACTGGGCTTCCGCACATTTGTAATGCAGGGCGGTGAGGATCCGTTTTTTTCAGATGATGTCCTGTGCGGGATCGTGTCAGAGTTCAAGAAAAGACATCCGGACTGTGCGGTGACACTATCGATGGGAGAGCGGAGCCGGGAGAGTTATGAACGCCTGCATGCGGCAGGTGCGGACAGATACCTGCTTCGGCATGAAACAGCCGATCCTGTGCATTACGGGAAACTGCATCCGAAGGAAATGTCTTTTGAGAACAGGATGAACTGCCTGCGGCAGCTCAGGGAAATCGGATATCAGGTCGGCTGCGGTATGATGGTCGGTTCGCCGTATCAGACAGTGATGAACCTGGCGAAGGATCTGAAATTCATAGAAGAATTCAGACCGGATATGTGCGGGATCGGTCCGTTCATTCCGCACAAGGATACGCCTTTTAAGGATGAACCGGCCGGCACGGCGGAACTGACCTGTTTTCTGCTGTCGGTCATCAGGCTGATCCATCCACGGGTGCTGCTCCCGTCGACCACAGCGCTCGGCACGATCGATCCCTTCGGAAGGGAAAACGGCATCCTTTCCGGCGCGAATGTGGTGATGCCGAATCTGTCGCCCGTCTCAGTCAGAAAGAAATATGAACTGTACAACAATAAGATCTATTCTGACGCGGAATCTGCGCAGCGCGTTGCCCGCCTGAAAGAACGGATGGAAGCGATCGGGTATGAAATTGTCACCGACCGCGGAGATATCCGGAGAGCGCCGTTATCGTAAATGAAACCGGAATAAACTGCATTAGACTGATACTATAGGCGTTTGTTCATATTTCAAAAGAGATGAAAAATTTACATCCTTTAACTTACCTTGCTAGGGGCAGCAACATTGATTCGGATGGATATTTGTTCAAATAGAAAGGTGATCTGTGATTTTTACATCCCTGCTGTAACCTGGAAGGCCCTCTTATAAAGCATATGAGGGTGTAAAATTACCGGAAAAGATCCGTATATGAACAAAAGAAGGAATAATCTTTCAGAATCATGACGGTAGAACAAAAACGATGGTGTAAAAATCTTTTGAAAGCCGCATTTTTGAACAATCAGGAAACAAGAACACAATATAATACTATAATAAATATATCCTTCTTCACTTAGGCAGATCGCTGGGAAGAACGGATATCAGAAAGGAAAAACAATGTATAAGTACGATCCCAAATCTCTCATCGCCGATGAATTCATCAATGATGAGGAGATCAAAGCGACACTGGCTTACGCCGAGGCTAACAAGAACAATTTTGAGCTGATCGATGCCATCCTGGAGAAGGCGCGTCCCGGCAACCTGCAGGCTGCCGAGCACGGAACCGCGCTGACACACAGGGAAGCATCCGTCCTGCTCGCCTGCGAGGATCCCGAGCGTGTCCAGAGAATGTTCGAGATCGCAGGGGAGATCAAGCAGGCCTATTACGGGAACCGCATTGTTCTTTTTGCGCCGCTCTATCTTTCCAACTACTGCGTGAACGGATGTCTTTACTGTCCTTATCATGCAAAGAACAAGACGATCCCGAGAAAGAAACTGACGCAGGAAGAGATCAAGGCGGAAGTCATCGCGCTGCAGGATATGGGCCATAAGAGGCTTGCCATTGAAGCCGGTGAAGACCCGGTCAACAATCCCATTGAATACATCCTGGACTGCATTAAAACGATCTACAGCGTCCATCACAAAAACGGCGACATCAGGCGCGTCAATGTAAACATCGCTGCAACGACTGTTGAAAACTACAGGAAGCTGAAAGAAGCCGGGATTGGCACCTACATTCTTTTCCAGGAGACGTATCATAAGAAGAGCTACGAGCATCTGCATCCGACCGGCCCGAAGCACAATTACAATTATCATACGGAAGCCATGGACCGCGCCATGGACGGCGGCATCGACGATGTCGGCCTCGGTGTACTGTTCGGCCTGGAACTTTACAAATATGAATTCGCGGGACTGATCATGCATGCGGAGCATCTCGAAGCAGTGCATGGCGTCGGACCGCACACGATCAGCGTTCCCCGCGTAAAGAAAGCCGACGACATTGATCCCAACGAATTTGACGGCGGCATCGATGACGAGACATTTGAAAAGATCATCGCCTGCATCCGTCTGGCGGTTCCCTATACCGGCATGATCATTTCCACCAGAGAAGGCCAGGCTGTCAGGGAAAAAGCGCTGAAGATGGGTATTTCCCAGATCAGCGGCGCTTCCAGGACATCGGTAGGCGGCTACACCGAGGAGGAGCGCCCGACCGATACGGAGCAGTTCGATGTCAGCGACCAGAGAACGCTGGATGAAGTCATCCGATGGCTGATGGAGAATGACCATGTGCCGTCGTTCTGCACCGCCTGCTACAGGGAAGGCCGTACCGGAGACCGTTTCATGAGCCTCTGTAAGAGCGGGCAGATCCTCAACTGCTGCCATCCGAACGCGCTGATGACACTGGCTGAGTTCCTGGTGGACTATGCTTCGCCCGAGACAAAGGAAATCGGCTGGGAACTGATCAAAAAGGAGCTGGAGAAGATCCCGAAGGAAAAGGTAAGACAGATCTGCGCGCAGCATATCGAGGAGATCCGGACTTCCAACAGCAGAGACTTCCGGTTCTGATAAAAAGGTGCCGCGTCAGCGGCGGGAGAGACTGCCTTCCCCATGCCTTCCCCTTCAGGGGAAGGTGGCGCGTGCAGCGCCGGAAGAGGTTAGGGGAGGGTGCCGCGTCAGCGGCGGGAGAGACTGCCTTCCCCATGCCTTCCCCTTCAGGGG
>CAMOZZ010000037.1 GCA_946631165.1 uncultured Lachnospiraceae bacterium | reverse complement strand
AGGACGCCAGGATGGCGGATCAGATGACGGGGCTTCTGATGGGAAGCGATGTGGAACCGAGAAGGAATTATATACAGGAAAACGCAACGTTCGCGACGCTGGATGTGTAACCTCTTTCGTCACATACGTGACACCTTCCCTTACCTCTTTCGTCACATACGTGACACCTTCCCCTGAAGGGGAAGGCTGTGGGGAAGGCTGTGGGGAAGGCAGAAGTCCTCTCCTTTAGGAGAGGGTGGCACGGCAGTGCCGGGAGAGGTCGATAAGAATAAAGGAATTTGAAAATTGGCAGATAAAAAGAAAAAGGCAGAAAAGAGTAAAGAGAACAAGCCTCCGGTGATCCCGGAGGAGGACCGCATCCTGCGCACGGAATTCTCCGAGGAGATGAGCAGGTCCTACCTGGATTATGCCATGAGCGTTATCGTCGCGAGAGCGATCCCGGATATCCGCGACGGACTGAAGCCCGTGCAGCGCCGTACGCTTTATGCTATGCATGAACTTGGGGTCCGGCACGACAGACCGCACAGAAAAAGCGCCCGTATCGTCGGCGATACCATGGGTAAGTACCATCCGCACGGCGACAGCTCCATTTACGAGGCGCTTGTTGTAATGGCGCAGGACTGGAAAAAGGGAGAGATCCTGGTAGACGGGCACGGCAATTTCGGCTCGATCGAAGGCGACGGTGCAGCAGCGGCACGATATACCGAAGCCAGGTTGACAGAACTGACAGAGAGCGCTTTCCTGGCCGATCTGGACAAGGATGTGGTCGATTACGCTCCGAATTTCGACGAAACGGAGAAGGAGCCGACTGTGCTCCCCGTAAAGATCCCGAATATCCTGGTAAACGGTGCGGACGGCATCGCGGTCGGCATGAAGACCAGCATTCCCACGCACAATTTAAGGGAGACCATCGCGGCCATGAAGCTGCTGATGAAGCAGCCGACCATTTCGACCGAGGAACTGATGACCGTCATGCCGGGACCGGATTTTCCGACCGGCGGCATTATTACCAATAAGAACGAACTGCTTTCGATCTATGAGACCGGGACCGGCCGGCTGCGTCTGCGCGGAAAACTCGAATTTGAGAAGGCTGCCAAACGTTCCGAAAGGGATAAACTGGTGGTCACGGAGATCCCGTATACGATGATCGGCGCCGGAATATCCAAGTTTATCGCAGATGTCGCTGCCCTGATGGAAGCGAAGAAACTGCCGGAAATCGTGGATATCTCCAACCAGTCCTCCAAGGAAGGCATCCGGATCGTGTTTGAACTGAAGAGCGGTGCGGACGTGGACCGGGTGAAGAACCTGCTGTATAAGAAGACCGGGCTGGAAGATACCTTCGGCGTCAATATGCTCGCCGTCGTGGAAGGCACGCCCAGAACCGTCGGACTGAAGGCGATCCTTTACGAGTGCGTGCAGTTCCAGATCGAGCTCAACACCAGAAAATACAACAACCTGCTGCGGAAGGAACGCGAGAAAGCCGAGGTGCAGGAAGGCCTGATCACGGCGATCGACGTCATTGACACCATCATTGAGATCATCCGCGGCAGTAAAAATATCAAGATCGCCAGAGCCGCACTGATGGGCGACTGCTCGGATGTCAAATTCAAGACACAAGCCGCGCAGCGGATCGCAAAAACACTGGCATTTACCGAACGGCAGGCAAATGCTATACTGGAAATGCGCCTGTCAAAGCTGATCGGCCTGGAGATCCTGCAGCTGACCGAAGAACATGAAGAAACACTTCGGAAGATCGGACAGTATGAGCGGATCCTCTCGTCACCGCGCGTGATGACGAATACGATCATCAAGGAACTGGATGCCTGCGCAGAGAAGTTCGGAAGAGACCGCAGGACAGTGATCGAAGAGACCGAAGCAGCCCAGGAAGTGAAGGAAGAGGTAGTAGAGCAGGAGCTGGTTTTTGCACTGGACCGCTTCGGCTATGCGAAATCCTTCGATCCGCAGGTCTATGCCAGAAATGAAGAGGGCATAAAGAGCGAAAATGTGCACATTTTCCCGGTCATGAATACCGGAAAGATCTATATTTTCACCGATACCGGAAAGCTGCATCAGGTGAAGATGAGCGACGTGCCGGCCTGCAGGGCGAAGGACAAAGGACAGCCGCTTGATAATTTCAGCAACTTTGAGAGCAGAAATGAACGCATCGTCGGGATCTTCCCGGAGAGCATCATTGAGAAGGAAAAATTCGTATTTGTCACTGCTGGCGGTATGGTAAAGATCGTGGAAGGCGCGGAATTCGTCTCCGGCAGAAAGACGGTCGCCGCTACGAAGCTGAATGAGGGAGACACTGTTGTCTCTGTGCTTGCGCTTACCGACAGCCAGCTCGTGCTGATGACAGAGGATGGCTATGCACTCCGCTTTGCCGTCAGTGAGATCAGTGAGATGAAGAAGACGAGCGTCGGCGTGAAGGGCATGCAGCTGCAGACGAAAGATCATGTAAAGAACGCCTGGCTGGTGTCGCCGCGGGCAAAGAAAGAGGACGGCACATCGCAGGATGGTCCGGACTGGAGCGCGGTAAAACTATTAAAGCGCGGCGCGAAGGGAACGAAGATCAGAAAGAAAAGCGGGATCTGATCGCGGCAGAGAATCGGAAATGAGCAGGAAGTACCTGCATGGCAGATAGAATAAAGGCATAAAAGGAGAGCGTCATGAAGGATGGATTTGTCAAGACCGCGGCGGTATCGCCGCAGGTGACGTTAGCTGATCCTGAAGCTAACCGGAAAGAGATCGAAAGACTGATGAAGCAGGCGGCGGCACGGGGCGCGAAGATCATCGTGTTTCCGGAACTGGCGATGACCGGCTATACCTGCGGAGACCTGTTCTTCCACAAACGGCTGATCGAAGCGGCATATGACGAGCTGATCGAGCTGGCAAAAGAAACGGAAGACCTGGACGCCATCGTCTTCGTCGGCACGCCCTGGGTAAGCGGCGGAAAACTGTACAGCTGCATTGCCGCATTAAGCGATGGCGAGCTGATCGGACTTGTTCCGAAATACAATATCGCTGCGAATGAACGGAGATATTTTGTCCCCGGAAATGAAGAGACGTTTGACGTCGAGATCCTGGACGAAGATACCGATGAAGAGTATGAGCCGGAGGACGACGATGATGACGATGACGACGACTGGGATGACAGCAGCATAGACGTGAGTTACGTTCCCTTCGGAACAAATCTGATCTTCTCCTGTGAAGAATATCCGGATCTGAAGATCGCAGCTGAAGTGGGCGGAGATCTTTTCGCGCCGGTGTCTCCGGGGCTGTATCATGCACAGGCCGGCGCTTCTGTGATCGTGAACTGCGCGGCAGATGATGAAGCGGCTGGCAGGGCGGCGGTCAGAAGATCCGTTGTCAGCGATCAGTCCCTGCGGATCCATGCGGCTTATGTGTTCGCGAATGCGGGATACGGAGAATCCACCACAGACTGTGTGTTCGGCGGCCACAGCATCATTGCACAAAACGGAAGGGTACTTGCGGAAAGCAAACGCTTTGAAAAAGAATCCATCACTTACGCGGACGTGGATATCGATATGCTTCTGGCGGAAAGACAGCGGATCACTGCCTTTGAACCAGCGGATGAAGAGGATTATGAAACGGTTGATTTCAGCCTGAAGCTGACGGATACGAAGCTGGAAAAGCAGATCCCGAAGAACCCGTTCATCCCCGAAGGGGCGGCTGCCAGAGACGAAAGATTTGAAGAGATCCTGATGATGCAGGCGATGGGGCTTGTCAGAAGGCTGGATCATACCGGCTGCAAACATGCTGTCATCGGCATCTCCGGCGGGCTGGATTCCA
The DNA here is from genome assembly GCA_946631165.1 of uncultured Lachnospiraceae bacterium. Taxonomy (GTDB): domain Bacteria; phylum Bacillota; class Clostridia; order Lachnospirales; family Lachnospiraceae; genus UBA3305. The sequence continues at coordinate 13,302 of CAMOZZ010000037.1, read as the reverse complement.
CGCTTGCGCTGCTCGTGACAGTGAAGGCGTTCGATATTCTCGGACTCCCGAAGGACGGCATCTGTGCTGTTACGATGCCCTGCTTTGGCACGACCGACCGGACTTACAATAACGCCTGCCGTATGGCTGAATCTACCGGCGCAAAGCTGATGGAAATCCCGATCCGTGAAGCGGTCCGGGTGCATTTTAAGGATATCGGCCATGATGAGAACAATCACGACGTCACTTATGAAAACGCGCAGGCCAGAGAGCGGACGCAGGTCCTGATGGATATCGGCAATCAGATCGGCGGCATGGTGATCGGCACCGGCGACATGTCCGAACTGGCGCTCGGCTGGGCTACCTACAACGGCGATCACATGTCGATGTACAATGTGAACGGCGATGTCCCGAAGACGCTGATGCGCCATCTTGTGAGATATTACGCGGATACCTGCGGGGATGAAAACCTGAAGGCAACCCTTTACGACGTGCTGGATACGCCGGTGAGTCCGGAACTTCTGCCGCCCGAAGAGGGTGTGATCGCGCAGAAGACGGAGGATCTTGTGGGGCCTTACGAGCTGCATGATTTCTTCCTGTTCTATATGCTCCGGTTCGGGTTCCCGCCTGCAAAGATCTACCGCATGGCCGTGACGGCGTTCGAAGGAGAGTATGATGCAGCGACGATCAAAAAATGGCTGTATACATTCTTCCGGAGATTTTTCAGCCAGCAGTATAAGCGGAGCTGCCTGCCCGATGGACCGAAGGTCGGATCGGTAGGCGTGTCGCCGAGAGGCGCGCTGGCCATGCCGAGCGACGCGTGCGCTAGGCTGTGGCTGAAGCAGATCGAGGGGCTGGAGTAAACCCGGAATCTGTCATCCTGAGGAACGAAGTGACGAAGAATGACAGAAAGTTATATCATGAATTTCAAGAAAAGTATTTGATACTGATACTTTACTGTGCTATCATATCGCAGTACAAGAAGATCATTCTCCATCAAGAAAGGATCCACCTATGAAAGAACTCGAATTAAAGTACGGCTGCAACCCGAATCAGAAACCGGCCCGCGTTTTCATGAAGGAAGGAGAACTTCCCTTCACTGTCCTTAACGGCAAGCCCGGATTCATCAATCTGCTGGATGCGTTCAACAGCTGGCAGCTCGTCAAAGAGCTGAAGGAAGCCACCGGCCTCCCTGCAGCTGCCTCCTTCAAGCACGTTTCTCCCGCCGGCGCGGCTGTTTCGGTACCGCTTTCGGATGTTGAACAGCAGATCTATTTCGTGGAGGGCGTAGAACTGACTCCCATGTCGACTGCATATATCCGTGCGAGAGGTTCTGACCGCATGTCTTCCTATGGTGATTTTGCGGCGCTTTCCGATGAATGTGACGAAGCGACAGCAGCTTACCTCGCAAGAGAGGTCTCCGACGGCGTCATTGCTCCTTCCTATTCCCCGGAAGCGCTGGAGATCCTGAAGAAAAAGAAAAAAGGCAATTACCTTGTCATGCAGATGGATCCTGCTTATAAGCCTGAACCGCTGGAGCAGAAAGATGTCTTCGGCATTACCTTCGAGCAGCTGAGAAATGATTTCCCGATCAACGAGGAACTGTTCACAAAGAACATTCCGACAAAGAACAAGAACATGACGCCGGAAGCGATCCGGGATCTGATCGTGGCGATGATCACCCTGAAATATACGCAGTCCAATTCTGTCTGCTATGTCAAGGGCGGACAGGCTGTCGGCATCGGCGCCGGACAGCAGTCACGTGTCCACTGCACAAGGCTGGCCGGCAACAAAGCCGACAACTGGTTCCTGCGCCAGCATGAGAAAGTGCTGAACCTGCCGTTCCTCGATGACATCCGCAGGCCCAACAGGGATAATGCAATCGACGTTTACATCTCCGATGATTATGATGACGTGCTTCGTGACGGTGCCTGGCAGGAGGTCTTCAAGTATCGCCCCGAGCCGCTGACGAAGGAAGAGAAGAAAGCCTGGCTGAAGCAGATGGAAGGCCTGGCGCTTGGCTCAGACGCCTTCTTCCCGTTCGGAGATAATATCGAGAGAGCGTACCGCTCCGGTGTAAAGTATGTTGCGGAAGCCGGCGGTTCGATCAGAGATGACAATGTTATCGAAACAGCCGACAGATATGGCATGTGCATGGCATTTATCGGCATGAGACTTTTCCACCATTGATGAGAAAGCGCCCGAAAGGGCGTTTTTTTATTGCCTTCCTGCCTGATATCCGTAGAATTACGGCTGAAAAGAAGGAAAAGGAAGATTGCAGCCGTAAAAGCAGGAAGAAAAGCGAGCAGTCCGGCGTGGAATTACGGCTGAAAAGGGAGAGAAGCAAGATTGCAGCCGTAAAAGCAGGAAGAAAAGCGAGCGTGCTGGCGTGAAACTACGGCTGAAAAGAAGGAAAAGGAAGATTGCAGCCGTAAAAGCAGGAAGAAAAGTGCGCGTGCTGGCGTGAAATTACGGCTGAAAAGAAGGAAAAGGAAGATTGCAGCCGTAAAAGCAGGAAGAAAAGCGAGCAGTCCGGCGTGGAATTACGGCTGAAAAAGAGATAAGAAATATTGCGTCCGTAATCCTTGTTTTCAGAAAGAAATTATAGTTATTTTGCAATAGATATGATATAATCACTCTAGCTATGCGAACAGGTGAGGTTTACAGAAAATGTGTGAATACAGCGTAAGTGAAATCAGGCCGTCTGATAAACGGTCGATCAGGAAAATGGAAGCCCTTCTGGAAAAGGAAGGCATCAGCAGGGACAAGAATCTGGATTTATCGATTGGATTGTTTGACGACGATTATAATCTGGTCGCTACCGGATCGTGCTTTAAGAATACACTCCGGTGCATGGCCGTGGATTCAAATCATCAGGGAGAGGGGCTGCTGAACAGAGTAGTCTCACACCTGATGGATGAGCAGTTCGCCCGCGGGAACAGGGATCTGTTTTTGTACACAAAATGCAATTCCGCCAAATTCTTCGGAGATCTCGGCTTCTATGAGATCGCAAGAGTGCCTGACAGGGTGGTCTTCATGGAGAACCGGCGTGACGGATTCCCCGGCTACCTCAGGGAGCTGGAGAAAACGAAGGTGGAAGCGAAATCGGTCGCCGCGGTGGTAATGAACGCCAACCCGTTCACCCTCGGACATCAATTTCTGCTGGAGAAGGCATCTGCGGAAAATGATTACGTTCACGTTTTCATGGTGTCGGAAGATGCTTCCCTGATCCCTTACAGCGTCCGCGAAAAGCTGATCCGGGAGGGAAGCGCGCATCTGAAGAACCTGATCTATCATGCCTCCGGCAGCTATATTATTTCGAACGCCACTTTCCCGTCTTATTTCCTGAAAGATGAGGATATCGTGATCGAATCCCATGCGAGACTGGATATCAGAGTGTTCACACATATTGCGAAGGCACTCGGGATTACGAGAAGATATGTCGGCGACGAACCGACCAGCCGCGTGACCTCCATTTACAATAAAGTGATGGCAGAGGAACTCGCGGAAGAAGGCGTGGAGTGCATCATTGTTCCCAGAAAGGAACTGGGCGGCGTGCCGATCAGCGCTTCCAACGTGCGGAAAGCGATCAAGGAAGACAGGCTCTCCGACATCAGGGAACTTGTACCGCAGAGCACCTATGATTACTTCGCTTCTGAAGAGGCAGCGGAAGTCGTGAACAGGATACGGAAGGCGGAAGAAGTAGTCCATTACTGATCCCGGCAGTGTGTCCGCCTGATGATATAGACAGCAGCTGCAGTTTTGCTACTTTTTATAAGGAGACCAAAATGAAAAAAGTATTGTTTACGGCATCTGAGTGTGTGCCTTTTGTCAAGACCGGCGGACTGGCAGACGTGGCCGGTTCGCTCCCCAAGTATTTTGACGCGAAGAAATACGATGTCCGGGTCATGCTCCCCAAATACCTGTGCATTTCCGAGGAATACAGGGAGGAGATGGAACATGTCACCCATTTCTATATGTATTATTACGGCAGAAACAGATATGTGGGCGTTATGAAGCTCGTCCGCGACGGCGTTACTTTCTATTTCATTGACAATGAGGAATACTACAGCGGAAATATGCCTTATTCGGATCATCTTTATGATCTGGAGAAATTCGGATTCTTCTCCAAGGCCTGTCTGGCTGTGCTGCCGTCGATCGGTTTTCATCCGGACATTATCCACTGTCATGACTGGCACACCGGCCTGATCCCGGTGTATCTGAAGACGATGTTCGCCGCTGATGAATTCTATAACGGCATCAAGACGATCATTACGATCCACAATCTCCGGTTCCAGGGAAACTACAATATCGACAAGGTGAAGGAGATGACCGGCCTTCCGGATTATCTGTTTACCAGCGATAAGCTGGAAGCCTACAGGGATGCGAATTATCTGAAAGGCGGCCTGGTGTATTCGGATTTCATTACCACGGTCAGCGAGACATATACGGAAGAGATCAAAACGCCGTTCTACGGGGAGAAGCTGGACGGTCTGCTGTGGGCCAGATCCAATTCCCTGAAGGGAATCCTGAACGGCCTGGATTATGAGGAATGGAATCCTGAGACGGATGAATACATTGCGCAGAAGTTCTCGATCAAGACTTTCCGGAACGGGAAGAAGAAGAACAAGCTGGCGCTGCAGAGAGAACTGGGACTGAAGCAGGACGTGGGAACGATGATGATCGGGATCATTTCCAGGCTGACAGACCAGAAAGGCTTCGATCTCATCCAGAGAGTCATGGAGGAGATGGTCGCCGAAGGCATCCAGTTCGTCGTGCTGGGCACCGGCGAGTGGAAATATGAGGAGCTGTTCAAGTCGTTTGCGGGCAGATTCCCGGGACAGATCTCCGCGAACATTTTCTATTCGAATGCACTTTCCCACAGGATCTATGCGTCCTGCGATGCGTTCCTGATGCCTTCCCTGTTCGAACCGTGCGGACTCAGCCAGCTGATGAGCCTGCGGTACGGGACCCTGCCGATCGTCCGCGAGACCGGCGGCCTGAAGGATACAGTCATTCCGTACAATATGTATGACAACACAGGCACGGGATTCACGTTTACGAATTACAATGCGCATGAGATGCTGGATACGGTCCGCAGGGCGAAAGAATTGTTCACGGACAACAAGCGCCGCTGGAACCAGATGTGCGAACGCGGGATGAAGTGCGATTATTCGTGGAACGCGTCTGCAAAGAAATACGAAGAACTGTACGACCAGTTGTAAACGTTCGCTCAGCATGACAAAACAGGGAATGCAGAGGAAATGAAAACCCTGTCAGCATGACAAAACAGAGATTGCTTTGGAAGTGTAAATGCCGTCATCCTGCGCTTGTCGAAGGATCCTCGCCCTAACGCCCGCGGTTTTACTGAAACGATGCATATACGGCGTATGAATAGAACCCATGAAGATCATTTCAGAAGAACAAAAACAATACATCACAATCGGTAACAAAAAACTGGAACTCGGCTTTACCACCGGAAGCTGTGCTGCTGCTGCTGCCAAGGGAGCGGTGCAGCTTTTGCTTACCGGAAGAGAGCCGGGAAGTGTGGACCTGCTGACGCCGGAAGGGATCCTTTTGAAGCTGCAGCCGGTATTCTGCCGTTTGCAGGAAGACGGTACTGTAGTCTGCGGCATCAAAAAACATGCCGGTGACGACCCGGATATCACTGATGGGATGACCGTGGTCGTGCGGCTGATCCCGGGGTGCGGTCCATGTGCGGAAAACGGCATCAGTATTACCGCCGGCGAAGGTGTGGGAACCGTCACGCTTCCCGGTCTGGAACAGCCGGTCGGCGCGCCGGCTATCAATAAAGTGCCGCGGCAGATGATTCGTGCCGCAGTAGAGGATGCTTTTGAGGAAGCCGGAATCGGACGCGAAGAGATTAGCCTGACTGTGGAAATCTCTGTGCCTGGCGGCGCAGAGATCGCCCAAAAAACATTTAATCCGAAGCTTGGGATCGCAGGCGGTATTTCGATCCTGGGGACCAGCGGGATCGTGAAACCCATGAGCAGAAAGGCACTGAAGGATACGATCAGCCTGGAACTGGATGTAAAAGCTGCCGCCGGAACCGACCCGCTGATCCTGTGCCCGGGCAATTACGGCACAGCATTTCTGAAGGCGGAATACGGGATCGATCCGGAAGGCGCAGTCAGATACGGAAACTATTTCGGCTATGTGCTCGATGAAGCCGCAGCAAAAGGATTTAAGAACATCCTGATCGTGAGTCATATCGGGAAGCTGATCAAAGTCGCGGGCGGGATCATGAATACGCATTCCCGCGCAGCGGACTGCCGGATGGAGATCATGGCAGCGCACGCGCTGCTGGCAGGAGCGGATGCGGCGCAGGCAAGGAAGATCCTCTCCTGCGTGACGACCGACGCAGCGCTGGAATTGCTCGAGGAGTACGGCCTGACCGAAAAGGTCATGAGGTCGCTTTCCGAAAAGATCAGGGAAGTGATCACTGCCAGAGCCGGAGCGGGCAGCAGGATTGCTGCGGTTGCTTTTTCAGGCGACAGGGTATTGTTTAAGACAGACAGCATTGTGTAAATAGAATCAGTATGAGAAGAAAAGTGACCCGGATTGGAGAATATGGCAATCCGGGTCACTTTTTTGCTGCATGAAACTTGTAAACGGAAGAAAAAAGTGACCTGAATCGAGTGAAGAGAAGAAACAGGTCATTTATCTTGCTGTCTGGAGCAGTGAAAGGAAGAAAAAAGTGACCCTGATTCGAATAAAGAAAGAATCAGGTCACTTCGGAAGAGATCTGTGTGTAATTTCATATGTCAGGCAGCGGGATCAGTATTTCATGCGGCAGAATCAGTACTTCCTGATCCTTGCGATAAATCTTGAGAAATCATCATATTTCCACAGCACCGGCGTGGGATACAGCGGATTGGCTTCCTTCATCGCCCATTTGATGATCTGGTCGACATCCTCATCTTTGATCATGTCGACATATTCCGGGATGCCCATCTTTTCCTTCATTTTCTCGATCCAGCGGATGAATTTCTCAGCTTTCTCCGCGTCGTTTCTGCCATCCATACCGCAGACTTCTGCCAGTTCGGCAAGCGGCTTGTCAACAACATGGCCGAATTCGCGCATGACATGCGGCAGGAGGATGGACATCGCCAGCCCGTGCGGAACGCCGTACAGACCGCCCAGCGTATGGCCGATCGCGTGTACATATCCCACACAGCCTCTGGTGAAGGCGCGGCCGGCGAAGAACGCGGCTTTCTGCATGTTCTGGCGGGCTTTGAGATTCGATCCGTCTTTATAAGCCTTATAGAGATTCTTGTAGATCAGGCGGACAGCGCGTTTTGCGAGAACGTTTTCCAGTTTTGTATTATAGGTATGGTTCGTATAAGCTTCGACCGCGTGGCAGAGAGCGTCCATACCGGTCGTAGCGGTAATGAACGGCGGCAGTCCGACAGTCAGCTCCGGATCCAGCACGGCGTAATGCGGAATGATGATGGGATCATTAATGGAGGCTTTGCGGTGCGTTTTGGAATCGGTTATGACTGCTGCTACCGTTGTTTCCGAACCGGTGCCGGCAGTTGTCGGAATGGCGAAGAAAAGCGGTACTCTTTTGTGGACTTTCAGAAGTCCCTGGAGCTGCCGTACACTTTTCTTCGGATGCACGGCCTTTGCACCGATCGCTTTCGCGCAGTCCATCGGCGAGCCGCCGCCCATGGCGACAAGCGCCTGACAGCCGTTTTCTTTGTAGATCTTATAGCCGGCTTCCACATCATCGCTCGTGGGATTCGGGGAGACATCGGAGAACAGCGCGTACTGAATGCCTTCTTCCTCGAGCGCGGAAAGAAGCCTGTCCGGCAGCCCGATCTTCATCAGGCCGTTATCCGTGACAACGAGCACCTTCCCCGCGCCTTTTTCCTTCAGCATCGCCGGAAGCTTTTTGATGGATCCCGGACCCTCGATATACTCCGGCATCCTGTAACCGAGAAAATAGTTTGCGCCTACCATCACTGTCTGGAACGTTTTGCAGTACAGTGTGTACATGGTGACATCCTCCTTTTCGTTTATTTTCGGTTCTTCATAGCTTATTTGAATCGCAGATTTGGGACATTTGGAAGCGCAGACGCCGCAGCGGAAGCACTTCTCCTGATCGATCGTGAAGGGCGATTTCCGTTCGCCGTAAGGTGCGCCGGCCTTGCAGACGCGGCTGCAGAGGGAGCAGCCGATGCAGGCTTCGGGATCAATGGTGACGGAAGCGATCTTTTTCTGATCCAGATCCGTAAAAATGGAATCTGTGGGGCAGATGTCGGCGCACTGTCCGCAGCCGACACATTTTTCCGGATCAATACTGTATTTTGACTTGACTTCATCCACCGGTTCCGGCGCGCCGAACAGGCATTCATAAGCGCATGCCCCGCAGCCGACGCAGCGGTTCGTATCTATTCTGTATGCCATGGTCAGCCTCCTGATGCAGGGGAGAGGAGCCAGATTTCGTCGCCGTCTTTCAGCTGCTGCCGTTTTTTCGAGCATCTGTCTCCGTTAATGTAAACGATCGCGTCGCTGAAGGAGAGCGGCGCTGGATGGCGAAGGCCGGGTTTTGCAGCAAGACGTTCTTTGTAGATCAGTTCAGCCCGGTCGTTCAGCAATGCAAAGATATCGGACAGTTTGTCGGCCTGCACCTGCTCGTTTGCAAGATGCGTATCGATCCGCAGGACGCCGAAAAGCTTTACGGTCACTTCAGCCATTCTTCCTCGCCTCCTTTACGATCTGGTCATAATACTTTCTGTCGATATCCACGCCGAATCGCTTCAGCGTACTGTACGTCGGGATCCCGTCCTTCCAGCCGCGGGCCCTGTTGTAATCTTTCAGAAGACGTTCCAGCGGCACCTTCGTCCTGGGATCGTTCGGATCCTGGGGTGTTTTGGTCAGTCTTTTCGGCAGGACGTCCGCGTTCGCTTTCTGGCCCAGGATGATATTGCAGATCCTCTCCATGTTGTAACCGTGGGAACCTGCCGTCAGCGCTGTGCCGACAGTCGCATGGAAATCACAGACGTAATTCAGTGCATATGTATGCTGGATCAGCGGGATATTGATGTGTGCCAGGCGTGTGAACTTGTTGAGAATGTTGACGACCGGTCCGAAATAAGGGAATACCTTCAGGATCATCTGTGTCAGCGGCCAGTTCGGTTTTTCGACCAGAAATCCAGGGAAAACGGCGTAGCTCGTGAAGAGACAGGAGCCGCACGCGGAGATCGCTTCCATCAGATTCTGGAACATAATGGTCATGGCGGCTTTGCCGTGGGGGGTGAGAGAATCGACATCCAATCCCAATCCTTCCAGAACGACCATGTAGCCGGCGTTCAGATGGCAGCCGCCGCGGTTCGCCGTTGCATAGCCGAGGCCCTGACCGACTGCGTGCCGGGGTTCATAAGCTGCCAGCTCCATGCCTTTGGCATGAATGGCAAATTCCTTCCCGCCGAACTTTTCACTCATCCGTTTTGTGCCGTTCGCAAGATCGTCCCCGATGCCTTCGCGGAACGCGATCTGGCGGAAGACTTCGGAGATATTGTTGGTCTTTCCGAATTCCAGACCGCAGTCCCACATCCCTTTTTCATTCAGTTCCATGGCGAAGGCAATGGAACCGGCGGCGGAGATCGCATCCATACCGAGTTCATCCAGTTCGTAGTTCCAGCGGAGGATCATTTCGATATCATCGTTCATGATATTCGGACCGAGAAGCCCCAGCGTCTCGAGTTCCGGGCCTTTGACGGTCTTTCCGTCTACTTTGACGGATCTTCCGCAGCGGATCACGCAGGTGGAGCAGGCCGAATTGGAGACCAGATGTTTTTCCGCCAGTTCTTCGCCGGATACCTTTTCAAATCCTTTGAATCTGCCCGCCGAGAAATTCTTTGTCGCGAGAATGCTGTGTGCCTGCATGGGCGCGATCAGTCCGGCTGTGCCGAGCTTCGGGAGCTGTCTTCCCGTAAGCGGGTGCGTCTGCAGCGTCTTCACCCATTTTTTATTGAATTTCTTCAGCTTGCGGGGATGCGCGATCTTACATTTCTTCGTACCTTTCACGGTCACCGCTTTCAGGTTCTTGTCTCCGAATACAGCGCCGACGCCGCCTCTGCCGGAGGTGCGTTCGCCGGAAAAAACGCAGGAGTAAAGAACCTTGTTCTCGCCGGCAGGTCCGATCACCAGTTTAGCGGTATCCTTCGGCAGCTTCTCCTGTGCTTCAGACATCTTCAGTCCCCACAGTCCGGCTGCGTCCTCGAAGGTCACATCATTTTCGGTGATGTGAACGGTGGTGGGACGATCCGCCCGGCCTGTGATAATGCAGGCGTCATAGCCGGCCCTTTTCAGCGTCAGGCCGAAATCGCCGCCGCAGTTCGAGGAAGTGATGATGCCGGTAAGCGGTGAAATGGTGGAAATGTTGAACCTGGAAGTGTTCGGACAGCCGGAGCCGGTAAGCGGACCGGTGGTGACTACGATCCAGTTGTCCTCATCAAAAGCCTTCATGCCGGGCCGGATATGGGAGAAAAGGATATCCGCCGCCATGATCTTGCCGCCGATGGTACGCTTCCTGTCAGTGTCTGTCCACGGATATAGCTCGTGTGTTCCCGAAGACAGATCGATCTTCAGTACCTTTCCCATGTATCCATACAGTTCAGACATAATGCATCACCTCGTTTCGGAACAAATAACGGCAGTTTCTTATGTTTTGCTCTGTTTGCATCCTGATTTTATCACATTTCTACGAAACTGTATACCCAAACCTGTCTAAAATCGTGACAAAATCATCTGCAGGAAGTAGTATAATAAGCAGGTGAAGAAAACAGTGAGATGACAATCAGATACGGGGATGAATTGTGCGTCCCGGTAAAAGACGGGAGATGAAGATCTATGACGAATGAAACAATGATGCAGTATTTTGAATGGTATCTTCCGAATGACGGACTCTGGTGGAAACGCTGCGCCGCGAAGGCGGAGAGCCTGCATGACCTCGGGATCACGCAGGTGTGGCTTCCCCCTGCTTATAAAGGAACCTGTCAGGATGATGTCGGTTACGGCGTCTATGACATGTATGATCTGGGTGAATTTGACCAGAAAGGTACCGTTCGTACAAAATACGGAACGAAAGAAGAATATATTGAAGCAATAAAAACACTGCAGGCGGCCGGCGTCAGGGTGTTCGCGGACATCGTTCTGAACCACCGGATGGGCGGCGACGAGACAGAGGAGATCACGGCCGTGACGGACTCGCCGGAGGACAGGAATCAGCAGATCGGCGGGGTACAGAAAGTAAAAGTATGGTCGAAATTTACATTTCCGGGAAGAAATGGGAAATACAGTGATTTCACCTGGAACCATACGCATTTTACCGGCACGGACTGGGATGAGAATTCCAAAGCCGAGGATATGATCTTCCGGTTCACGGGCAAACACTGGGAGCCGGACGTTGACCCCGAAAGAGGGAACTTCGACTACCTGATGGGCATGAACGTGGACATGGATAATCCCGAAGTGATCCGGGAGACGGCAAAATGGCTCCTGTGGTATGTCAATGAGACCGGTGTGGACGGTCTGCGTCTGGATGCCGTAAAGCATATCAGTTTCCTCTTCTACAGGGATCTGCTGGCCGGGCTCCGCAGGGATTCGGGGAAAGCGTTTCCCGCGGTCGGAGAGTACTGGAGCGGCGAGATCGACAGACTGAAATATTACCTGGACATGGTCGAAAACGAGATGTCCTTGTTCGACGTTGCGCTGCATTACAATTTTTATCATGCTTCCTGCAGCAATGACGAATACAGCATGAAGACCATTTTTGACAATACACTCGTGAAGGAGCGGCCGGAAAAAGCGGTCACCTTCGTCGATAATCACGATACGCAGTATGGTCAGAGCCTGCAGTCCTTTGTGGAAGACTGGTTCAAGCAGCTCGCTTATGCGATGATCCTGCTGCGGCAGGACGGCATTCCGTGCGTTTTCTACACAGATTACTACGGGAATCCGGCGCAGAACAGGCCGCTGGTCCCGAATCTTGGGAAACTGATCAAAATAAGAAGCCGATATGCCTATGGCGAACAGATGGATTATCTTGATGATGACCATGTGATCGGCTGGGTCCGCCGCGGTGATATGGAGCATCCGGGTTCGGGTGTTGCCGTCGTCCTCTCCAACGGGGAAGGCGGTACAAAACGCATGGAAATGGGAACGGCCTTCGCAGGAAAAGAATTCCACGATGCGCTGGGTATCTGCCAGGAACCTGTGGTGATCGGGGAGGACGGGTTCGGAGCGTTCAGCGCGGAAGGCAGGAGTGTTTCCGTGTGGGTGCTGCCGGATGCGTTTGAAGACCTGGTAGTCAACGAGTGATTGGACGGGCTCGTAAAAACACCGGGCGAAGACGTTCGGGAGCTTGCAGTTGTTTTTGACACACAGACACGTGGAATATATACTGAATGATGACAGGAGGAATGTCCCGCAGGGGACATCAGCAAACGGAGAATAAGTATGGTCCATTTTGTCGGTGCAGGTCCGGGCGCCCCGGATCTGATCACAGTAAGGGGTAAAAAACTGATCGCGGAAGCGGATGTCATCATTTATGCAGGCTCGCTTGTGAATCCGCAGCTGCTGGAGGATGCAAAGTCCGGCTGCGCGATCCATAACAGCGCCTATATGACGCTCGATGAAACGACGGCAGTCATTAAGAAAGCAGAGGCGGAAGGCCTGACAACAGTCCGGCTGCATACCGGTGATCCGTCGATCTACGGCGCGATCGCGGAACAGATGAACGAGCTGGATCTTCTGGGGATCCGCTATGATGTGTGCCCGGGCGTGAGCTCGTTCGTGGCAGCTGCAGCGGTGCTGGATCAGGAATATACCAAACCGGGGATCAGCCAGAGCGTGATCATCACAAGGGCTGCGGGGAGGACGCCGGTGCCGGAGAAGGAACGCATCGGTTCTTTTGCGGCGCATCAGGCGACGATGGTGCTGTTCCTCTCGGCAGGCAAATGGGAAGCGTGCCGGGAGCAGCTGCTGGAGGGATATCCGGAGGATACGCCGGCGGCAATTGTTTACAAGGCGACCTGGGAGGATGAAAGGATCCTCCGGTGTACGGTTGGTACGCTGGCGGAGACCGGAGAGGCCTCGGGAATCACCGGCACAGCCCTGATCATTGTCGGAGATGTGCTGGGGGAGGAAGCGCCGAAGTCGAAGCTGTATGATCCGGCGTTTGAGACTGCGTTCCGGAGCAGTCATAATAAAGGATAGGGATCTGATTAAGTGATACTGTTTATACTAAGTGACGCTGTGTCAGAACGACCGTAACGGAAACAGGGTCGCTCCGAT
>CAMOZZ010000036.1 GCA_946631165.1 uncultured Lachnospiraceae bacterium | reverse complement strand
TTCATACGCATTTCCATACCGTTTGATGTAGCGTTCCTTCATCCCCGGAAAATGCCTGTCAAGCGCCGCATAGTAATATTCCCGGTCGCCTTCACGCAGTGTCAGCCCCATTCCAAAATCAATGACGCCTTTTACACCGACACGGACACATTCGTTCAGGATTAATCTGATATTTTCCTCCGTATCATTGATAAACGGCAGGACCGGCGTCAGCCATACGATGGTCGGGATCCCTCTTTTCTGCATTTCAGAAAGCACCTCTATCCGGCGCTTTGTATTGCATACATTCGGTTCCAGTATCCTGCACAGCTCGTCATCATAAGTCGTTAGCGTCATTTGTACCACGCATTTTGCAGACCGGTTTATTGCATCCAGAAGATCGATATCCCGGAGGATCCTGTCCGACTTTGTCTGGATCGCCGCGCCGAAACCGTATTTCAGGATGATCTCCAGGCACCTTCTTGTCAGCTGCAATTCCTCCTCACAGTGCATATACGGATCCGACATCGCGCCGGTCCCGATCATGCACTTCCGCCTCTTTGACCGGAGCGCTTTTTCCAGCAGCGCGGGCGCATTCTGTTTTACTTCTATATCTTCAAATGGATGCGTGAACTGATAACACCGGCTCCTGCTGTCACAGTAAACACAGCCGTGCGTGCAGCCGCGGTACACATTCATTCCGCAGCGCCCGCCGCTGCCGGTCAGTATTCCTTTTGCATCTGCAAAATGCATTATATCCTCTTCTCCGTTTTTTCTGCGCAGGTTTCCGTCCTTCGCACAGGGTATGCTCTGCAGCAGTTCATTTTCTGCTCTTTCTCTGTCTGATCCCGTTTCTGATCTCACCTGCGGATAACAGCAATATTACGACCCAAACGACTAAGCTTGAAATTGCCGTGAGAGGCATCAGTTTCAATCCGTCTCCGTCTGAGGCAGCGATAATGAGGGTGTTCTGAAGGGTGAGGATCGATACGAGTGCATCTATAAAAGTTATCGTCCGGAGCAGCCGGGCCAGGTTGTTTGTCGATATTCTCCGTCTTACAAGGTTCACAGACGCTTTAGCGACTTTATAGGTCGTATAGACGGCTATCGCAATAGCCGGAGTCAGTGTCATGCTGACCGGCGTCTTCTGCATGACCATCAGGGAAACAGGGAGCACCAGGCTGCAGTTCAGGATCAGAAGCAGAAAAGATATTTTTTGATAGACCGTGTTAACGGAAACATCAATATCCTTGCTGCGGGGTATCATTCTTTCAGCGATAATGATCGTCCCCCGCAGAATTACCAGGATAATATAGTAAGCACAAATTGTACCATGCCACAGAGAAGCATGGCGCATGCCAAGGAAACCGTTGTAAATCGCAAAGACCAGCGTGATCGCGAGCGCACCTGCTGCCGATTTAAACGTCCCGGAATCATATTCTGTTTTCTGTGTACCGATTAATTCCTTATTTTTATGCAATGTTCTTCCCGCATGCACTGAGTTTCCTCCTATCCCATTTTCCTGATCGGATGCCGGATCACTGTCTTCAGTTTCTCCGGCGCTGTCTTTCTGGCGTCACTCAGATAGATCTCATGATGAAGGCGCTTTTCATTAATGTCCAGCTCATAACCTTCCCGCTCCATATACTCATGCATCAACTCTACTGTAGCCGGTTCATCATCATAAGCTCCGATATGCATGCATTGTACGCACAGGCCTTCTTCTATTGTCATGAATTCCACTTTCTGAAAATCCTGCTTTTTCTTCTCTGCTGCTTCATTCACAGCCCAGCGGAAATCCTCTTCCGTCACAAAATCCGGAAGGCGGATCACAGAAATCCAGTGAAAATCAGCCTTGCGGGAATAATCAACGCCATCCGTACCGTCCTGCCACCAGAATCCTTCAAGCGGCGGCACTACATAATCGAAATATCCTTCGATCTTATGATCTCCCTTTTTACTCATTTTGATCGTGAAAGCGATCGCATACAAAAGTCCGATTGCCTGCTTGTATTCACCGTCTTCTGCATTGGGATCGCCGCTGCCGCGAACGGCAAGATAATTCATTTTCGGGACTGTTACGATCGCAGGCTTGTTCTTCGGCATATAAAACGCTTTATATTCCTTCTTATAATCGAATGCCATTCCTGTTCCCTTTCTGTATCACTGTCATGCTTCCGGTCGGTCTGTTCTCCTGTCTCTTATACTTTCCTATATCATAACATGTGTATTATAACAGCAAAACAGTTCTCTGCAAACAAACAACCTGCGGCATTCCGCAAACAGCAGATATCCGCAGGCTGTTCTTTATCCATCCTGTCTAATGATTCCTTTTTTCATGCAGCAGCAGGACTGCGCCAATGACCAGGAATGGCAGACCGGAGAGGATCCCATTCGGTGCCGGGCCAAGCAGTCTAGCAGAACCGGTATTCGTGAGGCACACCATCAGCGGATTTCCTGCTGCTGCATTCAATGCGCCATGAAGAAGCGACGGTACCCAGATACTCCCGCTTTTTTCATATAGCCAGGCAGGCAGAATACCCAGACCGGCAGTGTAGACACTGAAGAGCAGCATGCCTGAGACCGGGAAACCGGCATACCCTATGGGATTGCCTGAAGCTGCGCCGTATTCATATCCGATCAGCCAAATGAGCGGCCAGTGCCAGGCACCCCAGATCGCGCCGCCAAGCAGCCATCCTTTCGTCCTTCCGAATCGTGCCTCAAGCTGCGGATACAGGAACCCCCGCCAGCCGATCTCTTCTCCCAGTGCCGCGAACATATTGACGAGCGGTGCGAAGGTAATACTGCTGATCAGACCGATCAGAAGGTAATTGGAATAAGATATTCCCTGTGTTTTCATCTGTTCCCTGACTGCCGCACCGCCAAGCAGCGTAATGTATTCCCCGCTCAGATCAAAATGCTTTGGAAAAAACAGGAAATAAATGGCAGCTCCGACAGCTGTCAGGATAACGGGCGCGAACCAGGCAATCAGGATCGTTCTGAGATTCTTCCTGATCTGCGGTTTCCAGCCTATACTTTTCATATCAGCACCGGACAGAAAAACGCCGAGCGTCGGGACGAACATCATCGCCATGATTACCAGCTGGGCGATCTGCGTGTGATTGTTATAAAGAGGCGCCGCACAGAATTGAATGATATATGCGGGGATAAAAGTCCACAGCAGGTATTTCAGGACCTGCGTCTTATTGAATTCCGCTTTACACATCGCCCTGCACCTCCGGTCCTGCTGCGACTTCCACGCAGAAGCCGTGATGTCCACAGTTAGGGCAGGTGAGTTTACGGGTAGCAGGAGTATGACTGGCCCAGAATCCTTCTCTGACCGTCGGCTGGAAGACCGTATGGCACTGCGGACAGATATAAGCCATTTTTTTGAAATACCAGCGGCTGAAATAAAATATATAAGGAATCGAAACAACGATCCATACAAGGAACAGCCACCAGATCCCACGGGTGATCCACAGAATGATGGACGACCACTGCAGGATGCCGAGCGGCAGTGCAGTGAGCACCATGATAATACGCAGATTCTTCAGTTTCTTTTTGTTTGTCATGACATACGCAATGTCACCGATGGATTCGACCGAGAATTCATGCATGCTCTTCAGTCCTGTCTTCAGCTCCGAGAGTTTTTTCAGCTGTTCTTCCCGCCCGCTGATCTCTTCCTTCAGCACTTTCTCCTGCTGATCAAGCAGCAGTGAAATAACGCTGCCGGGATCTTCTTCCGTAAGAAGCTGACGTACCTGTTCGATGGAAAGCCCCAGCTCCCGCAGGAAGCAGATGATCTTCATCCGCTTTACATCGTCTTCGGAATACAGTCTTCTTCCGCCTTCAGAGAGTTCACTCGGCACCAGGATGCCCCTTCTGTCATAGTATTGGACTGTGCGGACGGTCACGCCGCAAAGCTTTGCAATTTCACCTGTCGTGTATTTTGACACTGCGTTTCACCTCCTTTACGCCAAGAATAGCTCATGACGCGGCGTCACAAGCAACCCCTGACGCAGGGGGATTTTTTGATTTCATCAAAAATATGTTGTCTCTAAAACTGTTCCCACGTCAGATATGTTGTCAGAGTCTCTGCCATCCGTCCTTCTCCGACAATCAGGAGGGTATCCGCATCCTGGTTCCGGTTCGCAAATTCCAGGATCTGTTCCAGGATCTCCTTTGGACACTCGTCAGGGAAAGTCTTCCCTGTGTCCGCTATGAGCGTCAGGACGTCCCTGCACCAGCGGTTTTTCCGAAAGATCATTCCTCTGCCGCTGCTTTCCGGCATCTGCAGTTCAATGACTGCATAGGAATCGTCCCGTACCGTAAGGATACTGTGCTGTTCTTCAACATGTTCCACGACATAGTCTAAAGCGCTGTCACTGGAATGCCTTGCAAAAAAAGGTTTGCAAAGCACATTCCGGTATCCCTTCACACGACGCAGTTTCTCGATCAGCCGGACTTCCTCTATTCCAAACGGCGTAAAACCTCCACCGACTGCCTCTTTTTTCCTGCGGCTTCTTTCAGCCACATTCCATCTGCACACATATTCATAGAGATCCCGTGTCTGCAGTTCTGTCCAGGCATCTGCAAGCGTTTCCTCCTGTGAAAAAACGGATTTCGGATCCGAAGAATACCAGCGGGAGGTGTCAGCATGGATACGTGCAGTCTGACGATCCGCATGCAGCAATATACAGCCGGATTTCTCCGTCACTGAATCCTTCATTCCGTTAAGCAGCGCGAGGAGCTGTTCCTCCAACGAAGCGAGGAAATCTGCGTCTCCCTGTTCAAGCAGCGCTGCGGCAGGAGCATACGCCGCCTCACGGGTTCTGACATCGACCCCCTCTGCATCATAACAATTGATAGTGATGCGGTTTACCATCTGACGCCTGCCTCCTCTCTGTTTTCCGGAATATGTATCCCCCGCCGGCGCAAAGCAGCTTCCGCCTCAGTTTGAACATCTTTTGTGACTCCTGTGTAATTCGGACGACGTCCTGTGATCATTTTCGGAGCAAATGGAGAAACATCTCCTTCCAGAAGCAGCACCAAATAGGCGGCCAGCAGATCTGAACCATACAGCAGCAGCGTATCCACATCTTTGTGTTCCTGCACAAAATTCATAACCTGCTCCGCATGATTCGCCGTAAATCTTCCCTGCCCGGCTTCCGGATCCGGCAGCAGTTCCAGCACCCCTTTGCAGAACTTAGTCTCGCGGAATGTCACGCCGGGCATGGTGCCGTTCTCCCCTCCTTCGCAGAATAATTCCATTGTAATCACTGCATAGGTATCCTTCCGAACCGCTTCTGATGACTGACCGCATTCATGTTCAATGACATACTGTACTGCATCATGCAAGCTCTTACTCAGTACGCAGCGAAAACGATCTGCACGCCTCATATGTTCCACCAAACAGAGCTCTTTGAAAGCAGGATGCGGTATCTCCCCGGACGGAACCGGCAGAAGACTGACATTTTTCCATGCTTCCATCACCGCATAATCCGCGAGCCACTTTCCAAGATAACCATACCATTCCAGGGTCGGCATGATCCCGTGCGTGTCCTCCGGATCCATCCCGGGGCTGAGCCACAATTCCAGTTCAACCAGGTCAGGGCGTACCACGATCCGATGATGCTCTTCCCGCTCCATATATTCCTCTCTCAGTCCATTCACAACTTCCAGGATATTCTCTGAAAGCGCCCGGATCGTTATGGGGGAGCTCTGCATCTGAAGGAACAGGCAGAACGCCCGGCAAGTCCGGTCACGGCTCGTAATTGTCATTGTTTCTGAGATGAAATGTTTCTCAATCATGATACGATTCAGCATATCGCCACCTCAATCTTATGAATACCTGTCTCACAGATACTTTTCAGATAAATTATATTCGCTCCATTATTCGAAAGCAACAAAAAAGAGGTTCCGGAAGCCGCTTTCTCAAAGCGATTTTTCCGGAATCTCCTGATTTAATGTTTTTCATCGACCAGATATAAATCTTCCTTTCTGCTCTCAAATTTTCTTTGATTCCGGCAGCAAAGGCGTCAGGCAGTCCATGCTCAAAAGAAGCGTGGAACCATTATGCAGCAGGGCAGAGGAAGCCGGCGACAGCAGTCCGAACGCACCGAGCGCGATCAGGCTCCCGTTAAATCCCATAACAAAACGATAGTTCCGGTCAATTCGGTCCATCAGTCTTTGTGACAGCTTCCGAAGTACTGCCAGTTCCCTGAGGTCATTTGCTGCAATCGTGATATCCGCAACTTCTCTGGCAATACTGGCACCGCTTCCGATCGCAATCCCGACATCAGCCAGAGACAGTGCAGGTGTGTCATTAATACCGTCTCCGACCATAATGATCTTTCGGCCCTGATCCTGCATACTGCGGATGAAAGCTGCCTTGTCTTCAGGAAGTACCTCCGCGCGAAATTCATCGATCCCAAGTTCTTCCGCAATGGACGCCGCAGTATTGCGGTTGTCACCCGTCAGCATGACGATATGATCGATCCCGATCCCATGCAGGAGATCTGCCATTTCTTTCGCTTCCGGCCGCAGAGGATCGTGGATGCCTATCGCAGCGGATAATACACCTCCGATTGCAAGATACAGCCATGACCGGTCAGAAGGAAGCGCATCAAAAGCCTCCTGATCCTCCGGAAGCACGATTACGCCTTCGTCTTCAAATATAAAATGACGGCTGCCGATAACAGCACGGTCCTGTCCGATCTGTGAAGCGATTCCATGGGCAACCACGTACTCTACCTGGCTGTGCATTTCCTGATGGTTCAGCCCCTGTTCTTTTGCAGCCCTGACTACAGCATTCGCTACAGAATGCGGGAAATGTTCCTCCAGGCAGGCAGCAATTCGCAGCATTTCTTTTGGATCCTGTCCGCGGAAAGCTGCCACATTACATACTGTAGGACATGCATTGGTAAGCGTTCCTGTCTTGTCAAAGATCACGGTATCTGCCTGGCTGAGCAGCTCCATATATTTGCCGCCTTTAACGGTGATCTTGTGATCCCCGGCTTCCCGCATGGCAGACAGGACACTGAGCGGCATGGAAAGCTTCAGCGCGCAGGAGAAATCCACCATCAGCACAGAAACCGCTCTCGTTGTGTCTCCTGTCAGAAGCCAGGTCAGGATACTTCCGCCAAGGCACCAGGGTACCAGTTTATCAGCCAGGTTGTAGGCACGTTTTTCAGAACCGGATTTCAGACGTTCTGATTCTTCGATCATCCGGACAATGCGGTCATAGCGGTTCTCGCCGGCGGTATGCGTTACACGTACCACACAGTTTCCTTCTTCCACGACTGAACCGGCATAAACGGAGGATCCGCTCCGCTTGGCGACCGGTACTGACTCACCGGTCAGGGACGCCTGGTTGACCATCACGTCTCCCTGATCAAGGATTCCATCAAGCGGCAGAACGTGCCCTGTATGAACAACGATCTTATCTCCGGTCCGGATCTGAGAAATCGGTACAAGGATCTGTTCCCGGTCTTCCAGAAGCTGCCAGACCTGGTCTACATGCAGAGACATGTTCTTCGCGAGGTCATCCACTGACTTCTTGTGCGTCCAGGAATCCAGTGTGTCACCCAATCCAAGCAGGAATCGTACCGATCCGGCCGTTGAAAAATCACCGGTCAGTAAGGAAGCGCCGATTGCCACACCATCCAGAACTTCAACAGTCAGTTTCCCTTTCATCAACGTTTTCAGGGCGAACCACATGCGGGGAACCGAAATTACTGTATTGATCACCCTTCGTGCCGGTGCAGGAACAAACAGTCTCTTTGCGTAGTGCCACACAACCTTAAAGACCATTTTTTCCTTATATTCACGGTTAATGCGGCGGCTGTTCCCGCCCAGAACATGTGCCTCTTCTTCTGCTTCCTCATAAGAGAAGCGTGAAAGACGGGCGTAAAGTGCCTTCCGGTCTCCATGGAAGAAAATGATCAAACTGCACAGGCGTTCATGCACGGTAACCTGATCAACACAGGGAAGCGCCAGGACCCAGGCTTCCAGAACATCAGCCTGTTCCATGCTCATCGAGTACTGAACGGCTCTCAGACGTACTCTTCCCGCACTCTCGTGAAGGATCTGAAATCTCATTCTTCCGCGCCGTCTTCGATAAACAAAGCTTCTTCCTTTGCTGCTTTCTCTTCGTTTATCGCCTTTGCATCAGCCAGAATATCGGAACAGCTTTCCTGGACAGTCTCCACATCCTTCATGACCTGATCCTTGCAGCGAAGCGCTCCGGCCGCAACATGCGTATAGACTTTCCTGGCGTCTTTGCTGCCCAACAGTTTAAAACCTGCAGACCCGAATACTGTACCCCCGACAAAAAGTGCAATCTTACCAGTCAGTTTCATAATACTATTCTCCTTTTTACAATGAAATTATAAGTGCACGATAACAATTATTCGATTAAACTAACCGCAGACCAAAAAATCATGGCCTGTTTATCACAGTGCCAAACGGTTATTAATGTAAAATAGTAGTTATGCACTTCTAATTTTATGTTATTATAACTAATTCAATTTTGAATAGCAAGACCTTTTACTTATAAAATACAGCTGATGCCATACGAAAAAAGCGAAAAGACTCTTGTTTAGCTCTTCTCGCCCAAAAGATTTATATGCCCGCCAGGGTAGAAAATTCTCATGAATGAGGCGGTCCCGGATTACCTTGCTGCTTATTCTGCAGAACACGCTGCAGCGTTGCTTTCATGTCAGGGATATCAAGCGGCTTGGCGATATGTCCGTTCATCCCAACGTCTTCCGCTTTCTTTATATCTTCCTGGAATGCATTCGCTGTCATGGCGATGATCGGAACAGCAGCGAGTCTGGGGTCGGGAAGATCTCGGATTGCCTTCGCTGCCGTGTATCCATCCATAACCGGCATTTGTATATCCATCAAAATCACATCATAGTATCCCGGTTCAGATGCTGCTGTCATTTCCACGGCGATTTTTCCGTTCTCTGCTGTCTCGATCAGGAATCCCGCCTGATCAAGCAGCATCTGTGCAATCTCCATGTTGACCATATTGTCTTCTGCCAGCAGTGCACGCATCCCTTCAAAGGAGATCTCCTCTCCCGCACCGGAACTGATTTCCTCTTCCGGTTCCGCCAGCGGGAATGCAACGGTAATCGTAAATTCCGTCCCTTTTCCTTTCTCGGTCCGGACAGCGATTTTGCCGCCCATCAGTTCCACAATATTTTTGGTGATCGCCAGACCAAGACCTGTTCCCTGGATTCTGCTGACCGTCGAAGTCCGTTCCCGTTCAAAGGGGACAAACAGACGCTCCACAAATTCCCGGCTCATACCAATGCCGGTATCCTTGATACGGATCTCATAACGGCCGGTCTTATCATCTCCGGCAAGTTCTGTCAGCTGCAGGGAGACGCTCCCGTTTTCTTCTGTAAACTTTCCTGCGTTGCACAGCAGATTCATCAGTGCACGATCCAGCATGACTTTATCACACAGCACCCATTTATGCGCAGCTTCGCAGGATATGGACAGGCTGATTTTTTTTGCTTCCAGCTGTGTCCTGACCAGATCTCCTGCTTCCCGGATACAGTTTTCCAGATTCACCGGGGCCGGTTCGAGACTGAACTTCCCGCTTTCAATGCGGCTCATATCCAGTACATCGTTCACAATATCCAGAAGCTGACGGCCTGCCAGATCGATCTTGTCAATATATTCGCTTTTTTCCTCATTGGAAACTCCTTCCTGATTAGCCAGAGCGGTATATCCGATAATCGCGTTCAATGGCGTGCGAATGTCATGAGACATATTGGACAGGAAAAATGTTTTTGCCTTACTGGCCTCTTCCGCAGCAGTCAGCCTTGCCTCAAGCTGCTCATTCTCCCGTATCCTGTTAAATATACGGCGGATGAAAAGAAGCATGACAAACACAAAAACACTGCCGAAAAAAAGGATGCCCGCTATGACGAGATCCGGCTTCCCGAAAACCCCGACAACCAGATATCCGACAAAAAACATGACCAGCAGCCAGATCGGAATATAAAAGAGCTTTTGTTCCCGTTCCCAGTTCCCGTGTTCCCGGACATCTCTGGAAAAACACATGTAACGGTAGATATTGTAAACCATCAGCGCGCTGCCGGCATAGATCATCAGATAGATGAAAACGTCCTTCATAATGCCTCCTGTTTCAAAATAACAGACTATTATCAGAATAACATGAAAACGGCTTTAATGATATAGTTTTTATGAAATCCTGCTCATTCTGTTTAATTATTTTCGGAAAATCATTCCGTTTTGCAGGATGCCTGTACCATGCCTACAAATGCTTTTTATTTCTTATTGATAGAAATATCTGAGCAAATTTGTCATCATCTTTATAACCAATTGTACAATTGTTGGAATTGCGGAATGAGACCTTTATTGCGATGATGATGCGGCAGGCAATGATATTGCGCTTACCTGCGCCATGCGAAACTAGACAGGCTGACACGGATGAAGGGAACCTTTTATGAACCGGATAAACGATGACAAGGAAAGGCGTAGAACAGAAGAACAGGCTGCAACGATCCGTCTTCTTACCGATCTGACAAAAGCGGGAAGCCGGGTTATCAACTATGCACCGGACGGGTCCCCGGCATCTGTCCTGTAGGGCGATGGTTTCCGCAGGCTGATGGGTTACCATGACCAGAACGATTTTCCGAATGAAACGGAATCCGGCAAAAAGCCATCCGGAACACTTTCGGACTGTCCGAATCCTGCAATATCCAGCCGCCATACATCATATCCTTCATGCGCAAGTTTCCGGACAAGGCTGTAATCCTTATAGTCAATATCAAACTCATGGGATGAGTATGTAACGCCATGGATCAGCAGTATACTTTTCTGAGAAGCTGTTCCCTCTGCAGAAACCCGGTCCAGGTGCAGGGCAATCCCGTTCCGCTCCAGTGAATATTCCGTATAAACACAGTCTGTATCAGCCCGTCCGTCAGGCTCAGCGGCTGTTGTGTTTTTATGACATCCCGTACATAAAAACAAACATATCACAATCATTAATATGCAGAATTTCTTCAATGTCGAACCTCCCGGAAAACGTTAAAATACTCCTGTCATTTCTTCATATCCACTCAGTCGGATAAAGAGGGCAGCAGATCTGCATTCTGCTCTGCCATGTCCAGATATCTGTCTCCATCCGGCCGGATCCGGAATACAAAGGCTTCCGGGACCGAGGCAACGGTTTTAAGATCCGCATAGACCGGGTAGTCTGCCTCCAGCATATCATATACGCTGTATCTCGACGTAAGCAGATATCGTGGATCACCATCCTTCGCCGATGCCCTGACCAGCAGATCTCTCCCTGTGATCATATTGAGGGAACTCTATGGCAAGTGCTTTCTTCTCATCGCTGATCTTCGCATTGACCGCGGCAGCATCCACATAAAAAACAGGAATATCTTTATCATCCGTCATCGAGAAAAGCCGGAAATCCAATTCGGATGCGCTTTCCTCCATGACATCCATGGACTCTGAGAATCCGATGTATGCATTCCCCATTCCCTCTGCAAATTTCCGGGCATAAGGGAACCAGCCGCTGTCTTCAGAAATCCCTTCCGGATCTGTCTGGTGCATATCCCTTATCTCCTCCAGCGAAGAAAATGCCTCCTGATCGAGGGTGTCTTATCTGAGGGGCGGATACTGATCTGTGTATTGCTGTGTCCCGTCAATCTGTGCCTGCAAATACATGCAGATCCCCAACCCAGCACTTTGTTTGTCGAGCAATAACCCGCTGCTTCCCAAAGCCTCGTATAGTTCACGAATGCTTTTCACGTTCTTCAGACCAGCGTCATCCTTGCGTGTGTAAAGCAGATCTGTACAAAGAAACTGCGGGACCACGCAGATATCTCCATCAACACGGCATCCATCAACAAAGGAAGGAATCAGATCATCATAATCCTGAATCTCCTCCTCTGACAAAGTCAGAAGAGAATCCTTCTCTGCAAAGGCGTCAAGACTCATGGCATCCAATACAAAAACATCCAGATCATCAGGGACTGTTCCGCTGTAACAATCCCAATCCGTAAAATTCAGTTCAACCTCCGGATGGATCTCTTTCCAGCATTGCCCGACAGTCTTCTCAAAGGAATCATAGTCAGGGATCATTTTATACAGAGAAACATTCAGTACCACCGGCTTCGAACCGGTTCTTGTCCTGTCACTGGCTTCCGGTCATCTTTATCTGCAGCAAAGCCATCATCTTTATTCGTATTATAAACAAAATCAGACGCAAAACCAAACGAAATTTTGCGTCCGGATTTGCGTCCGTATTTACACTTTCAGTGATTATCAAAGAGACTTGCTCATATACTCCAACCGGCGCCGGCGCTTTTGAGCTGTTCTTTTCGAGTCATCTGATCATTCTCCGAAAACGATCTTTACGATCTTCATTCTGACAAGACCATCGCAAAAACGGATCATCAGCTTATGGATCAGGCCAACATTTCCATAGATATCCCTGTATCCGCGCATATAGCTTTTTGCCGTAACAGAAGTAAACAGATCACTCCATCCAGCCAGCGCCGATTCGTCCTCCAGGGAGAAGAACGCACTGTCGTCGGTGATTCCTGCCTCTTTCAGCCATGTCTTCCGCATGAGCTTCGCTCCCCGTTCATTGCAGGAATCAAAGACCAGTACTCCGCCGGGGAAATGCTCCGCCATAGCATGAAACAACCTTTTCACCTCTGCCGTCCTGAAATAATAGAATACACCTGCAGCAAAAAATACTGCCCCGCCTGAAGCATCGATCCTGTTCATCCAGGAATAGTCATTTAAATCACAAGCAAGATTCTTCTCCCGCTCACCAGCCGGGAGAAGGTCATTTCTCACTTTGATAACATCCGGAAGATCGATGTTGTAACCCCTGCACTGTCCGTTATCGACTTTCGAGAAGGTATCGTCCAGGCCGCAGCCGAGATTCACGACAGCCGCTTTCGGATGCTCCTTCAGATACATCTCTGCTTCGCAGCGGAGGTCATATTGACGCTGCGCCACTTCCAAGGCTCCGAATAAGCCTGCAGCAGATTCCATTTTCTTTCGTTTCTCTGCAAAATCATAGTCCAGGCTGTCACAGATCCGCTTCGCTTCAGGATCGGAAAACAGCTCCGGAAAATGCTCGGAGCACACAAGCCGTCCGAAAAGAGGAATGACCAGCGTCTCCTGAACGGTGTTTTTTTCAATATGATATTTCATGTTTTCTGTCCCCTGCATGCCAAGCGGCATCCTTTTGTATCTTCGCTTATCTTCCTCTTATGTTTTCTTTACCACATGAAAATCGCAGCAGTCCCCGCCGGCACCAAGGGTCTTTGTGCGCAGCAGCTTTCCGCCTTTATACTCAATGGTCGGATAATCCATCACACACATATGAGGCGTCAGGAACATCAGACCTTCCTGCTGTGCAATCTTACAGACACCGCACTCCCGATGCGTCACATAGTATTCCGGAACCGAGAGGTCATAGGAAAAATCGAAGACCCAGTCCATCCGATATTCCCGCTTTTTCGACCGCTGTGAGCCGCGGACGTATTTATCGATCTCTTTTGGATCGAAGCAGTTTTTTCCCTTATAAAACCGCTTCATCATATCGCTTTTGCAGAGCGCATCGATCATTCCGGCGAAAACATCCGGCGTGATATGCTCCGGATCTGCCTTATAATAGGAAAATCCGTAGCACGCAAGATACATCACCGGTGCGAACATATTATCTTTCATCGAACCGACCGAAGGCGTTCTTCCCACCATCGCTTTATATTCTTTCCGATGCTTTTTCTTAAACGTCCGCATGTTCAGCTCCGGAACTGCCCTGGCCGTATATCCATAGACGACTTTGCTGAACATGAGAGGAAACAATCTTCCTATGACTCCAAGCTGCATTGTTTCATTGCTCCTTCTTCATCAATCTGCCCCTGCTGCAGTTTAAGAAACTCCTGTACCATTCGCTCCGGATAATAAATTCTCACAGATCTCATTTCTCCGAATTTTTCTCATGACCGCCACGGCACAGGGAATGCGCCCATCGGCCAGCGAGACTTTCACGTCGTGATACCCTGCATCCCGGAAAAACTTTTTGTAGCTGTCTGTGGTAAACTGCTTTTTGAAATCCGCCCCTGCTTTTCCGACAGCGCCCGCAAAGCCGCTTGTTTTTCCTTTGGCGTCTTTATTCATATAAGTCGGAATGATCAGCATTCCCCCGTCTTTGCAGACCCTGTCCAGTTCATGCAGGGCTGTCAGCGGATTGTCCAGCAGATGGATCACGTTGCCTGCCACGACCTTATCGAAACTGCCGTCCGGATAAGCAAGTGCAGTGATGTCAGCCCGGGTATACGTAATGTTCCGGTAATCCCTGCAATTCTTTTCCGCTTTTTTCAGCATCTTCTGAGAGAAATCTGTCGCTGTAAGGTGCCGGCATTTCGGCGCTATAACAGCGCTCAGCAAACCTGTTCCGCAGGCACATTCCAGCACAACATCTCCCGGCTCGATCAGGGCTGACAGGATCCTCTTCAGCTTTCGGTGCGTCTTCCTGTTAATGACATTGACAAAAATGTCATATACACCTGCTACATTATCCCAAAACATCCTGCCGCCTCCTGAAAAACATAGTATCTCTTTATTGTTAGATTCGTCTAATCACATTGCAAAAAAACAGGTTAGACTATCCTAACCTGCGCTTATTATATTCTACGGAATAAAGAAAATCAAGAGGGAAGAATATGGAACATTATTTTTCCCCTGTTCTGATCAGGTGTCCTTCCTGTATCGCTGCGAATGTTGCCACAACGCTGACGAAAGCGCCACTGTATCTCAGATCAATGGCTGTTAAAGTCATTGGAAGCACAAAAAGCAGTATTCCCGTCACCTTATTCATTACTGTGTGTAACGCAACTATTTCTTTTCGAATAACATAACCGGAAATTAAGTTGATCAGCCTGATCACGGCAATCAAAATAATCCAGATGATCAGCCAGGACGGTACATAAACGACCGGAATCAGTTTTATCAGACATACAACGACCAATACAAAATCAGCCGTGGTATCGAGTCTTGATCCGAATTCACTGACAGTACCTGTTTTCCGAGCAACCGCTCCATCTGCCGCATCGCTGACCCCGGCAGTGATATACAATGCATAGAACGCCGGTGAAAACACAGGGCAGAAAATTAAGGCAATACTGCAAACGATTCGGATGACAGTTATAGTATTGGCCATGTCAAACCGGTGTCCCTACTTCTATAAGATTACCATCAGGATCATAGAAACGTATGACCTTCTGTCCCCAACTGTGCGTCATCAGCCGGTTCACATATTTCACATCCGGATAATACCGTTCGAGTTTCTCTATAAATCCTTCCATATCGGACTCCTCAAAATAGAGTTCGCAGGAATTATTCTCCGGAATGATCTCTTTCCCCAGAAACTCTTTCCAGTATTTTTCTTCCTGCAGTACCAGTCCTTCTGTCAGGATCATATTGCCGTCATTATCCAGGATCAGCGCAAGGCCAAACAGATCCTGATAGAATTGTCTAGCCCTTTTTATATCTTTAACTACTATCAGTATATTTTTCAGTCTCATCATTTCCCTCGCATTTTCCTGTTCGGAACAGTAAGTTCATTTTCTTTCATCGCCGCTTCCTCAAATCGTTTATTTCTTTCTGCAGCATACTTTGGATTAACTTCTGCTGGCATAATGATCCTGTTTTCCTCCAATTATCTCGTCAGAGGCATCGTTTTTCTTCCTTTTAACAGCTGCTGCGGAAGAAAAGCTCGTCCTGGCTCCAATTAATGCGATTCCGGGCCAGAAATACCCCTCAGCGATCAAAAACACAGCTGCCGCAAAACAGGCAAGCGCTATAACAGGCATCCACTTTGCAAACTCATCTTTCATTGTCATATCCTCCATGTTTTATAGATTCGATACTATTCTCTTTCCTGGTGATCCATTTTTTCGGAATCGAACAGTCCGAATGCAATTCCCATCATCAAGCCCATACAGATTCCCAGTGTCAGGCTTTGCATAGCTGTTGTAAATACAATCCCCCATAAAACTGCCATTGATATTGGAAAAACTTTCTTTTTCATCTTATATCTCCTACGTTCCATCCTATCGTTCGTTAGTCTATTATTGAAAAGAATACCGGTCAGCCGTCTCCGATCTGACCGGCTATCGTAAATCCCTCATTCCAATGGATCTATTTCTGATAGATCTCAAAAAACTGCATCACATGTTTCCTGACCAGTTCCATGACTTCCTCTTCACGTTCCGGTTCCCTGTCACACAGGTTGATCCAGACGGTGATCGGGGATGAGAACTGCGCGGCCATGATCCCGGGATCGGCATTTTTTAAGGTCTCCTCACGGATCAGGAATCGCATCAGACCTGTAAAGTAATTCAGCACATCCTCATAATTCTGCTTCGTATGCAGTTCTGCCAGTTCTGCATTTCGGAACTGCTCGATCATGAGCATCTTCCTGCCCTTGCTTATATGCGTGTCATGCAGGATATAGCGCATCTGTCCCTGGATGAGCTTTGCCACATCTTCTGCAGTCATACCGGTCTTATCCTTTGTGTATTCCGGATTGTTCCAGTCAGCACGTGCAAAAATCGAATGGTCGGCATATCCTTTCAGAACAGTTTCGACAACAGTATCCAGAATATCCTGCTTATTGGCAAAGTGGCTGTAGAGGGATGCTTTACGGATACCTACCGCATCGGCGAGCTGCGAGATACTGGTTGCTTCATATCCATTGACAGCGAACAGATCCAGGGCTGCCTCCAGTATTTCTTCCCGTGTATTGTTCTTTTCCATGCTCTTTGCCCTCTTTCCAAACTGGTTATAATGTTCTTTTTTGTCTCTCATTATACCTAACGTTCGTTCGTTAGTCAATAGTCATTTTCTCTTCCATCGTTTTTTAATCTTCTTTTGTTTCCGCCCTGTTCCGCAAGATAAGAATACCCTCCTGTTCCTTTCCCCGGCAGGCGAAGAAGAAGTTCTGTTTCACAGAGGACCCATTCTTTGCCCAAAAGTTTTTAGTTCGCAATCCGATTCAGAAGATCTGTCCCGGGAGTCTCAGCATCTGCTTAAGTGGGAACGCTTTGTCGAATTCCTCCACGTCCGCGTCGTCCACGTAGTAACCCTGCGGGGTCTGGTATACGCCTGTGACATCATTCAGGTATCCTGGAATGAGTTCCTTGCAGAGGAAGAAGGAATCGTCCGCACCCTCCGGCAGATCGTGATAGCGGATGCCGAACTCACGGGCATAAGTGAAGCCGGACTTGCCGTAAAAACCGATATTGCCCTCGAAGAGCACCGCGCCGAAGCCCATGGCTGCTGCCTTCT